>CAYQOQ010000246.1:0-5185 GCA_964419175.1 uncultured Occallatibacter sp. | reverse complement strand
GAGTATGGACGCTCCGCTGGCGCCGTTTTTAACGTGAGCATCAATAGCGGAACAAGCAAGATTCACGGCAAGCTTTGGGAGTACGCCCGCAACACGGACTTCAACGCGATTGGACCGTTTACCCCGCCGACCAACATCCTGACGGGAAAATCGGTGAAGCCTGTATTGGTTAAAAACCAGTTCGGCGGCGCCATCGGCGGCCCGGTGCCTTATTTCATGAGGGGTAAGATCTTCTATTTTGGCGATTTCGAAGGCAATCGCCAGGTTCAGGGCCAGTACGCCGCGTCGACTGTCCCCAATGCCAATCAACGCCAGGGCATCTTCACGGACACCCTGGGCAATCCTGTTTCGTTACACAATCCTCTGACGGGCGCTGTCTACGCCAACGGCGTGGTTCCTCAATCGGATTGGAACGCGCTGGCAAAGCTGGTGATTCCGGATCTGCCGACCCCCAATGTCGCGGGAGCATTCTCCAACAACCTGGTGAACGTACCCAAGGCTGACTTTACCGATAACAAAACCGACGCGCGCTTCGACTTCTTCCTGAATCCGCGCACAACAGCCTTCTTCCGCTGGAGCTGGCACCATGGCAACATCATGGACGCCGAGCCGCTTACCGGTGCGGCGGGCGGAAACGCAAACGGCACTCTTCACGACTACAACAAGCAGATCGCGGCAGGCTACACCTTCCTGTTCAGTCAGAACTCGATCATCGACGCGCGCGTCGGCTTTACCTGGACCCTGGGCGGCAAAACACCCTATGGTCTCGGTCTGCCCAGCCTGATTGTGCAGGCAGGTATCCCGGGCCTGCCCACCGATCCTTTGATCTCGCGCTCGCTGAACGACCAGAACGTCTCATCCTTCTCGCAGTTTGGCTCGCAGAGCAGCAACCCGCAGTTTCAGAACCCCTTTGCAATCGATCCCAAGGTCAACTACACGTTCATCAAGGGCCACAACAGCATCAAGGTTGGCTACGAGTACCAGGCCATCAATACCGAGATCGACGACTTCAACCCGACCTATGGAAACGACAATTACGGCGGCGGCTTCAGTTCCGGTGCATCCAACGCCAACGCCGGCGCCTATACCAGCAACAGCGACGCCGGCATCAAGGAAGCCGCGTACCTTACCGATTTTCTGGTAGGCGCTCGAAACAGCTATACGCTGAACAATTTTGTCATTGTCAACTATCACCAGATGATGAACTTCTTCTATGTGCAGGACGATTGGAAGGTTTCCAACAAGCTCACGGTGAACGCCGGACTGCGCTATGAGCTGGTTACACCGCAGTGGGTAAGTGGAAACCATCTGGCGAATTTCGTTCCTCCTAGCGGTACTTCATCTCAGGCTCCCTATCTCGGTATTACTACCGGTGCGCTGGTGCAGGCCAGCTCCGGTTCGCTATCCAACCGCGCGATGGTCAACATGCCGACGAAAGATTTTGCTCCGCGCGTAGGTTTCTCTTACGGATGGAACGACAAGACCGTCATTCGCGGCGGATATGGGGTCAACTACATTCAGTTCAATCGCGAGGGCGGCGAAAACCTGCTGGCCTACAACGGACCGTATATTGTCAATTCCTCGATCACGCAGTCGGTCGCTAGCCCGATCTGCGCGGTTAATGTGCAAACAAACTCGTGCTTCAGCCCGACAATGCAGGGCTACGGCGTGAACTTCGTCAGTGCTGCCGGCTTTAGTACGGCTCTAGCCCAGACTCGCTACATCCCAAAGAACGTCACTACCGGCTATGTACAGGCCTGGCACTTCGGCTTGCAACGGAAGCTTAACGAGGGCACTCTCATCGATATCTCTTACGTTGGCGAGCACGGAGTCAAGATCTGGGTGCTTGACGATATTAACCAAGCGCCACCCAATGTTGCCTCGCCCACTTGCTCCTACAACACAACCACGAGTTCATGGACAACCACCGGCTGCGTATCGCTGCTGAATCGCCGCCCCATCGTTGGATTCACCGGAATTGAAGGAACGGCCAATCTGGGCATGCTTATCTACCACGGCTTGCAGGCCAGGGTCGAGCACCGTTATGCGAACGGTCTTTACCTGCTCAACTCCTTCTCCTACTCCAGAGACATCGACAACGCATCGGGCCATCTCGATACACCCAACAGCGATAACTCGCGGGTGAACTTGGCGAACCTCAGGGGTGAGCGCGGACAGTCAGCCTACAACCAACCGCTCAACGATACTTTAACCGCAATCTGGGACCTGCCCTATGGCCGCGGCCGCCGCTGGGGTGGAAGCGCCAACCGCGCCATGCAAACTGCGGCCGGCGGCTGGCAGTTTACCCTGATCAATACGGCAACCAGCGGAGCGCCCATCAATCTGATCTACTCCGAGCCGTCGCAGTTGGATGTGAGCGACCTGCTCAACTATCGGCCCAATGTTAACGGCAACCCTAAATCGCCGCGCGGTTCTTGGGTAAAGACTGCCACCTCGCTGACGGGTTATCTCAGCTCCGCGGCTGTCACCATTCCCACCAACGTGGCGCAACCCTACGGCAATGCGGGCAGAAACTCGCTCCGCGACAACGCGTTCTATCAGATGAATGCCGGTTTGCATAAGGCATTTCCGCTCTGGAACGAAGCCTCCAACCTGGATTTCCGGTGTGAAGCATTCAACGCTCTCAACGCGGTGAATTACAACAACCCGGACTCCAACCGTTCCGACGGCGGATATGGCGCCATCACGTCGTTCTTCCCACCGCGCCAGATCCAACTGGCGCTCAAGCTGAGCTTCTAAACCAAGGAGCTCACGATGAACAGGAGGATTGAAACGATGTCCATCACTCGCCGGCAGTTCGGCTTACTTTCAGCCGGTGTTCTTGGCTCATCCCTCACGCGCTCATTATGGGCGCGTGAGGCATCCTCCTCAATAGGCAGTCGCTACTTCTACTTCGCCGTCATCGCGGATACGCATGTTATCGATGACTTCTATCATGGCCAGGAGAGCAACGCGTTGGACACGGAGAGCCTGCAACACTCCGCGGCTAACCTTGCCTCGGCGCGCACGCTGATCAACAGCCTCGATCCGCCCATCGAGCAGGTTTTCCTGGTGGGTGACTATTTTCATAATTACCCCTCCACCGACTACGATTTCTATTCCAAGAATAAGACCCGGCTCGACAACGCCAAGGCCTTGACCGACGGCTTCAAGATTCCGGTACATGTAGGCTTCGGCAATCACGATTACGCCGTACCCACCGTATCGCGTGAGATGAGCCATAGGCTTTTCGAAGCCAAATTCGCGACGAAGCCCTACTACGCCATCGAGCACAAGGGATACAAGTTTATCCAGTTGAATAACTTCCTCGGCGCGACCTGGAGCCCCAGTTCCACAGCCATCGACCGTACTCTTGGATCGCTTGGGCAGGTGCAGCTCAACTGGCTTGAAGCGCAGTTGCAGCAGCACAAGCCGACTTTCGTTTTTATCCACTATCCGTTATGGTTCGTCGCTCCCACTGAGTTTTCCGATTATGGATTGCATCCGCTGTTGCGCAAATACAAGGAAACCATTCAGCTTGTTGTCTCAGGCCATTACCACAAGTGGGTGGACTTTGCGCACACCTACGGGCCACAACACTATACAATCGCATCCACGCGCTACGACCCCAACGCCTACATGCTGATTCAGGTCGACCGCGAACACTGCACCTGGCGCTTTCTGAATGAAAACCTGGTCGATTGGTCGACTCATTACAGCAAGCCGTACATCCGTCTATAAGTGCGTATGATTAGGAGTTTTGATGATTTCCAGCAAGTCCGCGCTGCTTCCCTTCTCTCTCTTCTGCGTATTGAATGCCTTGCCAGCGTGCGCCCAGCATGGAGATCAACTGCGCATCAATCAGATTCAGGTTATCGGTACACATAACAGCTATCACGCCGGCTTTGCCCCAAGCGCGGCCAAGCTGTGGCAGGAAAAGAACCCTCATGCATTCAACGGCCTGGACTACCAACACCAGCCGCTTGCCCAGCAATTCGACAGCGGCGTTCGCCAGATCGAACTCGATGTCTTCGCTGACAGCAAGGGCGGCCGGTACGCACATCCGTCCGGCACGGCGATGGTTGCCGCCGCTCAACTACCGCCCGATCCCGACTTCGATTCAGACGGCGTAATGGCCAAGCCCGGCTTCAAGGTGATGCATATGCAGGATGTCGATTACCGCAGCACCTGCCAACCTTTCATAGCCTGCCTTGAACAAGTGCGACAGTGGTCGCATGCGCATCCAAACCATATCCCCATCTTCATTCTCGTGGAGACCAAAGAAGGCAAGCCTCGCCGGCCGGCTCAAGTAATCGAGCCCGAGCCATTCACATCCAGCACCTTCGACGCACTCGATGCCGAGATTCGCTTCGTCTTTCCGCCCAATGAAATCATTACTCCCGACGACGTTCGCGGCCACTACGACACGCTTAACGAGGCTGTCCTTGCCGGTAACTGGCCTACGCTCGAGAGCGCCCGTGGCAAGGTAATCTTCCTGATGGACCAGCGCCCCGTCGGTCCCACTTATCTGGCCGGACATCCCTCGCTTCGCGGCCGGGTTCTGTTCACCAACGCTACACCCGGCGAGCCCGACGCCGCCTTCATCGAACGCAATGACGGCCCGGAGCCAGATATTGCCGACCTCGTCCGTAAAGGCTACCTGGTTCGCACCCGCACCGACGCCGACACCAACGAAGCTCGAACGAACTCGACTGCCCGCCGCGACGCCATGATGTCGAGCGGAGCACAGATATTGAGTACCGACTACCCAGTCAATGAGCCTGCGCGGTGGCCAGGACACTATGTTGTTGCCCTGCCGGGTGATGCCGCCGCTCGCTGCAACCCTGTTCATGCTTCTGCCGCGTGCGACGCAGGACCGTTGGAATAATTACGGCATGAAAGCCGGGAAGACTTGAAGGAAGCGCACTTCACTAATGAACACACGCTTGATTGCGGGTAGCCGCAAGCTGGAGCTTGCACCTTTCCCAGGTCCCAAAAGCGGGACCTTGGGCACCCGCAGTTGGTATGACAACAAGCGGTCAGAAACCTAGTTCTGTCCGGTGGCGGTGGGCTGTAGAACCTGATCCGCCGGAGGCGTGGAGTTTCCCGAGGGGGGAGCATTTTCCTGTCCCGCGGACGGAGCGCTTGCCGCCGCCGCCGGAGCCGCCGGTGTTTCCGTGTGCGC
>CAYQOQ010000245.1:0-5191 GCA_964419175.1 uncultured Occallatibacter sp. | reverse complement strand
GGCTGCGTCCTCCGGCTGGCGGAGACTGCTTTGCCGAGTTCTGGTTCTGCTGGGTCGGCTCTTGATGCCGTGCGGGGGGAGTAGCGGCTTTTGGCCGGTACGGTTGACCATTCTTCGACGACGGAGAGCTGAGGAATTCGTATGCAGAGTTGATGGACTTCAGTTTTTCCTGCGCTGCAATTTTTGACTTCTCGTCGCCGGGAAAACGGTCTGGGTGCCAGGCCTTCACATACAAACGGTGAGCGGCTTTGACTTCCGCATCAGTCGCGCCTGCCTTAAGACCGAGTTCATGGAGCGCGTCACACCTTCGACACGTGGTGCCGTTGAGATTGGCCGGGTTTCCGCAAGCGCAAGTATCCATTGGTTCTGGTCGGCTGTTGGCAGTTTACTTTTTCAATTCTTGGGCCGGATTGATTATAGAAGAAGCGTACCTCGGAATGGGGTCGGGAGCCGTCAAGTATCAAGATCTGGCTGGGGAACCCGATCAAATTCCCGCCTTTCGATCAGGCAACTGCGCAAGCTGCGCTGGACCGTCGGGGTGGGAAGGATCTACTTTAGGCACGAAGCGAGAGCGTAGCCGGGCGGGAAGAAAACCGAAAGGTGGAGAGCGGGCCTATTTCAGTAGCGAAAGCAACTTACGGCCCACTCCTTGAATGTCTTTGGAACGGCGTCGATATGTAGGCCGGGATACTGTGCTCCAATTCTCTGAGCCGACCCCATCGCATCGGGCGAAACGATAACTAACCTTCGATTCTGCGACTTTATCAGGGCATGCAGAATCGGATCGTAGGATTGGCGGTCATGGCTATTGAAGCTGTATCCGATTGAAATCAACGTTCCAGATACCACTGTCAAGGCACGTGCCCTTTCGTATATCGCTTCGGAAAACTTCTGTGTGAGGAGCGGACCTTTATTTGGAACAGGCGCGATCACTCGGCAGTTAGCCGGCTGGTAATGGAGACTCGGCGCAACGCGGAGGTATGGCCAAAAGTAATCGCTGAGGCAACCGGGATCGAACATGAATCGCGTTGGTGCGGACAGATCAAGCCATGCCGTATCGTCGGCAGGGTTACCCAGTATATCGAATTCGGTGAAATTCAGACACATGCTGCCATGGAGATGAAGAACCTTCGATGCGGATTCTTGGTCAGCGGGTACGGTAACGCCGAATTGCAAAGAGGTCTGCGCTGGGACGCCAAATCCTTCGTCAGGAAACCACTGTTTCCTCCGAAGCAACAATATCTCAAGTAACGAATCGTAATTGAACGTCAGGTAACTCGATCCTACAAATCTGTCAAACAATTGCGAGTAGCAAGTCGATCCGCCAGATTGAGCAAGGGGTCCAGCTATGTAGTGATCGGCATCCATGAGGATGTCCGTGAGGCGCTTCATCGGCTCACTATTGGAACTACCCTGGGCATCGGCAAAGAGGTCTTCGATGGACTTACCGTGGGGAATATTGCTGAGTTCAAAGTCGAAGCATAGGCGAGCAACATCATTTATGAGGGGATAGCGGAAATCATGACCATTGGACGCACTATGCGATCCGGCATCGATATTGAAACCTGCCCCGATGAGAAATAGGACCAAGATGTCCTCCAAGTATGGACTTTATTGAGCGAAAGCGGCGGATCTAGCTTCTCCCACCCGCTCTACCTAAGCCCCAAAACAAAGCTAGCTGCGCGCTCGGTAAACTCAGGTGCGACCCACCTCGGGGGACTGCGCTGGATGCTAGTGTTGCCTGCGAATCCACCAAAGACCGCTTGCATATCTGGTGCAAGTCTGTGGAGGGCGCGCCCATTTCTGTCCGTTCCTAGTGCACTGATCTTAACCGCCTTACTTAAAAGTCGGCTGTTCGCGCTTCCTTTCACCAAAACGAGACGGTCCTGCTGGTCTTCGAAGATATCCTGGTGCATGACGTGAAAATTATTCTGGAATATCCCCGCCAACTCTGCACGGCTAAAAGAATTGGCCAGCCCTGCCCAAGCAACTTCGAAGAAACCGATGATGTATAGAGCTGGCAGGCAGTCAAAATCCCAACCCTTGAGTCCAGCGTAAAACACTAACAAGTTCCCTCCATCCAATCGGCGCAATGACGCCTTCGGAAGAGTCGGGTCGCCATATGTGAACGTATCAAACTCAGGATCGAAATGTAGGGATTGACAGGACATCCTCTCCCGACGAGCTTTCGGAAAGTAATAGGCGAGACTACGTCCGTCTTTTCCAGGAGTGCTTGAGTAGGTCCTCTTGTCAATGCCTTTACCTCGAAAGCGGTCAGGAATTGGGATGAATTCGAATGAACCATCCGCGAAGAGCGGGCCGTGAATTCCCCCACATCCGGTGTCGATCCCGACTCTCAGCAGGACGACCCGCATTTTGTCATCTCTTTTGGCAGTTCCCGGTAACATGGCTCTCCTTGCTTCCCCAGCCTAGGTCGTCTCGCTAGCCATCGGAGAAATTGGTCAATGTCCGTCTGATCGAAATGGCTACGAAACCCAGGCCCTTTCTTTTCCAAGTGTCTAAATCGCTCTGGAATGTCGATAGCCTTTGCCCCAAAGTAATAGAAATGCCACGAGATTAAAGCGAATTGCTCGTCTCTTTCAAATTCGCTCTTGGGCCACTCGTTGTCCCCGCGAGTCCGTTCGTAGGCTCCATTCGTCGCGCGCTTCTTCGCTCCAAACCGGATGTCCTCGAAATACTCGCCCCGCGTGATCTTTTCGTCCACCCGCATTGCGTATACGAGCTTCCCATGTTTTGCGCTTCGATCACTTGCTCCCCCAGTACCTATAATCCAATCTCCCTCTTCGGCCAGTTCAACAATATTCTTCCGGCCAGTGGGCCGGCTTCTATATTTGCACCGACAAAGCGTGCAAAATCCAAAATAGGGGTTGGGAGCGTGCCCATTGTCATGCTCAACGACGTAGGAGTAGATTTTTGAGGCAGTTTTCTTGACCAACTCGGCTTTCGGGAGTGGCGGTTTACGCATATTTCTCCGCTTCCATCTTTGCCCCTTTGTTGGGCTTTTCGATTTCGCTCTTGGGAAAGTCTTCCGTCTCCATTAGCTTTAACCCATCCGCATCGAAGAAATGCCGAAAGTCGCGACGCTTTTCTGCCCTGCCATTACGGAACGAAGCGGGATAGGCGCGATACTGCTGGGGCTTAGTACCTTTTCGAATTTGACTGTGTGGAAGGAAAGCTGTGAAGAGCGGGGAAGGTTGGTGAGTCGTATCGAAAAACGTAATTGCGAGTACCATGTCCGGATGTATTTGAGTGATCGTGCCGGTGTAGCCGTAGATCGCTTTCTTCGTCTTCGATGCGGTAGGATACAGACCTTTGACTTGGACCGGTCGAATAATAATGTGGTCACTGACGCGTTTGGTCGCGATGAAGTCAAACCCATAATCGCGCTTCGGAAAGTAGATGTGCCAACCAGCGTCGGCGAGAAGCCCCGCGACGTAGAATTCCGCAAAAAGGTCGCGGGTGATTGGGGCTTGGGATTTCTCCATGCGCCATATTGTAGCGCGTCCAGTGACGAATCGACATTCGAACGCAATCGAGCAGCCCTCGAACTTGCTCGTACTTGGTCCGAAGTTGTTCCAGTATTGTTCGAGGTGGACACCAGCCGCCCTAAGCCGTCAGCCTTAGGGATGCGTCTACCTTCAGAACGAGCGCAGCGAGAGGGCTATTCAGAGCAAGTTGACGGAATGATGCTTGCGGAATCAGGCGGCTTTGACGGCAATGCGGGCGAAGCGGGAATGAGGCTTGGGCTTGACGACGATCTCCACGTCCTGGCCGAGCGCCACCAGAAAGTGCATCAGGCGCTCGACGGAAAAGCCTTCCAGCTTGTAATGCAGGAGTGCAGAGACCTTAGGTTGGTTGATGCCGAGCGCGGTTGCAATCTCCGCCTGGGTAAGCCGCTGCCGCTCGACAATCAGGTTCAAGGCGGCTCCCAGCCGTGCCTTGGTATCGAGTTCCGCCGCATCTGGCAGACCCATATCGGCGAAAACGTTGCCGCTGCTGCGGATGACCTGTTCTGTGATGCCGTTAGCCATATCTTTCCTCGTAATCCTGTTGTGCCAACTTCAAACGCTCTTTGACCAAAGCAACGTCGGATTGCCTGGTCGCAATTCCATGCGGCGATTTTTTCTGAAACGCGTGCAGGACATAGACTGCATTCGCAAAGCGAACGGTATAGAGCGCCCTGTACGTGTCTCCGTCATGGTTTTTAACGACCTCCAGAACTCCCGGCCCTTCGCCCTTCCAAGGTTTCGCGGACGGATGCTTCCCGCCGTATTGAGCCGCGCTGAGAGCGAAACCGGCAGTGCGTTGAACCTCGGGTGGAAATCGAGAGATGTCCTTGAGTGACGATCCAATCCAGTAGAGAGGCTTTTCACCCGGTACAGGTTTCCGTGTCATTATTTATCCCACTTCTGGGATGCTCCGTCAAGCAAAATCGTCGTTTCACGAAAATGCTCATCGTTTCCCTGCATTTGAGTGTTGCTCAAGCCGGCCATGTCCTACAAGCTATTGTATTCAGATTTAGATCAGCGGTAGCGTCGCCGGCTTGCGCCTGCGCCCCAGGCAATGACGGGCGGTGCCTGATACCGACCTTGCCATACCCTGTGACGACCGCCGCAAATCCCTTGCCGACCTTCTTTTCTCCCTTCCTCTCCCCACGGTTAGATTTGTTGCGGTTCATTCGGCTTCCCTTACTTCCATGCAATGAATCCACCATTTCCCTTTGGCGCTTCTTTCAAGCGAAGTTCTTTGGGCACAATCGATTGGAGTATGACCTTCCCAACGCATATATATATGTTGTAAGTTATATCTGAACAAGGAAACCACTTGCCCGCTGCGAAGAAAGCCACAACCCGACCGAAGCGCAGAGTTGTTTCTCCCCCAGAGAAGCGCGCTCAACTCCGGCTCACCGTCGATTCCAAATTCACCAAGAGCCATTTCAGCCAGCTTTTCGCTGTGCTCAAAATCCGCAGAAAGAACGCCCTCGCGGAACACATCATCATGAATTTCAAAACCAAGGCCGCGCAGGCACAGCTTGTTGCGTTCTATAACGGCCCGTGGCTGAACATTCCATTTCAGAGCATTGACACCGCGTTCGTATTCCCGTTGACACACGACATAGCCGATGAACTGGATCGAGTTGGCGGCGAGATTCTCGGCGGAGTAAATCGGT
>CAYQOQ010000244.1:0-5248 GCA_964419175.1 uncultured Occallatibacter sp. | reverse complement strand
CGCGGTCGGGCTTCTCCATCTGCTGGTAGTAGATGTCGCCCACCTTCATCTTGGCCTCGGCGGCCTCGGGAGCATCCGGGAAGAAGGTGATGAAATCGTTGTACTCGGCCTCGGCCTGCGTCAGAGCCGCCGTGCCGCCTTCCTTGAACCAGCTATCGCCCACTGACAGCTTGGCGCGCATCCGGTATTCCGAGTCGGGATACGTATTCAGCAGCGTCTGCAGATCGAGCCGCGCCACGTCAAAGCGGCCCTTCTTCAAGGCCAGCATGGCCTTGTCGTAGAGCTCCTTGTCCGGCTGTTTCGAGGCCACATTACCGAGCGGGTTGGCGCTCAGATCCACGTGCTTTTTATGCTTGGGCTTCTTTTCCCTGGCCTGGGCCGATACCGCGCCCAAAAACAGAACGGCCAGCGTCACCGCGGCAATCTTCTTCGACAACCCGTTCATACCACCTCATTTGGGCGGCGGCCCATCCGCGGGTCCTCCACCTTATCAAAGCTGATTTCCAAAAAAATCTTACTCATTCACGTCGCGGGAAAAGCCGGCCACTGCCTTATTGCTCCCCCGCTGCCGCGCGGGCCGCCGCCAGCAACGAACGCGCTTCATGTTCGGGATATCCCCCGCCGAAGACCGCATTGCCGGCAACCAAAAGCTCCGCTCCTGCTTGGACGATCTCGGCCACCGTCTCGTGAGCCACGCCACCGTCCACTTCGATTCTAAATGCCAGCCCCAGTTCCCGGCGCAATTCGACCAGGCGCCCGATCTTGTCCAGCGAAAAGGGAATAAACTTCTGCCCGCCAAACCCCGGATTCACGCTCATGATCAGCACGTGGTGAACCATGGGCAAAATGTCGATAATCAGGTCGACCCGCGTCGCCGGATTCAGCACCACCCCCGGCTTCATGCCGTGGTTGGCAATCAGCTCCAGCGACCGGTGCAGGTGCGGGCAGGCCTCGTAGTGAACGCTCAGCCAGTCAGCCCCCGCCGCTGCAAAGTCGGCGATGTAGTCGTTCGGGTTCTCGATCATCAGGTGGCAATCCAGCGGCAGTTTGGTCGCCTTGCGCAGGCTTTTCACCACCGGCGGTCCCAGCGTAATGTTGGGCACAAAATGCCCGTCCATCACGTCCACGTGGATCACCGTGCCGCCGCCGCGCTCGGCAGCAGCAACATCATCCGCCAGATGGGCAAAATCGGCCGACAGAATCGAAGGCAACAGCTCAACCATAGGTTTTTAACGTAACTCCTTGCCCCGTCAGTGTATCAGCGGCGGCGCGTGCCGGTCTGCGATTCGCGGTGAAAAACAAGGCCTTTGACCGCTTGTCGTCGTACCAACTGCGGGTGCCCCTGGTCCGGATTTTCGGACCAGGGATCGCATAAATTCAACGTACGAAATCACGCAGTCCGGGAGTCTACGCCGCCGGAGCCGCCACTTTGAACTGGCTCGCGAACACCCGTCCCACCGCGCGCAGCATCGCCTTCACCGGCCAGCGCCCCTCCGCATCCGGAAAGAAGATCTCCCCCGGCCGCCGCGCCTCAGGCCGGTAATACCACCGCTTGAGCAGCGCCAGGTGAGCCTGCCTGACCGTCGCCGAAGGCGCGCCGGAAGGCTCTCTGAGCGACTCCAGCGCCGCATCCATCCGCGCCTCCAGCATCCCCCGCGCAATCTTTGCGGGACCCGTATTGCTGTCTGTACTGATCCCTGCCCCCTGATCCCTGATCCCTGCCTCTTCCACCACCGCCTCAACCGCCAAAGGCTGCGCAAACAGCGACGTCGACCCCGACTGCTCATTCTGAATCCGCATCCCCATTGTTGAAAACCCGGCCGGCCCCCGCAGCCGCCCGTTCTCAAACAGAAAAACGGCCACCTCCTCCGGGTTGGCCGAGACCTGCAGAATCACCGCCCGCAACTGGCTCAGCGGCCGCACCAGCTCGCTTGCCAGCGCGCGCACGGCTTCCAGCCGCTGCACCTGCGCATGGAGAGCCGCCGCCGCCTCAAACTCCAGATCAGCCGATGCCCGCTCCCGCTCCGTCCGCAGCGTCACCAGCCGGCTCTCGCCGCGCGTCGCCAGAAAGCTCTCGACCGCCGCCGCCTCCTCGCCGTAGCGCTCGTCCGTGCAGCCCTGGTAGCAGGGCGCCAAACACATCTTCATCTCGGAATACACGCACCCCGGATGGCTCGGATTGGGCTCCAGATCTTCCGTGCACCGCCGCAGCAGAAACAGCTTCAGCGCCTCATCCACATAGCGCTCAGCAGCGGCCCGCGATGCAAACGGCCCATAAGCCCAATCCGCCTCCCTTTGGCTGGGCCTGTGCGTCACCACGACACGCGGATAGGGATTCCCGGCCAGAAACCGCACAAACGCCGGCGCGCGCAGGTGCATCCGCTCCAGGCACTTCGCCCCGTAAATTCCTTCCAGCAGTTCAAACTGAAGCAGCAGCGACTCGAATTCCGAACCCGTAAGCCGCCACTCAATCCGCCGAACCCTTCCAGCCAGTTGCAGCCGCCGCGGATGTTTGGCCGAGGGTTGCAGCAGCCGTTCCAGCCGCGCCTTCAGATTCGGCGTCCGTCCAATGTACGGCTCCGCGTGCGCTTCCGCGCCATAGAGCGCAAACACCGCAGCCTTGTGCGGCAGTTGCGTCAGCGCGGCTTTGGGGTTAGCCGGGTCAAAGGCAATCTTTTCCATCGCCCCCGCCGCTCCGCCCTGGTCCATTTCGTCCATGCCGTCCAAACTCCGCTTATCCACGCCGTACGCCGCTGACTTGCTAACACGGGCTTGACAGGCTGCGGAAAAACTCTGGTTGAGCCGCTGTTTTGAAAGGGCACGACTTCAGTCGTGCCATAACTGCCGCAAAATCAACGAGGGCTTTAGCCCCTGAGGGATGCTTTCCGGGCTCTTCCTTCAAATCAATGCCTTTTTCCGCAGCCTGTTGAGCCCCGCTAATCCGGCTAACCCCGCTCGCCGTTCAGGCTCCCGCCACCGTCATCCCGTCAATCCGTAGCGTCGGCGATGCCACCGCCCCGCGAAACACAAGGTCGTCGCCGATCGCCGTCACGTTCATCAGCATCTCGGCCAGGTTGCCGGCAATCGTCACCTCTTCCACGGCGTGCGTCAGTTGCCCGTTCTCAATCCACAACCCCGTCGCCCCCCTCGAGTAGTCGCCGGTCACAATATTCGTCCCGAACCCCATCAAACTCGTCACATAAAGCCCCGCCTGCACATCGCGAATAATGTCTTCCGGCGCAAGCGTTCCCGGCTCAAGATACAGATTCCCGCACCCGATCCCCGGCGTCCCCGCCAGTCCCCGCGAAGCATTGTGCGTCGACTTCATCCCCAGCTTCCGCGCCGTATAAGTGTTCAGCAGATAGCTGCGCAACACGCCTTCTTCCACCACCACCGTCCGCCGCGAAGCTAGCCCCTCGCCATCAAAGGGCGACGTCCCAAAGCCGCCCGCCCCCGTCGGCAGCATCATCGTGTTGTCGTCCACAATGGTCAGATTGTGCGTGCCAATCTGCGCCACCAGCTTCCCCGCCAAAAACGACGCGCCCCTCCAGATCGAGTCGCCCGATGCGGCTTCAAACACGCTCCCAATCAGCGACCGCGCCACCTCCGGCGCAAACACAATCGGCACCCGCTGCGTCTCGACCCGCCGCGCCCCCAACCGCCGCAGCGTTCGCCGCGCAGCCTCCGCGCCCACAGCCTCCGGCGATTCCAAATGCGCAAAACTCCGAGCGCTCGACCACCAGCCATCCCGCTGCATCTGCCCATTCGTATCCATCGCCAAGGGCGCCGCCGACACGCCCGCATAGCTGGTCCGGTAGCCGCCTAGAAAGCCGCGCGAGTTGGCCAGTACCATCCGCCCCGTCGCCGCGTCAAAGCTGCCCCCGTCGGAGTTGGTAATCCGCGGGTCGGCGGCCAGCGCCGCGGCCTCGGCCCGCCGTGCCCACTCGATCCGCTCCGGCCCTTCCAGAGAATAGACATCATCGTAGTAGAGATGCAGATCGCCGCCCAGTGTGCCGAACTCCCCCGCCTCCGGCAGCCCCGTAAAGGGGTCTTCTTCGGTCACCTTCACCAGCGCCATCGCCCCTTCCACAAGCTGCCGAATCCCGTCTGCCGTCAAATCGCTCGTAGACGCCGAAGCCGACCGCCGACCGTCAAACACCCGCAGCCCCAGCCCCCGCGACCCCGACTCCTTCAGCGTCTCCACCGCGCCCATGCGCACACTCACGCTGAACTCGTCGCCCTCGCGCACAACCGCCTCGGCGTCCGAAGCCCCAGCCCTCACAGCCCGCGCAACAACGTCAGCAGCAAGAGATTCAAGATCAATCGAGTTTTCAATGGGGAGATCCGCAGTTTGAGCCATGGCTCAACAGTAACAAAATCGCTTGCGGTTCGGCATGTTTCTATATGCGTGGAACTGCTTGTGTCGTTATTGATTGCTTAGCTGCCTAGTCGTAGGGGACGGCTCAGATCCTTTAAATCTGTTTTCAAATACACGTAGGTCAAGAATTGCTCGTCTAATAGCTCTGTAATCGTCATTCGGAACGAGCACGTTGGCGGCACCAGTCGCGTTCTCAGCTTCGGCCTCCTCGGGGGAAACCTCTGCTTCGAAAAGCCCGGAGGGTGCGGCTTTCGTCGCTAGCAAATCTACATAGCATCCATAGTCAAGCTTATAAGCGTCATATCGAACGCCGACTTCTTCTTGTCCAGAAATGCTCTTTTTCACAACGTGTAATAATCTCGCGTCGAAAAGCGCATCGATCAATGGATGTCGAGTGTTCGTTCTGAGAAGAAAAGCTCTCGCCTTTCTGTGGGCGATCACCTCGTCAATGATCCAGTTCAAGAGGTCCTGGGCATCGGCATTCGCCCGAATAGCAGCCTCCTTGTCCCGCTGATACCACGTCCTTGCAGCGATACGAATCGTTGGGATTGAGATCCTCTCGCCGATCCCCCTTTGCGCTGCAATCGAAAGAACATTGAATGCATCCCTAGGCACGCCTTCGGCGGATTTTACGAAATCCTCAAACGCGTTGTGCTGAGTGAACGCTGCTTGGATCAGTTGGTCGGCGGTCAAGAATTCCGGTTTTGGGGAGCCTTGACTAGCTCCGGTATCTTCTGACTTGTAATGGCTAAAGACAAGCTCCTTGAAGAACTGGATCGCCCGTTCTTCGTTGTTATCAAAAACCATGTAGTCGTCTAGCCTGCATTATTCATGAAGGCATAGCGGACAGTGTTTTGGGCGGTACGAGAT
>CAYQOQ010000243.1:0-5290 GCA_964419175.1 uncultured Occallatibacter sp. | reverse complement strand
CCGGACTGGACCGTGGCGCAGACCAAGGGCGTAGAAGCCGCAGAGTAAATCTTGCGCAGGCAAAACAGAAGGGGCAGTCCGCGATGCGGGCTGCCCCTTCTGTTTGGTGCCGTGCTCGAACGCCCGTGGTTTAGGGCAGGTAGTAGCGGAGCGAGGTCCATACCATGCTGTCGGTGCCGTGGGCGCCGCCGCCCGGGTTGGTGGTGCCACCCGCGCCGGACCAGAGGTCACGTTCGAACCATGCGTATTGGAAGCCCTGGCGAAGACGGCCCTTGGGGCCGTTGTAGAGGTTATACCAGTAGCCGGCAGTGAACTCCTGGACGTCCTTGTTGCTGCCGCCGCAATTGGCCGGGGCGGTGGCCGCGGCGCCACCGGCGCCTGCAGTGGCGGTCTGGGTCTCAGTGGCGCAGCCCGACATGTTTACGCTGCGGGTACCGTAACCAACTTGCGTTGTCCCGTTGAGCACATAGTCGCGGTCAATGTAGTCCGCGCCGTAGTTGAAGTAGATGCTGGTGCGCGGGTTGGGGTTGACTTCGATGGTGCTGATGGCCGAGAAGCCATGGAGCGGCGAGAGCTGGCCATTCGGGCGCACGGTAACATCGGCGATGGTGGAGGAGCCGTAGCGGCCAACGCCCTGGCCCCACAGTCCTTTCAGGCCAACGGAAAGCTTTTTGTTGGCCAGCGGAGCACGGAAGCCACCACCGATTCCGGCGCCGGTCTCTTTGTCGTTGTAGGCGCCTGTGGCAAAAGGTGCGTTGGGATAGATGCGGTCGCGGAAGGTGCGCTGGATGCCGAACAGTTCCCAATGTCCCCAGCCGGGCTCGAAGGCCGCTTTGACAACGAGGTCAGGGGCGTAGTTAAAGGAGTAGTTGGCATTGAGGTTGTAGAGACCGCCGCCGGTTCCGGTAGAACCGAACACATAATTGCTCGGCAGGTTCTGCCCTGAGGCGTTGAGAGTCTCGGGATTTTCTGCTGAAACGCCGAGGAAGAACTTCTTGCCGATGTTCTTGGAGACGCGGAAGCTGTACTGGCGGGCCCAGGCGAAGCCGGCTACGTACTGCGCATCGATTGCGGCGGGAAGGATTTCGGATCCTCTGGTGAGGCCTGAGGTTGTCTCGGCAACGAGCGACCATCCCTGGCCGCCGGAGAAGTCCCATCCGTTGTGTAACATCGCATCGGCCCACAACTGGCGCTGACGAATCGTGTAGCTGTTGCTTTGATTGTTGTTTGATGTGACGCCGGCGCTGAGCCAGTCCATTTCGTAGTAGCCGGTCAGAGTCATGCTGGGCAATTTGCCTACAGCCTTCAGAGCGAGACGGGACTGACGGCCTGATCCGAAGAATTCGGACAGTTTTGAAGCGTCAGAGTTTGCCAGCGGAACGCCGGTGAACGGCGTGTTGATGTCGCCGCCGGTGGCGCCCTGACGCCAAACGGTTTCAGCGGCCAGGAAGCTGCCGGTGGGCGAAATCGTAATGCCCTTGAAGTTGAGAGCATCGGGGTTGGCGATAGACTTTTTGATTGCCGCGGTTTCGTCGGTGATGGAGGAGACGACCGTTGCGTTCACGTTCTTGATGTCGGCCACGGAACTCTGGAGCGTGGAAACGGCGGCGGTGTTTTCCGTGGTGGCCTGCTGCTGCGCGTCGGCGGCGGCCTGAGCCTTAGCGGCGGCAGCTTGTGCGTCGGCCGCGGACTGCTGCGCCTGCTTCAGTTGGACATCCTTGTCAGCGAGGTTGCTCTTCAGGCCGTCGATCTGTCCCTGGAACTCCTTGCGCATATCCTGAATTTGTTGCTCGACGGTTGGTCCCGCAGGCGTCTTGGCTTTCTTGGTTGCAGCGTGCTTCTTTGCCGGCGGAGTTGGGTCGCTGGCGTAGGCGAAGGAAACAACGAGAGTGGCCGCGAGCAGTCCTGCGGCAGCAGTCTTGAGTCTGAAGTTCATGGTGCCTCTTCTGTCCTCTCAAATCGAATTGGATCGTGATCAAGGGTCTTGCGCATCGAACGCAATGTGTTTCCGCATTCCCGAATAGTGCCAAATAAAGCCGTACGATTTACCTCTCGGTAAGCAGGAAGAACACGGGCCGCCGGTGAAAAATTTCGCACGGGCACAGTTCCCTAGTTCCGAATTTAAGAGTCGCAGAGTTTGATGAAGATTTGACGAATTTACATATTTTTAACGTAGTGACTTACTTACACACATTTGCCGGTGAAAGCGCAGGCGTGTTTCTTAGAAAAGCGTAAATTCACGAATTTTTAACAAAATTATCTGTGATTAATTCATGGCACTTGAACGCGCCAAAGACTTATAAAAACTTGTCCATAAAGAGATGTTCTATTGCTTCGCGCTGTCACCGGCACTAAGCAAGTTAGCTAGTAGCCGGTAGGAACCAGGCACTAACTCGGGTAACTGGCGATATAAAGCATAGGCAACATAAATATAGGTTCCCTTGCCGGGATGAGTTACAAGCAAGCCGCCGCGCTGCGGGTCCTGCCCCTCGTCGGCGGTCTCGGTAAGCGCCGTGTAACCTGGGTCCCAGGAATCGAGAAACGAGTGGCCGCGCTCTTCGACCCATCCGTCGAAATCTGTGGTGGAGATTTTGTTAGGCCAGGTTAGCAGCGGGTTGGCGGGGTCGAGCAGCTTGACGGGCGTCTGCTCATCGACGACGCGCTCGGGAACGCGGCCCATCGAGAGCGGCAGCGGGGCAGGGAAGGTTTCGCTCTGGTACTGAACGATGAGCGTTCCACCGCGGCGTACGAACTCGTCGAGGCGCGGCTGAGCGGCGGCCAACTCGGGCCGCGTGGCGTAGGCGCGAATTCCAATGACCAGAACATTCCACGTGGAAAAGTCGCTGGAAGCCAGCTCCGCCTGGTTGAGTATGTGGGGTTGAACGCCGAGTTCTTCGATAGCTTGCGGGACCATGTCGCCGGGGCCCATGACGTAGCCAACACGGAGGCCGGGCGCGAGCTTTACATCCACCTTGCGCGTCTTCAACTCGGCGGGCAGGTATTGGTTGTAGGGTTGCAGCCCTGGGTAACCAACGGTGCGCCAACCGGTTTCATAGCTTCGTCCAGCGGACTGCGCAATTGCTTTTATGCTGAAGACGCCGGCGGCAGCCTCGTCGGTTGAGACGGAGAAGACGAGCGGCGCCGAGTCACCGGGGTTTTTCAAATGGAACTGTGCTTCTACTGGTTGGGCGTGCCAGCCTTCCGGCAGCTTGAGCGTGACGGCGCCATCGGCCGCGGCCTGCGCTTGGACCGTGACTTTCACGGGGAGCGCGGAGCCATCGAACGGGAGAATGCGCGCCACGGTTTCCATACGCAGATTGATCTTGGGTGTCACGACGAGCGGCTCATAGATGCCGCCGGGGCCGGTGACGCGCTGCAACGTTTGTACAACCAGGCCGAGACGAATCGGCAGGCCGTCGAAGGAATACTCCGCCCATGCGGCGAGAGGCCAGGGAGCAAATGAGCGATCGCGCCACGCTTGATTGGAGATGTCGTAGTAGGGCTGCTCGATGGAGGGGCGCGAGAAGAAAGGCGCTGTGGGCTGAGCATCCTCGGATACCCGCACGTGGAAGAGCCGGCCGTTCACGGGAGCTGCAGGGTCGATGGCTCCGCCTGTGTCGTCAGCTTTCCAGGGAGAGCCACTTTGGCTCTGGAGCCAGACGCGCGCCAGTTGCGCCGCGCCGGTGGCGTTTGCCGTATGAACGCGCACGCTGAAGTTCTGGCCTGGAAAAACGCTGCGTGCAGTTTCGTCTGCTCCGCCGCCGCCGGGGCCAGGCTGCTCGCTTACGCCGCTGGTGGTAACAGCAGCAAGATCCAGTCCGAGCAAATCCTTCAGAGCCGACTGGAATTGCTCGATTTTTGCGGCGAGCTCGAATTCGAGTCCTGCCTTGGCTTCGGGATCAAGGCTGCTCGATTTTACTTTTGCGTAGAGGTCGAGTGTCTGGCGGTAGACGGGCGCGAGCTTGTGTGCGCCGGCTACGCCGCTCTCGTTGTGGCAATCGTTCTCGTATTGCTTGAGGCTTTCATCGATCTGCCGCAGGCCTTCGGAAAGCCAAGATGGAGGAGCGTTTTTTACAAGCGCCGCTAGTCCTTCGAGGCGGGTGTCGATCTTGACTTTGCGATTGCTGAAGAGACTCGTATCGCTCGTGCTGCTAGCTGCGGCTGCTGAAGGCGCCACGGCCCACAGGTGGTAGCTCGATGTGGAGGGACCGCTCAGGGTTGGATTGGCTCCGCCGTTCTGCGATTTCTGCTCGCCCCAACCCTGACGCGCAATCTGCGTGTAGCTGCGGCCGAGAACTGGGTCCCATGTGCCGGTGGGCATGGCCGCGTCGGTCGAGGGAGCGCCGGTGGTCCATTCGCCGGTGATGTAGTTGTGGAAGCGCGCCGGCGCCCACTTGCCGGTTGCGTAGTCGAAGATGCCGTTGCTGGTGATGCGCGCAAACGGGGTCCGGGAGTACATGGCCAGCGGTTGCCATGGCTGCAGGCCGTCTTTGAGCTGCTCGGGAAAGACCT
This sequence comes from uncultured Occallatibacter sp., assembly GCA_964419175.1. GTDB lineage: Bacteria > Acidobacteriota > Terriglobia > Terriglobales > Acidobacteriaceae > Telmatobacter. The sequence continues at coordinate 778 of CAYQOQ010000243.1, read as the reverse complement.
TGGGATCGCCGGCGGCTTTGAAGACCTCCTGCGCGATTTCGCCGGAGACCTGATGCTGGCCGTGGCCATCGGAAACTCCGCCAAGGAATGTGGCGACGATGACTTGCGGCCTTACCTGCCGCACCGCAAGTACGGCGTCGTAGAGCACGCGGTCGTGACCCCAGCGTGCGAAAGATTCTTCCTGCGTTTTGGAGAAGCCGAAGTCCGCCTCGGTGCCCCAGAGTTGGCTTGCGCCGTTATACTCATTCGCCTTGAGCAGTTCGTTGGTGCGCATCAGGCCAAGCGCGTCGTAGGTGTCAGCGGTCATGGCGTTCTGTCCGCCTTCGCCGCGGGTCAGGGTCAGCAGCGTGGCGCGCACACCCAGCCCACGCGAAAGATATGCGAGCAGAGCGCCGTCTTCGTCGTCGGGGTGCGCCACGATCATCAGGACGCTGGCCGTTGTGCCGAGGCGCTTGAGGGTTTGTTCGAGCGTTGCATAGCCACGGTCTTCGGGCAAGGGGAGTGCGATGGCGCTGGGCTCGGTGGGGGGAAGGTCCACATGCGATGCGGATGCAGGCGATGGCTGCTGCGCGGCGAGCAGGAGCGGCGCGGGGGCGGCGCATAAGAACACAGCCAGAATCACGGCGAAGGGTGTATGAACTCTCTTGGAAAGGAACATGGTCTGCTGCCAGTTTACAATCCAATGAGCGCTGATGTGTTGCACGATTGAAGCAGTCAATGGGAGATTACATTCCCTCAGGGGCTAAAGCTCACATCAATTGGGCAGTATGCATGTACG
>CAYQOQ010000242.1:0-5389 GCA_964419175.1 uncultured Occallatibacter sp. | reverse complement strand
GGGCCGCTGTGGGGATTTCTGTTTGGGTGGACGCTGTTTCTGGTGATCCAGACGGGGACCATTGCGGCGGTTTGCGTGGCCTTCGGCAAGTTTCTGGGCGTTTTCTTTCCTTCGATTTCTACGACACATTGGCTGTGGCATATCGCTCATGTACCGGCGTTGCCGGTGGGGCCGATGGTGCTGGGCAACATGGAGATTGGGGTGAGCACCGCCAACCTGGCCGGGATCGTAGTTGTGATTCTGCTGACCATTGTGAACATCTTTGGGGTGGGGCTGGGGGCTCTGATACAGAATGTCTTTACGTCGGCGAAGGCGATTTCTCTGGCGGCGCTGATCCTATTGGCTTTCACGATAGGGCGCAGTGCCGAGGCCTGGCATGCGAACTTTGCAGGCGGCGCGTTTTGGAAAAACGCCGGCTGGAGCGTGATGCATCCGGTGCAGGTGGGCGTGGGCGGGCCGATGGCGCTGGTGAACCTAGTTGCGATTCTGGCGGTGGTGCAGGTGGGGTCACTGTTCTCTGCCGATGCGTGGAACAACGTCACGTTTACGGCGGGCGAGGTGAAGAATCCGAAGCGCAATCTTCCACTGTCTCTGATTCTTGGAACGGGGTTTGTACTGACCGTGTACTTTCTGGTGTCGCTCGGTTACCTGCTGGTGCTGCCGATGCACGGGGATCCCAATGGGGCGACGGTGGCGGCGCGGGGGATTCAGTACGCGGCGGAGGATCGCGTGGCAACGGCGGTGCTGGGACAGATTTTCCACTCTGGCGGCGCGTGGCTGATGGCGGGGGCGATTCTGATTTCGACCTTCGGCTGCGCGAATGGGATGACGCTGGCAGGGGCGCGGGTTTTCTACGCGATGAGCCGCGACGGGCTGTTTTTCAAGTCGGTGGGGAAGCTGCATCCGCGGTACAAGACGCCGGTTGCGGGGCTGCTGGTACAGGGGGCATGGACGGTGCTGCTGTGCGTTTCCGGGTCCTATAGCCAATTGCTGGACTACATTATTTTCGCGGAGCTTGTGTTTTATATCCTGACGATTGTGGGGCTTTTTGTGCTGCGTATCAAGAAGCCGGACGCGCCGAGGCCCTACAAGGCATGGGGATATCCGGTGCTTCCGGTGGTCTACATCGCGATGGCGGCATGGATTTGTGTCGTATTATTGCGTTACAAGCCCCAGTACACGTGGCCGGGCCTGGTTCTGGTTCTGCTAGGCATTCCCGTTTATTTATTCTGGTCTCGCCGGACGGCAAAACCGGTTCAAGCCGAAGTGTAGTGAATTTGTAGCCAACCTGAATTTGTAACCAACAGTTGAGGAGGAAATCCCCGATCCATGTCCAGGCTGCTTCGCATTAAACCGATGTCGATGTTGAACCGGGAGGCCAGCGAAACGGGCGAGCACACGCTGAAGCGCTCTCTGGGCGCGCTGAACCTGATCACGCTTGGGATCGGGGCCATTATTGGCGCCGGGATCTTTGTGCTGACAGGGACGGCGGCAGCCACGGCCGCGGGTCCCGCAGTGTCTCTGAGCTTTGTTCTGGCCGGAATCACGTGTGCCTTTGCGGGGCTCTGTTACGCGGAGTTCGCATCGATCATTCCCATTGCAGGGTCCGCCTATACCTACGGCTACGCAACACTGGGCGAGCTGGTGGCCTGGATTATCGGCTGGGATTTGGGCTTGGAGTACGGATTCGGCGCAGCAACGGTGGCGTCGGGCTGGTCGGGCTATTTCAACAGCTTGCTGGCGCAGATGGGGCTCCACATTCCGCCGCAACTGACGGCGACGCCGGGTACAGACCTGGTGTTCTTTCAGAACCAGTGGATGCCGTTGACTTCGCTTCCGGTGGACGTGTCGAGCGCTGGTTTGCAGCACGCTACGGGGCTCTTCAACCTGGTGGCAATCCTGGTGATTTTGCTGATTACCACGGTGCTGGTGATTGGCATCAAGGAGTCAGCGAATCTGAATACGGCGATCGTGCTCGTGAAGCTCACGGTTGTGGGTATCTTCATCGTGCTGGGTGGATACTTCCTTCTTCTTCATCCCTCGCTTGCAATGCACAACTGGCATCCGTTCATTCCGCCATCGGACGGGCATGGGCATTTCGGATTGAATGGGATCGCGCTTGGGGCGGCATCGGTCTTTTTCGCCTACATCGGTTTTGACGCGGTTTCGACTGCGGCCCAGGAGGCAAAGAATCCCCAAAAGGATATGCCGATTGGGATTCTCGGGTCGCTGGCGGTCTGCACGGTGCTTTACATTGTTGTGTCTACCATTCTGACCGGATTGAAGAACTACAAGGAGCTGAACGTCGCTGCTCCGGTGGCTCTGGGGATCAAGGTAACAGGGATCGGGTGGGGCGAGTTGCTGGTGAACGTGGGCGCGGTTTTCGGTTTGGGGACGGTGATGCTGGTGATGCTTCTTGGCCAGTCGCGCGTGTTCTTCTCGATGTCGAAAGATGGTCTGTTGCCGAAGTGGGCGGCCGACATACATCCCAAGTTCCGCACGCCATGGATTTCCACGATCACGGTTGGAGCCATTGTGGCGATTATGCCGGGGTTCCTGCCGATTGAGCAGTTGTCGAAGCTGGTGAATATAGGAACGCTGCTTGCGTTCACGATTGTCTGCGCTGGGGTATGGGTTCTGCGGGTTCGAAATCCCGATATGCCACGGCCATTCAAGACGCCGCTGGTTCCGCTGGTGCCGATTCTGGGGATTATTTCGGCAGTGTTTCTGATGACACGGCTTCCGTTGATTACCTGGGAAGTGATGATTGGGTGGTTGCTGTTCGGGCTGATCATTTATTTCGGCTATTCGATCAAGCACAGCAAGGTGCAGAGGCTGGCGAAGGCGGCTGAGGCGGATTGAGGGAGTTGATTTGGCAGGAACGAAAACGGCCTCCCGCGGGAGGCCGTTTTGCTTTCAGGAATGTTCTTTGCTGGTTTACGCGGTTGTCTTGGCGCAGAATTCGTCGAAGGCGCGGGAGAGTTCGGCGGCGATTTGCTGGGCGGTGGACTGCTCGATGACGAAACGCTGCATGAGGTAGACGAGCTTGCCGTCGCGGAGGATTGCGATGGCGGGCGAGGTGGGTGGGTTGCCTTCAAAGTAGCTGCGGGCGCGCTCGGTGGCTTCGCGGTCCTGGCCGGCGAAGACGGTGATTTTCTGGTCGGGCGGGTTGGTGGAGTTGGAGAGGGCCAGACGGACGCCGGGACGCATCTTGCCGGCCGCGCAGCCGCAGATTGAGTTGACTACGAGCAGGGTTGTTCCTGGTTGGGCGAGGGCGGCGTCTACGTCCTCGGCGGTGCGGGTTTCCTTGATCCCGGCGCGTTCGAGTTCCTCGCGCATGGGAATTACCATCAGTTCTGGATACATGTTTGCCTCCGGCAGGGAAGTTGCCTGTCCTTATTCTACCGTTAAACGCCTGTGGTGTAGGCTTTATGCGATGCATATGAAAGAAAATCAGACGCTTGCGCCGTTCACGACTTTCGGAATCGGCGGGCCGGGCCGGTGGTTTGTTGAGGCTGGGAACGAGGACGAGATTGTGGAGGCGGTCGCCTGGGCGCGGGAACGCGGGGCGGCGCTGTTTGTGCTGGGGGGCGGGAGCAATCTGCTTGTTTCCGATGCGGGGTTTGACGGGCTGGTTTTGCAGGTTGCAGTGAAGGGAATCGAGCAGGAGGGCGAAGTGTTTCGCGCTGGCGCCGGCGAGGATTGGGAGCACTGCGTGCGGCAGAGCACAGATGCTGGCTGCGCGGGGTTGGAGTGCTTGGCGGGGATTCCGGGGACGGTTGGAGGAACTCCGGTTCAGAATGTGGGCGCTTACGGGCAGGAGGTGGCTTCAGCCATCGATCGGGTGCGGGCATTCGATGTGAAGGAGCGGGCGTTTGTTGAGTTGGCGAATGCGGAATGTGGGTTTTCGTATCGACGCAGCCGGTTTAACACGGTGGATCGGGGACGGTACATTGTGACGCGCGTGGATTACAGGCTGCGGGAGGGTGGAGCACCGCTGATCACGTATGCGGATTTGAAGTTTCACTTCAAGGATTGGGCGGGGACGCCGTCGCTTGAGGAAGTGGCGGAGGCTGTGCGCGGGATTCGGCAGGCAAAGGGAATGCTGGTTGTGGAGGGCGATCCGGATTGCCGGAGCGCGGGGAGCTTCTTCAAAAATCCGATGGTAGCCGGCGATGTAGCGGAGCGGGTGAGGCAGTACGCGGAGAATGCGGGCGTGGCATTGCGGGTTTATCCGAGCGCGGGCGGGATGGTGAAGATTCCGGCGGCGTGGCTGATTGAACAGGCGGGGTTCAAGAAGGGGTATGCGCTGGGGGCGGCGGGGATTTCGTCGCGGCATACGCTGGCGCTGATCAATCGCGGCGGGGCGACGGCGGAGGAGATTCGCTCGCTGGCGGGGCGGATTACGGATGTGGTTGAGGCAAAATTTGGGATTCGGCTGGAGATGGAGCCCGTGATGGTGGGGTTTTAGGTCTCTGGCCATAAAGTTCATTGCATAAGTTAAGAACCCGAACCGCAGGTCCTTCGACTACGATTGGCGCAAAAACGCGCCAATCTCCGCTCAGGATGACAGTCAATTTTGATATGAACTTCAGGGACAGGTTCTAGTTTTGTGAAGCGCAAGGCCGACGCCTGATTGGTTGTTCACTGCAAAAATCCGGCTACGCTGGTAGGCTAACAGCAGGTATGAACGACAATTTGCACCAGTTACGCTGTTTCGGGTGCGGAGCACGGATCGCGGGCGCGGATGCGTTGCCTGACTTCCGTTGTGCCGTTTGCGGCGATCTGTTTGAAGTGGAATACCCCGGGTGGGGGCAGAGACGCGGGCCGGATCGTCCCAACCCTGGGGCGCTGAAGTGGCTTTGGCGCGAGAGGAAGAGCTCGGCTGAGACGCTGGATCACTCCGGTGTGTGGCGCTTCCGTGAACTGCTGCCGATTCTGGACAGCTTTGGCAACGCGGTTACGCTGCTGGAGGGCAATACGCCGCTCTACCACTTGCCGCGCACGTCGAAGGCGTTGGGCATCGATCAGCTTTTTGCCAAGCACCAGGGGATGAATCCGACTGGGTCGTTCAAAGACACTGGCATGACGGCGGCGATGAGTGTGGCGCGCGAACGCGGGTTCGAGTGGGTGGCGTGCGCGTCGACTGGGAATACTTCGGCTGCGATGGCTGCTTATGCTGCGCGTGCGGGGCTGAAGTGCCTGGTTCTGATTCCGGATGGAAAGATTGCGTGGGGAAAGCTGTCGCAGGCGATGGATTACGGCGCGATCACATGCCAACTGAAGACAGATTTTGACGGCTGCCTGACGCTGCTGACGCAGATTGTGAAAGAGGCGCCGATCTATCTGCTGAACTCGGTGAATCCTTACCGGCTGGAGGGGCAGAAGA
>CAYQOQ010000241.1:0-5398 GCA_964419175.1 uncultured Occallatibacter sp. | reverse complement strand
ATGGGGCACAGTTTCATTCCCCGTGGGTCGGCGAAGCCGGTGGGAGACTGAAAAGCGTTCGGGGCCCCGTTCACCGAGAATGACAGCCGCAATTATGTTATGAACTTTGGACTCAGGACACTATCGGAGAATGTTTATGCAGGAAGCGACAGTTCCCAACCTGACCCAGTCCCCAGCCTCGCCGGCCGATGCGATCATTCGTGCCGAGAAGGTGGAAAAATATTACGCGCAGCCGAGCCAGAATCGCATTCAGGTGATTTCGGCGACGGATTTGAGCGTATTGCCGGGAGAGATTCTTGCGCTGCTGGGTCCCTCGGGCTCGGGCAAATCGACGATGCTGCGGATGCTGAGCGGTCTGTCGACGCCGACGGCCGGCAAGGTCTACTGGCACGAGAAGCCGATCGCCGACGCCGAGACCAATGTATCGATCGTGTTTCAGAGCTTCGCGCTGTTTCCGTGGCTGACGGTGCTGGAGAATGTGGAAGCTCCGCTGCAGGCGCGCGGGGTGGACCCGGAGGAGCGGCGCGCACGCAGCATGAAGATGCTGGATACGGTGGGGCTGGACGGATTTGAGGCGGCGTACCCGAAGGAATTATCGGGAGGCATGAAGCAGCGGGTTGGGTTTGCGCGCGCACTGGTGGTGGAGCCGGAAGTGCTGTTCATGGACGAGCCTTTTTCGGCGCTCGACGTGCTGACGGCGGAGAATCTGCGCAGCGAACTGCTGGAGTTGTGGGCGAAGAAGACGATGCCGACCAAGGCGGTTTTTCTGGTGACGCACAACATTGAAGAGGCGGTGCTGCTGGCCGATCGGATCGTGGTGCTGGGGCGCAATCCGGGACATATTCGAACCGACTTTCGCGTGCAGCTTGCGCAGCCTCGTGATCGCAAATCGGAACCGTTCACGCAGTTGGTGGATTACATCTACAAGGTTTTGACACGGCCCGACGTTGTGCCCGCGGAGGCTCCTGAACAACAGGCCGAACCCCGGCCGCGCGATCAGCGGCAGATGCACTACCAGATGCTGCCTCATGCGCGTCCGGGCGGCGTTGCCGGGTTGCTGGAACTGCTGCTGGACAAGGGCGGGCGCGACGATATTTACCACTTGGCCGACGACCTGGCATTCGAGATCGACGACTTGCTGCCGATTGTGGACGCCGCGCAACTGCTTGGATTCCTCACGGTCGAGGAAGGCGATGCGGCGATTACCGAGAGCGGGACGGAGTTTGCCAACTCCGAAATTTTGCGGCAGAAGGAACTGTTCCGTGACGCCGCGGTGAAGAATGTTTTACTGCTTCGGCAGATTCGCAGGGCGCTGGAGGCCAAAAGCGATCACACGGTGCCGGAGGACTTTTTTCTGGACATGCTGGACGAGCAGTTCAGCGAAGAGGAATGCCTGCGGCAGATGGAGACCGCGGTAGCATGGGGCCGCTATGCGGAGCTGTTCGACTATGACGCCGGGCGGCGCAGGTTTGTGTTGCCCGATGCCAGCGAAGAAGAGATTGCGGAAAAGATGGACGAGGAGACCAACAAGAGCGAGGGCGGCGAGTGAAGATCCAGCACCCGCTTGCACGCACGCTCGTCACGGCTCGCAGCTGGCCATTCTTCATGGACCTGGCGGTGGCGGCATTTGCGCTGGCGGGCTTTCTGGCCGTTGTGAGCACGGGCGTTTATTGGCTTGGCAAACCTGTGCCGGTGGTTCCGATTTCGAATTCGATCGGGGCGCTGCCGCTGTATGCGTTTTACTCGATTGTTCGGATGGGGATTGCGTACCTGCTGAGCCTGGCTTTTGCAATTGGATATGGATACATTGCGGCGTATAACCCGCGCGTCGAGCCGTGGATGGTTGCGGTACTCGACATTTTGCAGTCGATTCCGGTGTTGAGTTTTCTGCCGCCGGTGGTGCTGGCGATGGTGGCGCTGGTGCCGGGGCATCAGATGGGGATCGAGTTGGGCGTGATCCTGCTGATCTTTACGGGGCAGGTGTGGAATCTCGCGTTCAGTTTTTATTCTTCGCTGAAGAGCATTCCCAGGGAGATGGTGGAGGCGACGCGGATTTACCGCTACTCGGGCTGGCAGCGGTTCTGGCAACTGGAGATGCCGTACGCGGCGATTGGGTTGGTGTGGAACTCGATTGTGTCGGTGGCGGGCGGGTGGTTTGCGCTGATTTTTTGCGAGACGTTCACGATGGGGTCGCGGAACTTTCAGTTGCCTGGGCTGGGGAGCTACATTCAGACGGCAACGTATGCGGGCGACGTGCGGGCGCTGCTGTTCGGGATTGCGACGGTGATTCTGATCGTGGTCGCGACCGATCAACTGGTGTGGCGACCGCTGATTGCCTGGAGCGAAAAATTCAAATTCGAACAGGTGGAGTCTACCGAGCGCGTAACATCGCCGATATTGACGATGCTGCGCAGGTCGAATTTGTTCAGTACGCTGCCGGGACGAATTTTCGCGCGGCTGGATGAGCCGATCTTAAAGCGGATGGCGCGGAGGAGGGACAACCGCGTTGTGCATTCCCTGGACCAGGAGGAGCGGGGGAGAAGCTCAACGGCGCTGTGGGCGCTGGGGCTGGCGGCGCTGGGGGTTGCGTGCTGGGGGGCGGTGCAGGCGGCGTTTCTGTTGAGCACCGTGACGTGGCCGGAGTTGCGGCTGCTGCTGGAGGGCGCGGCGGCGACGTTTCTGCGCGTGAATGCGGCTCTGCTGATTTCCGCGGCGTGGACGATTCCGGTGGGCGTGGCGATTGGACTGAATCCGAAGATTGCGCGCGTGGTGCAGCCTGTGGCGCAGGTGCTGGCGTCGGTTCCGGCGACGGCATTTTTTCCGATTTTGCTGATCGGGTTGGTGAAGATCGGCGGGGGACTAGGTATTGGCTCGATTGCGCTGATGCTGCTGGGGACGCAGTGGTACATCCTGTTCAATGTGATTGCGGGGGCGATGTCGATTCCCTCGGATTTGCGTGAGGTTTCGGAGCTATATCACTTCACGCGCTGGCAGCGGTGGACGAAGCTGATTCTTCCCGGAATCTTTCCGTATTTGATTACGGGGATGGTGACGGCTTCAGGCGGTGCTTGGAATGCGTCGGTGATGGCCGAGTACTCGCATGTGAAGGACAGGACGCTGGAGACGATTGGGCTGGGCGCGCAGATCGATGCGGCGACCGATAGCGGGCGGTTTGCGCTGCTGCTGCTGGCGGCGATCATGATTTCGGTGATGGTGGTGACAATGAACAGGCTGGTTTGGCGGCGACTCTACAGGTTGGCGGAGACGCGGTATAAGCTGGAGGGTTAGCGGAATCGCGCAATGCGGAGTTTTAGAAAGAAGCCGTTCGTGAAATGTTTTGTCGCGCTGCTGGTAGCGGGTTTTCTGTTGGTTTCTGGCGGCGCTGCGCAGGTACGGCACGACGACGCGCCCTTGCCTTCGTTCGAAGTCGCAACCATACGGCCGACTTCGAGCGGCATGCAGGGGAATACCTTCTGGAGTCTGCCGGGAGTGGGCCGGTTCACGGCGAATAGCGTGTCGCTGGATTTTCTGATTCAAATGGCGTTTGGGGTGGATGGCAACCAGATCACGGGAAAGCCGGGCTGGCTCGATTCGGATTTCTTCGATGTTGTGGCTAAGCCGGAGGCTGGAGTTTCACTTACGCGCGAGGAACTGCGGCCACGGTTGCAGAGTCTGCTGCAACAGCGATTCCATCTGGCGACGCACTACGAGACGAAGATGATGCGCGGCTATGCGCTGGTGGTTGCCAAGGGCGGGCCGAAGCTGAAGCCGACCACGGGCGAACGGTTTCCGGGGTTTCGCGTGCATGTCGGCCCGGGGAGAATTGAGGGCATCAACTGGTCGATGCCGTATCTGGCGTCGATGCTGCAACGGCCAGCCGGATTGCCCGTGGTTGACGAGACTGGAGTCGCGGGAAGTTACGATATTAAATTGGAGTTTGCTCCGGACATTGAGGAAGTCTCGATTTTACCGTCTTTGTTCACGGCTTTGCGGGAAGTGTTAGGTCTGGAATTGAAGGCGCAAAAAGTTCCGGTGCAGGTTCTGGTGATTGACCACGTTGACAGGGTTCCGACCGATAATTGATAGAGAAGATTTTGTTTTGTGGAGTTCGGTGAGTTGTGAGTTCGGTGACTCAGAGATGAAGAGGGGACAGGATGATTCGTGCGGGAGTGGTGGGGTTCGGTTTGGGCGGGCGGGTTTTTCATGCGCCGTTGCTTGCGTCGGTTGAAGGAGTGGAACTGGCGGCGATTGTCGAACGTACGACGAATCACGCGGCAGAGCGGTATCTGGGGATCACTACTTATCGCAGCCTTGACGCAATGCTAGCGGACGCTTCGCTGGACCTGATTGTTGTGACTACGCCGAACGAGAGCCACTTTGAGCAAGCAAAGCAGGCGATTGCGGCAGGGAAGAATGTGGTGGTCGATAAGCCGATGTGCGTCAACTCGGCGGAGATTGCGGAGCTGATGAAGCTCGCCTCGGCACGGGGCGTGCTGCTTGCGCCGTTTCACAGCCGGCGCTGGGATAGCGATTTTCTGACGCTGCAGAAGGTGTTGCAAGAAGGAGCGGTGGGGCGACTGGCTTACTTCGAATCGACGATGGACCGCTGGCGTCCGGCGCCTACGGCGAGAATGCCGTGGAAAGACGATCCGGCCCAGGGGGGACATCTGCTGGACCTGGGAACCCATCTGGCCGATCAGCCGCTGGCGCTGTTTGGGAATCCGGAGGCGGTGGACGCGGAGATCAAGCGCGAGCGGGACGGGGAAGGCGCGAACGACTGCTTTACGCTGCGGCTGCGCTATGCGGGATTTACAGTTGTTGTTGCCGCCAACAGCTTGGGCGCGTTCGAGCGGGCGCGGTACCATGTGCGCGGGACGAAGGGGAACTATCGGAAGTTCGGCGTCGATCCGCAGGAAGCGGCGCTCGGTAAGGTTGCGCGCATCGGCGATGGGCCATGGGGAGAGGAGCCGCCTGCCGCGTGGGGAACGCTTGCGGTGGATGTGGATGGCGGCATGGTGACGCGGCCGATTGAGCCGATTGCGGGCGACTACCGACTGTATTATGCGGCGGTTCGCGACGCGCTGCTGGGGAAGGGGCCTGCGCCGGTTTCGGCGTTAGCGGCATGGCGTGTGGCGCGGCTGCTGGAGTGGGCCGAGGAGAGCTCGGAGAAGCGACGGGAGATTGTGTGCGACTGGAGCGAGGAGCCGAAGTGAAAAGGGGGCTTTCAAATCTCAGCTTTTAGCTCGTTTGTTCTACTGCGGATTGGCTTGCGGGGAGCGGAATTTTGCAGGGGCTAAAGCCCGCGTTAATTTTGCGGCATTTGCGGCACGACTGAAGTCGTGCCCTAATAAGAAACAAGTGCGTAAGTTGTTGAAAAGCAAGTAAGCGCATGCAGGTC
>CAYQOQ010000240.1:0-5422 GCA_964419175.1 uncultured Occallatibacter sp. | reverse complement strand
TGCATTTCGACGGTGACGGTGCCGTCGCCTTCGCAGGTGTTGCAGCGGCCGCCGGGAACGTTGAAGGAAAAATGGCCGGGGGTGAGCGAGAGGCGCTTGGCTTCGGGCTGTGCGGCGAAAAGTTCGCGGACGAGATCGAAGCCCTTGATGTAGGTGATGGGGTTGGAGCGCGGGGTGCGGCCGATGGGGGTTTGATCGACGAGGATGACGTCGTTGAGGCGCTCGACGCCGGTGAGGGATTTGAAAACGCTGGAGGGATCGGAGCCGTCGCTCTGGCCGAGGGCGCGGGCTACGGCGCGATAGAGGACCTGGTGGACGAGGGTCGACTTGCCGGAACCGGAGACGCCGGTGATGGCGACGAGAAGGCCGAGGGGAATCTCGACGTCGAGGCCGTGGAGGTTGTTGGCGTGAGCGCCGCGGAGGACGAGGCGTTCGCGGCCCGGCGCGCGGCGGCGGGTGGGCACGGGGATGGAGATTTTGCCGGAGAGATAGCGGCCGGTGAGGGAGTTGGGATTGGCTTCTAGCTCGGCGAGGTTGCCTTCGGCCATGAGCTTGCCGCCGAACTCGCCGGCACCGGGGCCGAGGTCGAGCAGATAGTCGGCGGCGCGGAGGATGTCGGCATCGTGCTCAACGACAAGGATGGTGTTGCCGAGGTCGCGCAACTCTTTGAGGATGTGGATGAGGCGGGCGGTGTCTCGGGTGTGGAGGCCGATGGAGGGTTCGTCGAGAACGTAGAGAGCGCCGACGAGACGCGAGCCGAGCGAGGAAGCGAGTTGAATGCGCTGGGCTTCGCCGCCGGAGAGCGTGGAGGCGAGGCGGTCGAGGGTGAGGTATTCGAGACCTACGGCATCGAGGAAGCTGAGACGCTGGCGGATTTCGTTGAGGATGGGGCCGGCGATCTCTTCCTGCATGGGGGAGAGCTTGAGGGCGGCAAAGAAATCGCTGGCCTGACTGATGGTGAGAGCGGCGGCCTGGCAGATGTTCTTTTCGCCGTCTTTGCCGTTGCCGATGCTGTTGCCGATGCGGACGGAGCGGGCTTCGGCGCGGAGACGCTGGCCGCGGCAGTCGGGACACTCGGCGTAACCGCGATATTTGCTGAGCATGACGCGGACGTGGAGCTTGTACTTTTTGCGCTCCATCTGCGCGAAGAAACCATAGACGCCGATGAAGCCGCCTTTGCCGCGGAGGATGATTTCGCGGGCAGACTCGGGCAGTTCGCGCCAGGGGACGTCGAGGGGGATGCCGAGGTCGGGCGCCTGCTTGCGGAGGTCGGTATACCAGGGGCGGTACTTGGGGCGATTCCAGGGATCGATGGCGCCGTCGGCGAGCGAGAGGGCTTTATCGGGAATGACGAGGTTGAGGTCGAAATCGACAGTGTTGCCGAAGCCCTGGCAGCGGGGGCAGGCGCCGAAGGGATTGTTGAAGCTGAACAGACGCGGCTCGGGCTCGCTGCCGGGGCGATGGCAACTGGTGCACTCGTAGGCACCGGAGAAGCGGAGGCGGCGGTGGGGGGCGGACTCGTCCCGAGGAACTTCCAGGAAGACGATTTCGCTGGCTTCGCGGTAGGCGGTTTCTACGGCGTCGACGATGCGGGAGCGGTTTTCCGCACTGACGACGATGCGGTCGAGGAGGACGAAGACGGGGAGCGTGAAGTCGAGATCGAGGAGCGATTCGGGGGTGGAGAACTCGACGATTTTGCCTTGCTGCCAGAGACGGTTGAAGCCGCTGGAACGGAGTTCGGCGAGGCGAGCCTTGAGGGTCTCGGTGTGGGGCGAATCGCCACTGCTGACGACGGGCTTGGCTTTGGCTGCGGCTTTTGGTGACTTGGTGGCGGGCTTGGCTGGTTTGGCGGCTCCGGGCAGGGTTTCAGGCGCGGGGGTTGCGCTGACTACGGGAAACAAGGCGTTGAGGCGAGTTCCCTCACCCAGGGCGAGAACGGCTGCTGCGGCTTCGTCGACGGAATCGCGCTTGACCAGGCCGTCGCAATGGACGCAGTAGACGGTGCCGCAGCGCGCGTAGAGCAGGCGCATGTAGTCGTAGATTTCAGTGGCGGTGGCGACGGTGGAACGGGGGTTGCGGGTGGAGTTTTTCTGCTTGATGGCGATGGCGGGGGCGAGGCCGTCGATTTCGTCGACGTCGGGCTTCTCGATGCGCTCGAGGAACTGGCGGGCGTAGGCGGAGAGCGACTCGACGTAGCGGCGCTGGCCCTCGGCGTAGATGGTGTCGAAGGCCAGCGAACTCTTGCCGGATCCGGAGACGCCGCTGACGACGGTCAGCTTGCCGTGGGGAATCTCGCAAGAGATGTTCTTCAGGTTGTGGGTCCGCGCACCGCGGATGATGATGGCATCGTTCAAAGGGAAGGCACCGGGTGAGAAGTTGTCCGGCTGTATCTCAGAGCCCTCAGAGAGGCTCAGAGCACAACCGGCCATTCTTTATTATAGGGTGCGGGGACCAAAGGGAATCGGGCGCGGCGCAGTTGGCTGGCTGAGGCGTGGGGCGATTGCTCACGCCTCGGTTGCAAAGATCGGTTCTGGGTATGCCGCCAGAGTGGGAACCAGAAACGGTCTTGGCTCCGCAATCTGAGCTTTGCGGTCAAACACCCTCGCGAGCCCCATCAGGACTTGCGATCCGCAGGCCGGGCAGCGCATGGCACTGTTGCCCACTGCATCGCAATCCTGGCAAAGGTATGCAGAATTGAGCGGAATGTAGTTCATCATGGCGGAAGTCATGAATTCACCCTGATACTTATATTTACGGCAAATGCGGTGTGCTCCCGAGCCCCTGATCCAGAATTCGAAGCCCGGGAATGCCGGCTAGATTGTGAATAGCTTGTGGTCCTTGTCGAACTTCTGTTCACTCTTTGTAGCTTTGACGGCCGCCTCTTCGGCGAGCCGGTCAATGGTTTCCTTCTTGGTTTCATTCACGACCGTCTCGTCTATTGCCTTCGTTTCTTCCGGGTTTTCGAATTGGTTAGCCATGGTTATCTCCTAATCACACTATGGCCCCTGGTTCGATGGAATTCTGGTCACTTCTGCTCCCCCTGACGCTCTGTGGTCGATTTCCTCGAAGGTGCGGGCGCGTCGAACTGTTGGGCTGGGCGATGGCGCCGGTCTGGCCGGAGTTGCCGCCGTTACACTAGAGATTGAGGTATTTCGTGGTTCGGATTGCACTGTACGTTCTGTTGTTTGGCTCGCTTTTGGGCGGGGCCGCGGGTTTTGGTCAGGAGTCTTCTTCGAATTCCGGGGCGCAGCCTGCCGGGGTTGTGCCGGAAGCACCCAATGCCGCTGATGCGGAGGGTCCATCGGCCGAGGTGCAGGCTGCCGAGGCGGCGATTGCCGGCTCGGACTGGAAGACGGCGGAAGCGAGGCTGGACCCGTGGCTTGCGGCCCATCCTGGCGACGCGCGGGCGCTGTTCGACGCCGGGTATGTGGCCGATGCACAGAACCGGCTGGATGACGCGGCGGGGCTTTATCGGCGGGCGGTGGCGGCGAATCCGAAGTCGCTGGAGGCTCATCTGTCGCTGGGGTTGCTGCTGGCGCGCCAGGGGAAGACGGAGGAGGCGCGGCCAGAACTGACGGCCGCGACTACGCTCGAACCCGGCGAGGCAGGGCCGGCTTTGAAAGCGCGGGCGTGGCGGGCTCTGGCAAAGCTCGACCGGCCGGAGCCTGGGACTTCTGGAGACACGACTGCGGCTTCGAACGATCTGCTGGAAGCTCTGAAGCTGTCGCCTGAAACGTCGGCGGACACGCTACTAGCCGCGAGCCTGGCGGAGCAGGCCGGGCAGTACGACACGGCTGAGGCTGCCTACCGGCGGATTCTGGAGAAGGACACGAAATCGGAGGCGGCGAACACGGGACTGGCTCACGTACTGATCCGGAAGAAGCAGTACCCCGAGGCGGAAACTGTGCTGCGAACGGCGCTGGGGAAATTGCCGGACGACCCGGCGCTGACGGCGCAACTGGCGACTGTGCTGGCTGCGCAGGACAAGGCCGAAGCCCTGCCGCTGTTGCAGAAACTGCACGCAAGCCACCCTGATGATGTGGCGATTACCAGGATGCTGGCCGAGGTGATGACGGAGGCCGGGGACGCGGCCGGATCGGACCAGCTGTATATGAAGCTGCTGGCGGCTTCTCCTGTCGATCCGGAGTTGCTGTTGGCGCACGGGGAAAACCTGGTGCGGCAGGGGAGATTTGCGGAGGCTGTTGCGGTATTTGATAAGGTGACCCAGATTGACCCTACCAGTGGCGACGGCTGGAGCGGCGTGGCCTTTGCGGCCTCTCGGACTAACCAGCCTTCGGTGACGCTGCACGCTCTTACCGCGCGATCAAAGTATCTTCCGGAGAATGCATCGACCTATTTTCTTTGGGCGACATCTTACGATGCATTGCGGGAAAAGGCTCAGGCTGTGGCGTACTACCATCACTTTCTGGATTCCGCAGCCGGGAAGTTCCCCAATCAGGAATGGCAGGCGCGCCAGCGGCTCCAACTGCTGGAAAAGAAATAGTGAGGCACAGTATAGTTGGGCACAACAGCGGGGTGAGCTGTTTTGCTCGCTCTTTGGCGACGCACGAAAGATTGCTAATTTTTCTACTTGCACAGGCGCAGGAATTGGTCCATAGTCACGTCACGAGGCAAGACCGCACCAGCGGAGGCTCCTCATGCGATCCAAAATCCCCTTGGCTGTCGCTGTTCTGTTCGGCGTAATCACGGTCCCGCTGTTGGCCGCAGGG
The DNA here is from genome assembly GCA_964419175.1 of uncultured Occallatibacter sp. GTDB lineage: Bacteria > Acidobacteriota > Terriglobia > Terriglobales > Acidobacteriaceae > Telmatobacter. Next base: position 692 of record CAYQOQ010000240.1, on the reverse strand, counting down.
ATCGATAACAAACCAGTAGATATGCAGAGCATCCAGGCGCTTGAGGCGCGGGCCGTCGCGGCGCAACCGCGCGAGCAGTGCTTCCTCTACGCCGAACTGGTTCATCAGATGACGGAGTTGAGCCTGCGGCAATATGCCGCAGGGGATGTGACCAATGCTACCGCCATGCTGAAGCATGTGCAGCAGATTTCACAGAAGATTCATCTGGCGATGGCCGCGAACGACAAGCGCCTGAAGAACGCCGAGATTCTGCTGCGCCATACGGCATTCCGCCTGAACGAGATGCTGCATGGAAGCAGCTTTGAAGACCGGCCGCTGGTGGAGGAGACCCTGGCCCAGGTGAACCATGCGCAAAGCGAGGCCATGATGCAGGTCTTTCGCAATCGGTAGTGGGGCTGCTTGAAAAGGGATTCGGTCAAAGGCTAAAGCCCTCGCTCAGTCTGGGGCGGTTGCGGCACGACTGATAAGAAACAAAAATGCAAGTTCAACAAAACGGGATGTCGTCATGAAGTTCTACGGACTCCCACCCATCGGACAAAAACAAAGACGTCCGATGGATGGGGCACAGTTTCATACCCCGCGGGTCGGTGAAGCCGGTGGGAGACTGATAAGAAACATGGTTCCAGTTGGGCAGTGCATTGCAGAGTCCAAGCGGATCGGTTGAAACAAAGGCAGCAAGTTAGCCTCCGCTA
>CAYQOQ010000239.1:1418-5462 GCA_964419175.1 uncultured Occallatibacter sp. | reverse complement strand
CTCCTATCCCTCGACTTACGCTGATGCTGCCCGTGCTGGAAAAAACTACAACCACAACCATTTTCGGGGGAGCTACGTCTCCTCAAAAAGCCGTGAAGTGTGCTATGATGCTCTACCTCGACCTCATCTCTCGGAGTATGTGCCCACCAGGCACTTGAAGGACGGCGGAGTTAAACAAGGTAAGACCTGGTGGGCTCCGTCCTTCTCCGAGAACAGAAAAGGGCAAGCTGGCAGGAGCCGAGGGGCTGTCTCTGCCAATCTTCGAGCAGCCAGGCAGGAGGGACCACGGGTGGCAACGCCCAGTGAAGCGAATGCCTGGTCCTTCGTAGTAAGGCGGCGCTATCGCGACCGTCCCAACCGAAGGGGCTTGGAGAGAGGTAGGGGCAGTACCCAAGGCCCTGTCAGTGAGCCGTTTCAAGGAAATGGTGGCCATAGTGCCCATGTGTGTGCCGTTACCCCCAGGGTGAGTCGTGCTGCTGAGCATGGCAATTTCCGAAGTCGTTCTGCCGAGGTATCCTTCACCCGCAGAACCTTGAACTCGAACTATTACCTCCCTTTGCGACGCCGCCGCCAGATGACCTCCACCTCCGGTGCCTCGAGATCGTCTTCGTCGTGTACACGCTATGTGGTCGACAACCGGAACCTTCCCTTGCCTGAACCCTTCGACAAGCACCAACCTCATCCTTCACGAAACCAGCGCCTTTCGGATAACTGGACGTGGTCTTCTTGGGAAACGTGGACCCGTCGAGCATGGACTTACAGATGGCGTAAGCGTTCCCTACGGCGTGTGTTGGAGCTGCGTGACCGAGACCCTGGTAATCAACATGCCGCCGGGTTCGATCCTTCTCACTGTTGGAGTCAGCCGGGCTGGATTTACGCCCTGTTCCACTTCGCATCAGGACGTATTTATGTTGGTCAAACGATCCGTCACATCTGGCTACGTGCTCGAGAGCACTGGAGTCAACGGAAGCGGCTGAATGATGTGCTGCATGTCGCCTTGAGGAATGAGATTAGCCCGTTCTCCTTTGTGGTGCTGCCTTTGGAGAAGATACCCTCTGACCAATACAACTGTCCTGATCGCCAAGAATCGTGCAGAGTGTTTCGTTTGCTGGCAACCCCGCGGGAGCGTTATTGGGTGGGCCGCCTGAACTCCATGTGGCCTCGCGGATTCAATTCGGCATATCCTGGCCGCCCTGTTTCAGCGTGGTGTCGCCGTGTCTGGAGGATGCCAGAAGCCAATCGAATGGAACTGCAGGAAGAAGAAGTAGATGAAGTGGGACGACAAGTTTCGGCTTGGATGAAGCGCCTGCAGTCGGATGGAAGCAGAGCTTTACTAGAGCTGAAGAACTGGGACAAGGTAAAGCTCCGGGAGAGCTTGGACTGGATTCAAGCGAACATTCCTGTCGCAGAGCGGCGTGCAAACCTTCTTGCTGTGGAGACAACCATCATTGAAGAACTTCGTGATCGACGAGCAGCACCCCCGAAGCGGCAGTACCTGAAATTCCACTTTGGCAATCAAGGTGCCACGTATTTGCTCCTGCGGAACGTGTTGCGGGACCCGGACGTGTACACCAAACACCCGCACCCCGAGGAGGCCGCAGCCATTATGGTAGCTGACCGCTTCACCCCTCAGATTCAAGCCTACCTTTGTAACTACGCAGCTGTGGCGAAGGAACTCGACATTGAGAGCGCCTTTCACGACAATCTACAGAACTGTCAATGCCGCAAGGCCATGTGGAAGCCCAACGCTGAAGATTTTAATGGAGACGGGCACGTTCTCACAATAGACTCAAGAAATCTTCGCTGGCCTTTTCTGAGGTCGCTGGTGGTGAAGGGGAAGAAGTTCCGCCTTGAAACCGACATGGATTCCGTTTTTGGCGACCTCGCAACCTCGCTAGAGAACTACGTGCAGTGGTACAGTAAAAAATGCCCTGACCAAGCTGCTCAACTACATGTGTGGTCACAGGCGGTTTACGAGCACTGCCGCGAGAATTGGCGCCGTGCTGTTCAAGACGGAAAACTTTCTGCAGCCATGAAACCTTCTGGATACCCCGCACTCCGCAAGACCATCCATGAAGCTCAGGAACATCTCGTCTTCCTCCACGATGATCGGGCTCCTCACGGTCTGGTGATGATCTGCAAGCGGTGGTATCAGCGGGAGATGGCGAGGTATTTGCTGGATGACGCCATCTTTGAAGCCTGCCATATGACCTCCTGGGCAGATATTGTCCTTCGTGCCCGCACGTTTAATGCCTCTTTTGGGTTTTCCACCGGGGAGGGCATCGTCTACAACTACGGCATTTGGAAACCCAAGAAGCAGAAATTCCGCTTCATTGCGGGAACTCGCAGTTGTTCGAAGGACGAGCAGCAGGACCTTGGAGTGGTCCGCCCAAGCGGAGTCCCACGCCAGCCCTTGTATGATGCACACAAAGCGCTGGTTTGCATTTTGCAGGAGGTGGAGAAGGTGCTGAAGGAGATCGACCAACAACGAATGCGGGTGGAAGGGATTCGGGGTTTCTGGGGTATTGACAGCGTAAATGCCTTCACTCGCTTGGTGCGTTCTCATAGCGATCTTGTGGTGGCTCAAGGACAGTACACTGCGGATTTCTGCACGATGTACACGGCCTTCGAGTTTGACCACATCATCCTGCGGACGATGGTTGCGGTGGAGGAGGCATGGACCTATCAGCGGCGGCAATTGAGCCTTCAATCAACTGCACCTGGAGCCACTGTGGAGGACTTGAGATTGGGCGTGCACGGGTGGTCCTTAACAGGGGTTGGATTCAGAATGGATCAGTTATCTGAACTCTTAACGTTCCTGATCTTCAACAGCTTCACTTACAATGGTGGAAGCGTGCGGCGCCAAATTAAAGGTATGCCCATGGGTATACCTGCCGCACCTCAAATTGCGAATTTGGCGTGCTATCCCGTGGAAAGAGATCACGCCTACCGCCTGGGCCCTGGGAAATCCCTCACAGTGTGCCGCTACATCGACGACTTCTGGTCGTCCGGGGTTCCCCTGCCACCTGAAGAAGCTTACGGCATGAAGTACATCAAGACGGCGGAGGGGTCTTCGGTGGTGTACCTGGGCATCAAGGTGTATATAGAGCAAACTCCTTCGGGAACCAAAGAGATGCACACCACCGTGTACGACAGGGAATTCAGCTACCCCTACCACATTGTGCGCTATCCTGACAGCGCCTCTGTGGCACCAAGCCAGCAGCTAGGGGGAGTTATCATGGGGCGTCTGGTGCATTGCCAAGAAACCTGCAGCCACATGAGCGACTTCAAAGAGTCCGTGGGTTCAGTCTTTCGAAACGCAATGTGGCGTGGATACTCTCGACGGCTGATCCAGTCCGTCTGGAGCAGGTTCCTGTTGCAGCGTTGGCACTGCGACATTCGCACCAAAGAGCTGCGGGTGTGGTTCTCGAAGATCTGGAAATTCCTGTTGCACCAAGGGAATTACAGGGCTCCGAATCCCCTGAAGCCTGCACTGCCTCTGCGAGACCTGAAGAACAGCATTCAAGTATTGGGACGACTGCACAATCCTGGTGTGACCTCACCCGCGGAGAACGCCACGACAGAGCACCGGGACCCCTTTGAGATGCTGGTGGATGCAGCTTCCGCGCCAGTGGACGGTAGCGATCAAGACGTGATCATGATGCCTCCGCCTCCGTATGTGTCAAAGGTTACAGAAGACCCTCATGCTGTACAACGTGCTCCAGCATCAGTGTCAGCACTTGCGAGAACTACGGGTACGACGCCCACAACTGGCAGCACTTCCAATGCTTTCATGGCTTCGTCGTCATGCTCCTCATGCTCATGTCCTGACCAGGTTGCTCCACATGTGATTACCGTAGAAAGGATTGTTGAAAGGACAGTTGAAGTTCCCGTCACACACACCGTTGAAACAACCGTGGAAGTACACGTTGATCGAGTGCGAGTGGTCGAAAAACCTGTGGAGAAGATCGTGGAAAAGACGGTGGAGAAGCCCGTTGAGGTTCCTGTGGAGAGATTGATCTCTGTGGAGGTGCCCGTGGAGCG
>CAYQOQ010000239.1:0-1318 GCA_964419175.1 uncultured Occallatibacter sp. | reverse complement strand
AGCCCGTTGAGGTTCCTGTGGAGAGATTGATCTCTGTGGAGGTGCCCGTGGAGCGCGTGGTGGAACGAATTGTGGAAACACCTGTTGACAGACTGGTTCCTGTGCCTGTTGAAGTGCAAGTGCCAGTCGAGCTTTGTGCCGAACTGGCTGGACGAAAGAGGAAGATTCGTCGTGTGGAGTTCTCAGAATTCGATGAGTTTACCTCTTCTTCCGCTGCTGCTGCTGTCGTGGATCCTACTGCACCCTCACAATGCAGCGATAACGACGACAACGACGACACCACCTTAGCGACACAGCGCCTCGAGCCGGACCCTAGGCAGCGGTTGCTGACGGACTTCTGGCGAAGCCTTTGCGCTCGGGCAGTAACTACCGTTTCTGCACTTACCAACACGTCCTCTGCCTCTTCCTCGTCTTCGTCTTCGTCTTCGTCTTCGTCTTCTCCTCCAATGTCTCAACCTGCCTCTCAGGCGGCAGGTTCGTCGCAACGCCACAGCAACACGGCGAACAAGTCGGAGTGGAAGGCATCGTTTGTGGCGCAGCACAACGAGTATCTTCACGCCAGTGAGGAGCGCCGGCAGCAACTTTGGCGAGACTGGAGTCCGACGGAGCGCTCCTGCGTATATCGTGTCTCTAGCATGCTCCACCGAGATGAGCAGAAGCGCTGGAAACAAGCCGAGGACAAGGCTATTCGGAAAAAAGACCTCACCATTGACGGAGACGTTCATCCGAATCCTGGCCCTGGCCCACGAAGAAACAACTCCAGCACAGCCAACATCCGCTCTTCCTCTTCTTCCTCCCGTCGCTGGCGACATCAAAGGCGAGAGCCGTGGCCCCAAAGCAGACAGCGCTGTCCTGGCGCCTGGGCTCGACGTGCCCCTGCTTGCCGAGCCACACCAGAAAATCGGCATAGCCGCGTCACGAAACCACATTCCCATTTTGCTGGTCGCCTTACTACCCTTGGGCTACCAGCGTGCCAGACATCTTCTATGTACAGATCGTGTGCTGTTCAAAAGAGGGTTCGATTGCATCATGAAGGCCAACGAGACCGGAACCCGCACAATCGACACCCTCTTCATGTATGTCAGCATCGTCGCATGTCTCCCTCCTATCCCTCGACTTACGCTGATGCTGCCCGTGCTGGAAAAAACTACAACCACGACCATTTTCGGGGGAGCTACGTCTCCTCAAACAGCCGTGTTGGCGGCTTCTCGGAGTATGTGCCCACCAGGCACTTGAAGGACGGCTTTGTTAAACAAGGTAAGTCCTGGTGGGCTCCGTCCTTCTCCGAGAACAGAAAAGGGCAAGCTGGCAGGAGCCG
>CAYQOQ010000238.1:0-5534 GCA_964419175.1 uncultured Occallatibacter sp. | reverse complement strand
ATGGGGAAAAAGCAGCGGCGGTCAATCGCGGATGCAATTGCGGCAGTTCCAGAGGGCAATCCAAGAGTCATCCTGGCAACGGGAAGTTACATCGGAGAGGGCTTTGACGATGCTCGCCTTGATTCCCTGTTTCTGGCAATGCCCATTTCATGGAAGGGTACGTTGCAGCAGTACGTCGGGCGCCTTCATCGGCTTCACGATGCGAAGCGCGTTGTCCGGGTTTACGACTATGTCGATTCCAAGGTCCTCATGCTGGCAAGGATGTATGCGCGCCGACTAAAAGGTTACAGTGCCATCGGCTACCGCATTTGCAATTAGCCCTATGAGGTGTTTGGGACGCAACGGCAAACAACCGGGCTGAATAGACCGAACGCGGATACTGTCGAAGGGCAACGGGGAGTATGACGCAAGAGCAAGGCAGGCCCACGGTGGTTCAGGTGGGTATTCGCAAGCTGAAACGGAAGCCGGAAGCCAACTTTCCGTCCCTCAGCAAGGCGAGACTAGAGGCACTGATCGAGGAAGCCGTGGTCGATGCTTACGGTGACGAAGAACAGACCGGCGGCTTCTTTACGATGATTGAGGAGCATCTTGCGCTGCCTTTCTCAGTAAGTATCCTGGGCGTTGATGTCGTCGTAGAGAAGGTGGACCTGACGCGCGATTCCCGAATTGTTGCGATCTGCAAACGAGATGGCGTCAAGCAGAGGATTGAAATCCTCGATCTACCGTTGCCCAAGCCAATACCGGCCGGCGCGGAATGGATTGCGGCATACAGCCATTGGCGCAGAGGGTTTTAGGTGAGCGAATACGAGTATTACGGCTTCACAGCAATTGACCGTAGGTTGACGAAGACCGTGACGAAAGGTTGGTTTATCTCATCCAACCCCGCCGCGCAAGCCAGAGATAGTACGCCCTGGTTCGCGCCCCTCTGGGGAGTTTCTTCTGATCTACAGCTTTATTGCACGCGCTAATTCCTCGTGCTCGAAGGCAGATGCGACCATTTTTGTTTCAGCCGCCGAGATTCCCAGAGAAGTTGCTTCCTGCCTCCACCGCGAAACGGCGTTGGCTACCTCGCGGGCTGCTTGTCGTGCCTGTGCCGGTGTAAGGCGGAAGTATTCGGCAACGCTCAGCACCAGTTCAATCGACGCATCGCCGCTTTGCTCATCAATTAGCGTGGATAAAATGCGTGGCCGGAATTGCAGCGGAACTGGGTTTAGATCGTAGGCTGGCGACAACCGCCAGCCTTGATTGCCTTCATAGAGGAAGCCATGATTGCGCAAGTGATCGTCGGTATTCGAGATCAGAACAGAGAAGACAATTCTGCGCCAGAGTTGATGAAGGTCGTCTGTGGGAGCCGCTCCATAACGCTGAATTGCATCGGCAATCTCCAGATAACTACGGGGCTCGTGATCCGTGGCGCCCAGCATACTCATCGCCGAAAGAAACGGCCGCCGCGCCGTGCCTTCTCTGTCAAATCGCCGCAGGAGAAAGACTGGCCGGTCGGCGGCCCGTTCGACTCTGGCAGTTGCCGTTTGAACGCCGGCAGCTGTAGCCAAACGAAAGGCAACGGCCTCCCAGAGAACCGTCTGGATGCGGTCGCCGTGGTGCGGAAATTTGGCAATCGCCAGTCGCCCATCCCGATCACGCACGGAGGCCTTGGGACGCGCACCGCCCAGCGATGAACCAGGCGCCAGCAAGAGTCGAAGTTCCTCTTCGGATTCGACCTCGTCATAGACGTGTTCGCTGGCGGCAAGCAGCGCCGGGAGTTCGATCAGCGGGGGCGTGCGATGATCCGCAACACCACGCAGGAAAGGCCCGCCCTCTTGCGCGGCAAACCGAAGTGCGCCTTGCCGGGTTTCGTCATCGACCAGGAGCAGGTAGTCGGCCTCCCACAGCGTGCGAGACGGCTCGCCCGCGTTTCTGGCGCGCCGGGCCTCGGAGCGCATCATCAAGGCTCGTCCCCAACGATCAGGAGCCGAGTCGCCAATCGCTCCGAAAATACTCTTGCCCGCCGTGGTGTGGTACGGCGCAGCGTCCATCTGCAGCGCCGGCTCCAGGGGAAAACGCGCTGGGTTCCGCAACCATTCTTCGTCATAGCGGAAGGTAGCGCTCTCGACTCTCTTGCGATTGTGCAGCCACAACCGGCCAACCAGATGCGTCGCGCCGTCGAGGTCTACGTAGACGAAGATTTGCTGATCCATTTACCGCCTCGCTTGTTCGCTTTCTGGTTGAGACTTCTTCAGGCGCCGGGGACCAAGATCGATCCGCTTGGGCAGGCGCTCTTCTTCCAGCGCCAGACCAATCTCGTCGGTCTTCGCGCCAGCGAGATCACGGAGCCTGTCGAGCAGCCCGAGCGCAAACAGCACGGCGGCATAGGTTCCTATCCCAACGCCGGGATCGCCCTTTTCCACTTTCACCAGGGTGGTTCGGGAGATGAAGGCCCGCTGGGCCATAACCGCTGCAGGGATGCGGCGACGAAGTCGCGCATCTCGGATGTCGCTTCCGAGCTTGCGCAAAGCGCTTTTAACGGGAATGGGTAATGTCCGCACTGCCATAAGGAACACTCTCTGTGTCCATTATTATGAACGTATTGTTTTATTATGTCCATATATATGGACGCTATCAATCAAGGAGTGGTCTGCAATTCCGATTGTATGGCCTGAGCATATGAGTATGTGTTTGCAAATCGGCTGTAGGAATCGAAACACATCAACCGAATCGTTGGGTTGGCGACCGCTGCGTTGCAACCCCAAGTCCGCAGATCAACTCGAAAATATCCGTAAAGGAGGCAAGGATACCCTAAATCGGCGGTTGATCAAAGGATAACCAACTTGCAAGACACTGAAAACAAGCCAGATGTGCACTGTGTCTGAATTTGTACACTGAAGCACAAAACAACTCTGGATTGCGGAGCAGATAAAACATCATAGACATTTCAACACATTTATAATCAAATAGATACGTCAGATATGTAATGGTGCCCAGAGGGGGACTTGAACCCCCACGACCGATAAAGGTCTGCGGATTTTAAGTCCGCTGCGTCTGCCAATTTCGCCATCCGGGCTCCTGCCTGCAATTCTAGTAGATTTGCTTCGTCAAAACTCTATCCGGAAGCAAAATGAGCCTGCTGCCCGACTTCGGACGAAAGAATGGCCCCTAACACGTCTGCCGAAATCAAAGGGCCCCGATTCCGGAGCCCTTCGTCTGGCGAACGAACTGGCCTTACTGTTTGGGTCCGCCGTTGGGGTAGTCGACGCGGATGGTGAGGATCTCGTAGGGATGAATCGGGACCTTGACCAGATCGCCTTCGACCATCAGCGGGCTGCCTTCGGGGGCTTCCATGAGGTTGGTTACGGTGGCGGAGGTTGCGCCGGAGGGAACGTGAAACTCGGCGGTCGCGGTCTTCCCTGCCCACTCGTAGACGCGGAAGATGAGGCCCTTTTCGTCTTCGGCTTTCTTAACGGCGGTGAGGACGACGTTGTCCGGCGAGACGGATGCGAAGGAGTGCGAGGCGGGGAGCGAACCGGCGTGCGCGGTCGTCACCACTGCCGTGAGCGGGTAGTCGTACTCATAGCCGTGACGGACGGTGAGCGCGTCCTTCCAGGTGCCGGCGTGCGGATAGAGGGCGTAGTGGAAGTGGTGATGGCCCATGTCCGCCACTTCGTCTGGCCATTTGGGCGAGCGCAGGAGTGAAAGCCGGAGTTGATTGCCAACTGCGTCGTAGCCGTACTTGGTCTGGTTCAGTATGCTCAGGCCGTGCTTGCCGTCGCCGAGATCTGCCCAACGCATGGCGGGAACTTCGAACTGCGCCTGCTCCCAGGTGTTGGCGCGGGTTGTGGGACGATCAATGGCGCCGTAGGGGATTTCGTAGGTGGCGAAGTTGCTGGTGGCAGCGAGTGGGAAGGCCGCCTTCAGCAGTACGTGCGCCTCGTGCCAGTCGATGTCGTTTTCGATGTCGACAATGTCGCCTTTCAGGCTGATCGTTTGCACGAATTTTGAGCTTTGCCAGCTACGGGTGATGCGCACGGCCTGATTCGGATAGTTCCCGACCAGTTCGATGGAATCAACCTTCGAGATGATTGTGGGCGGCTGGTCGAGAGTGCCGGGATCGACGTTCCATGCATCGTATTGCTTGGGCGTATCTTTGAACGCCTGCAACTCGTTGCCACATCTGCCTGGAGCAATGTAGTCCAACTTCTCATTCCGCGAGGTGATGTTCGTAATGCAACCAGTTTCCTTGCTGATCACAACTCGCTGGCCCGGAGTATTGAAAACGAAGGCAGCCTTTTCTTCTTCAGCTCTGGGTTGAGCCATCATCGCGGTCTTAGTGTTCTCCAGCGTCGGAATGATTTGCAGGACCTTGTAGCCCAGTGCGGGCACATCCATCACCGGAACGCGGTAATCATTCATCCCATCCCGGGTTTCCGTCTGGAAGAAGTCAGATCCTTCCTGTAATCCAGTGAGGGGGTCGCGCACCAGAAATCCATGTGGGTAATTCGCCATGTGGATGGTGACTTCGCCGCTCCGCTGCCATCCCAGAGGATTGAAGACCACAATCGCCTGGCCGTTGGCATCTTTAACTGACGCGGTCGTGTCGATCTGCTCCGACACCGTTGCCAGCGCATTGGTCTTGATTTCGTCGGTGGACCAGCGGACTACGTCGTAGTCTTTCTGGGCGTCTTTATAGATGACGCCGATGCCGGAGCCCGCGGCGAGGTCATGAAACTGATTGAAGAGGACTTTCTTCCAGTCTTCGGTGATTTCTTCGCCGGGATACTTCTTGCCATCGAGCCAGGCCAGAGAAGCCCACTTTTCGGCGTTGATTACCTGCTCTTCGCTCTCACGCATGTTGCGCTTGTGATTGGCTTGCGTGGTCATGACGCCGCGGTGGTACTCGAAGTAGAGTTCAGCCTTCCAGGTGGGAATGGTGATTTTGCCAGGGGTCGGAGGCGGAGGCGTGAAGCCCTTGGCGATCGACTGATAGTTCCAGGTTGGGCTGTCAGGCGCGATCTCGGTTTCAATCGACGAGAAGTAGCTTTGCGCGGTGTTGAACTTGTACTTGGGCGTGACGTGACCCGGGCCGGTCCAGTGGAAGCCTTCGTCGAGGATGGCGCGCGTGGGACCGCCGCCGTGGTCGCCGACACCGTAGAGGTCAAGCATTCCAACCGCGCCGGGAGCGCTGTCGCGGAGGCCCTTGAGGTCGCCGGCAAGACGGACGGGATTGAGCGCGGTGCTGGCGTAATCGTGCGGGAAATAAGTGAGGACCTTGGAGCCATCGGGCGACTGCCACCAGAAGAGCTTGAACGGGAACTGGTTGGTGTCGTTCCAGGACATCTTCTGGGTGACGAAGTAATCGACGCCGCTCTTCTTGAATATCTGCGGCAACTGCCAGGTGTAACCGAAGGAATCCGGATTCCAGCCGATGCGGACGTCGACGCCGTAGGCCTGCTTATACCAGCGCTTGCCGACGAGCAGTTGACGGACGAGCGATTCGCCATCGGGCATGTTGAGATCGGGCTCGACCCACATGCCGCCGA
>CAYQOQ010000237.1:0-5553 GCA_964419175.1 uncultured Occallatibacter sp. | reverse complement strand
CGCCCACCAGCTTCTTGTACTTCACAAGCGCCAGGTCCGGCTCAATCCCCGTCGTATCGCAATCCATCATGAAGCCGATCGTCCCCGTCGGCGCCAGAACCGTCGTCTGCGAGTTGCGATAGCCGTACTTCTCGCCGTACATCAGCGCCATGTCCCAGCTCTCGCGGCTCGCGTCGATCAGCGCGTCCAACTGCGGCACATTAAAGGGTTCTCCGCTCTGCCGCGACTTGCCGATGTTGTTCACCTCCGCGCGGTGCATGCGGATCACGTCTAGAAACGGCTCGCGGTTCACATAGAACCCAGGGCAAGCCCCGCCCTGCCGCTCTACCGATGCGGTCAACGTCGTCGCCGCTCCCAGCGGTGGGCAGTTGGCCGCAATCACCGCCGACTGCAGATACGCCTGTCCGCACATAATCGCCGTCAGGCTTCCTGCCAAATCGCGCCCGGCCGCTGAATCGTACGGCAGCCCGAAAGCCATCAGCAGAGCGCCCAGGTTGGCATAGCCCAGCCCCAGCGGACGGTAGTCGTGCGAGTTCTGCGCAATCGCCTCGGTCGGATATCCGGAGTTGTCCACCAGGATCTCCATCGCTGTCACCATCGTCGAAATCGCGTGCCGGTAATCGTCAATCTCAAACACGCCCGCCGCGTTCACAAACTTCAGCAGGTTAAAGCTCGCCAGGTTGCACGCCGAGTTGTCCAGGAACATGTACTCCGAGCACGGATTCGAGGCATTGATCCGCGCCGTGTTCTTGCTCGTGTGCCACTTGTTGATCGTCGTGTCGAACTGCATCCCAGGATCGCCGCAAAGCCACGTCGCCTCGGCAATCTTCTTCATGATGTCGCGCGCCTTGTAGGTCCCCGCTACCTCACGGTCCTTCACCGTATAGGTGTTGAAGTCGCCGTTGTTCTCATACGCGCGCATGAACTCGTCGCTTACCCGCACCGAGTTGTTGGCGTTCTGGAAGAAGATCGACGAATAGGCCTCCGAGTCCGGCCCCGATCCGTCGTAGCCGGCCTTGATCAACGTGAACGCCTTGGCCTCTTCCTTCGCCTTGCAATCGATGAAATCCATGATGTCCGGGTGGTCCACATTCAGGATCACCATCTTGGCCGCGCGCCGCGTCTTGCCGCCAGACTTGATCACGCCGGCAAAGGCATCAAACCCGCGCATGAAACTCAACGGCCCCGACGCCTGCCCGCCGCCCGAAAGTTGCTCCTTCGATCCGCGGATCGACGACAGGTTCGTTCCCGTACCCGAACCCCACTTGAACAGCATCCCCTCGGTCTTCGCCAGTGTCAGAATCGAGTCCAGCGAGTCGTCCACCGCATTGATAAAGCACGCCGAGCACTGCGGATTCTTATAGCCCGTAGCCGAGTACTTCACACCGCCCGTCGAAGGGTCCCAGTGCCAATTCTTACCGTCCGCGTCCGGCTCCAGGCGGTCGCAGCCCACGTTGAACCATACCGGCGAGTTGAAGGCCGCCTTCTGCGTCAGCAGCAGGTGCACCAGTTCGTCATGGAAGATCCGCGCATCGTCCACCGTGGCAAAGTAGCCGTTGGTTAGGCCCCAGTCCCGCACCGTCTCCACCACGCGTCCCACCAGTTGCCGAACTCCGGTCTCCCGCTCCGGCGTCCCAATCTGCCCGTGCAGATACTTCGAGGCCACAATATTCGTCGCCGTCATCGACCAGTCGACGGGCACTTCCACGTCCTTCTGCTCGAAGATGCTGTTGCCCTTGGTGTCTGTGATCGAAGCGGTCCGCCGCTCCCATTGCACTTCGTCGTAGGGCGAAACACCTTCCCGTGTAAAATGGCGCGTTGCGGTCAATCCTCGTTGCGTATAGGGCGTCTGAAGGGCGGCAGCGGAAGTCTGAAGATATGTTTCGTTCATGGGGATCCTCTCGATACTGGCAAAATTGGTGAAACTAGCCCTCAAACCAGACGCTGGAAGGCCTGGAAGCGGGTTCTGGTGCTGCATGTCAAACAAACGGGAAACTGGGATTGGAATGTACTACTTAATCTCGTCTCTCAACGGCATCCCGGCGGGTAGTCACGCCTGTCTTTCGTTACAATTCAATTACAGCCGCAAATGAAAAAGTACCGCTGTCTGTGGTGCATGTCAACAAGAAACCACAATATCTAGTGTTTTGTTTGCGTTCCCCGCATCAATCTTCTAAATACAGCCACTTGCCTGTGGAAAGCTCAAAATGGCCTTGCGGGACGCGGATTTCGGCCTTCAAAAATCTGCCCCAAATTTGATGCACTGTCCCTTTTTCGCGTCTCCCCGGACCTGCCATCCCAGCCGGCCCCGTCTGTCCAGCCCTCCAATCAAGCCTAGCCCCGCCCGCTACCGCCCGCAAGGCGCAAAAACGGTGCAGATTCCATCCTTTCCTGTGCGAATTGTGGAGATTAGGTGCGCTTTAGGGCGGTTACCGGAGCGCAATGGGAGATTTATGGCTCGATATGCTGCTTGGCTCTGGTCAGTACTTGACCAGGAGTCCGATCTTGATTCCGTTGGCCCGCTGATAGGACGGCGCGCTGAATCCGTTTGTGTACGCAATCGTGACAGCCAGATGCTGATCGTTCGGCGTCACGCTGAAGGTCGCCACATTGACCGCCTTCCACCCACTGACGGTCTCAAGGTACGGGTTCCCTGCCTTGTCGTTCACCGCCGTGTGCTCGGTCGTAAGCAGGTACCTTCCCGTCAGGTACGATTCGAACCCAAGCCAGCGATAATTGAAGATCCCGTCGATCTGAGGCACAAATCTGCCGATCGAATAAGTCGGGATGGTGCCAACAGTCACCTTCTTTGAGTTGGTCACTGTTGCCGGGGCCAGCGCTCCCCCCCGCCTCGAATCCGGTGTGAAAGTGGAGATTCCATCCGGTTATTGCGTATCCGCCTTTAAAATCTCCATCCTTTGGCATCTTTGACGGATCATGCGTCAATGCGGTCCGCACCAGTTGCGTCTGATTCAACCTGCCCCAATCCCACAAAACATCACCGGCAGCCAGCATGTTTCTGTGATTCAGCGCCAGGTTGGTCTCATACGTCGGCGCAAAAATCAGTTCTTCCCCAAGCGTCTTTCCGTCGACGAATCTCTTCACTGAGGCGCCCGAGAAGTCGATCACATCCTTCGCCGACTGCCCGCCGATCTTGTTGTTTCCTATGTTGGCGATCGCCGAAAGCCAGGTCAGTATCGTCGGCCCCCTGAACTGCTTGAAAAATGGCGCAAGCTTTCCATCCATCACCCAGGCCGGCGCAGTCCCGGTTCCGGCGGTAATTGTGCCGTTGATCCAGAGCCACGCATTGTCCTTGCTGGCGGGCGCCTTGCTCTGGCCGAGGCTCGAGCTTCCGTCAATCTGCAGCGCGGCCCCGAGCACATTGCTCAAGCCATTGATCTGCACCGGCGACTTGGGAGATGTGTCGCCGTTGACTGAAGAACGCTTTTCGATGATGCCTTGAATCAGGCTGATCGTCCGCGGATTGCCCAGGTCGGCTTTCGCAAGCGAGTCCATGTCGATCTCGCAGAGCGTTGTCGCGCTGAGGTCTATCGCCAACCCCGGCAGTTGAAGAGAGACCGCTGAATGGTGTGTCCTGCTGGCGGGGCACTCGCCTTCCGCGCTGTTGGCCAGCGGCGTCTGGCTGCCGGGCAACGTAAGCGCGACACTGGAAAACAAATTGACGCTGTCCTTCCCGGCTCCGGGCAAAAGCTTCAGCGCCGGTGTGGTGTCGATCGACACGGTGTCTGTTTTGCCCACCGGGTCGCCGTGCGAAATCACCAGCGAGTAGCGCTGCTTCGACGCAAATTGAAACTCGCCCTGAAGAAACCCGGCCAGCGACCACGATGGATCCTGCATGCCCTCCGTCATCAGCGGCTGCGACGTTCCATGTACAGAGTTTCCGGTCTGGACATCCGTAAGCAGAACCGAGGTACAGCCCTTCACGCAGCCAACGTGGACCAGCACTTGATTCTTGCTTAGAACTACATACGAAGTGGACGAATCCTGAGCGCCGCCCATCATTCCGCCCATGGATGCAAATACTCCCAGAACCAGGAGCAGCTTCCCGCCGATGGCCCCATCCAGTCTCATAGCTCTCCGTTCTCCGCATTGATCGTGGCAACACAAGCCCTTTGCGCTTTACCAGCCCAGCGTGCCTTCCAGCGTCCCTACCGTGCAGGGATTCAGCCCCTGAATAAACGGCTGATCGATAACCTGCCCTGGCCGCGCGTGCGGGCTCAGTTTGTCCGCGAGGATCGCAGCTCCGGCGTCCCAGTTCGATGCAAGCGCACTGCCGGAACCAGCCCAAAGTGCCTTCAGGTCGTCTCCATCATCGGGCAGGCCTGGAAGATTTGCCCACTTTCTCACGATTCCCCGGCTTGAGGCCTGAGGCGCGTGCCCTGCCTGCGAGCCGGAAACTGGCCGGCGCTGCGTCCGCGGCTGCGTTCCTGGAACATCCTTTCCGTTTGACATCGATGTCCCTCCTGAACAGAAATGAGCAGCTTCCCGGCGCATTCGGGCCGGCACGAGCACCGCCGGTAACACAACAAGCCTCGCGCCCCGGCCACTGCCTGCCGCGCGTAGCCCAATACACATCGGGTGTAGCCCTGGAGATGGAGAAAGCCCCGCTTTATCAGCCGGAGAATAGGTGGAGCGTAGCTCGACCGCTGGCCGCTTGCCAAGAGAAAAATGCGGACCCATTCAAAATGCCGGTCACTTCACGAGAAAGCCCGGAAACGAATCCGGCAGCCTCTCGCAAACGCACCCCAGCGCAAAGCCGAAAATGCGGCCCCGCGCAAACACGCACGAGACCGCATTGCGGCTTCTTATCCGCCAGTCGGAAGGTAATCAGTTTGCCTGCAGGAACAAAAGCGCCATCACATACGTGACGGTGCACGGCAGCTTGATCAGCAGGCGCCACCCTGTTGCGCAAAGAAAACGCCGCCCATTTTCAGGCGACGTTTTCTTTGCATTTCGAAGCCAGGAATCAGTTGCTTTCCTTGGTCTCAATCCTCATGCCATAGAACGATTTACGCACGAAAAACGCCGACACCAGGAAGAATACGACTGTCAGCACGTGGGTGAGAATCGGATTGGTCGCCGTGAGCGTCACGGCCAGTTCGACCGCAAGCAGTCCGAACAAGGTCGTGAACTTGATAATCGGGTTCATGGCCACCGACGAGGTGTCCTTGAACGGATCGCCGACGGTGTCTCCGATTACGGTTGCGTCGTGCAGAGGTGTCCCCTTCATATTCAAGTCGACCTCAACAACCTTCTTCGCATTGTCCCAGGCGCCGCCGGCATTGGCCATGAAGATCGCCTCGTACAATCCGAAGATCGCAATCGAGAACAGGTAGCCGACGAACAGGAACGGCTCCATGAACGCGAACGATAGCGTAGCGAAGAAGACGGCGAGGAAGATGTTGAACATCCCCTTCTGCGCGTACTTCGTGCAGATCTCGACCACCTTCTTGCTGTCCGTGACCGATGCCTTCTCTGCGCCTTCCAGATGAATGTTCGCCTTGATGAACTCGACCGCGCGGTAAGCGCCGG
>CAYQOQ010000236.1:0-5670 GCA_964419175.1 uncultured Occallatibacter sp. | reverse complement strand
CGCGCGAAGCACTGACCTTTCAGGCCTGAACGGTTTGATGCAGATCCCTTGAATGAAGTGGTTTCGAATTACTGGCACCGGAATTGGTGCCACCCCTGGATTTAACTGAGCCTGGCGAAGATTGCGCCTACAGTTGCACACTAAGCCAGCATTACACCTGCACCATCGCCTAGCCGAGCGGTGAAACGGCCGTCGCCGTCGCCCAGAATCAGCGCATAGCGGCAGGCGCTAACCTCTCCCACGAAGGCGCAACGGCACCAACACAGCCATGGTCCAAAACTGACCAGTTCCATCCAGCGATAGAAACGGGCGAGGCGGTTGAAGTCGGGAGGTTGGCTCATCGGGGCAAAGTCGCGAACGGAATAAGCAGGACCGGACTCAGTAACACCAGGTCTGCACAAGTGCGCAACGCCAGCGATGTCAGGCATCTCTGCGATCGGTCGAGTTGGGCGAGCAGCATGGCGCTGCCTGCTCCTGCCGCAATCAGCGCAGCGGCGCGAGGCTGGTTCGAATAGAGAACGGCGGCTGTCAGCAGCAGGCCGGCGAGGCCCAGCAAACTGGCTGCTGGAAGAACCCGAGAATTGCGGGTTGGTTGGCCCGCAGCCTCCCAGCGTTCGATGGCGTAACAGTTGAGCCAGGCCAGAGCAGCAAGGAAGAAAGCTGCCGACCACAGTTGCCAATGCGGCGAACGCGACCCGGATGCGGCGCGGCTCAGGGCAGGCAGAGCGCAGCCGGAGGCGAACAGCAGGCCGACGACAAACTCCTTGGAATCGAGCGAGGCAAGCTTCGGGGGTAGGAGTTTTTGCAGCTTACGGCTGGAGTGGACCCCTGAAAAATATGCGCCGGCGGCCACGGCCAGCACCGAATTCCGTTCGCGCGTCGCAGCCGGCATCAGGAAGAAGACAATCACGACGGCAGCGCAACTGGCGGCCACAGCCAGTGGCACCAAAACCCTCCGGTGTCGATAGTGGAAGTAGTGGCGCTCGCGCAGGGAGTGGATTTGAGGAGTGTGCAAGTCAGCTCGTGCGTCGAGCAGCCGATCGCCAATGTAAACGACCCAGACCACCAGCGCCAGGAGCAGAGGAACCCACATCGGTAGCGCAACTCCTGCGACCCAGGCGAAAGCTAGCGCCCAGACGACAGCCACGGTGGGGGCATCCAGGCTGGTAAGGTGCCACAGACGCAGCGAGGCCGGCACGTCGAATCTGCGACTCCAGGGTCCTGCGCTGTTAGCGGCGCGGCGCCACTCCCCGATCAACTGTGCCGGCGGCTACGGCCCGAGCCAGTGGGATCACGTAATCCGGGTAATCGTCTCCAGGGCTCAGTTGAAGCGCACCGAAATCGACGACCTCATGGGCAGCACCGCGCAGCAAATTCGCGATCTGCTCTTTCAGAACGAACCCTCCATGGTCTGAGGCGATTCCAACGCGCATGGTGCTTCCTCCTTGTTCTTGTCAAGTACACGACGAGCCTGTCTGCAGACGTTCTCGGCGGTGCCATGGCGCGTTTTCACCTTTCACTATTGAAATGGGCTGAATATCGGACATGAACCCTCGACTCACAACTGAGTCAGGTTCAAGCCAAGCTACATCTTGAGTCCTATATCGCTGCATTCCGGGTGCTTGCACTCGCACGGTGTCTTTGGACTCTTCTTTGCCTCTGCACATGTGGAGCCGCAATGCTTCTTGCCGTTCGCGGCTTGGCAGTTACAGCCGGGATGTTCGCATTTTTGTGTGGTGGTCATAAACGCTCCTCTTAACCGGACATACCCTCGACCGTTTGAGGGCTCTGCCGTTTAGAACATGATCCGCATTCTCGTCCCGAGCAACGCGGTGGTATAGGCTCTGCTTGCGTACGTGGGGTGGTTTGCAATCTCTAGGTCATGCTCGGTCCGAGCAGTCTCAGCCGCGGGCTCAGAACGCTCAAGCGAACCTAAAGTTCCAAGTGATTTGCGAGACCAGCGTTTAATCTTCAAGCTTTCCAATCTGTACCTTATTGGACAACCATCTTTCGTAGTTGCGGCAGCGCATTCATTGCTTGCTGGCCGCTGTGCGAACGATAGCCACGGAGCATCCGGCTCGGCGAGCTACAGACTCCGCCACGCTGCCCAGCAAGAAGTCGTGAATGCTCCTTTGCCCATGCGAACCAACTACTATCAGATCGGCACGCCATTCGGCTGCGTTGTCGAGAATTGTGTTTGCTACGTCTCCAATCCGTACACCGGTTTGTACTGCGAATCCAGTTCTGCGCAGTTCGACCGCAATCCGTTCAACAAATGCATGAGCCGGCTGCTTCTCACTTTCCAACTCAGGAGCATAACCCTGTGCCATCTCAGGCGGAGGCACATTGTCCACCGGTTGCAGCACGTGTAAAACCAGGACCTCCGTATTCTCATGCCGGATCCCCACCGCCACAGCACGAAGCAGATTTTCAGCAAACCCCGAATCGTCAACTGCTAGTAGGACTCTCATGACTCCTCTTCCTTCACCCGCAATGGGCGGGACAACCCTGCGCCAGCACACGATTTTTGCAGTATATTTTGCGGAATCGCCTGTCGATGGTACGCCACTTCAGACCGGGGCAAGTGCTCGCCCACAGCGTCGCAAGTATCGAACAGGCCAGTTCAGGAATTCAGTTCACAATTGCTCACCAGAGAGGTCCGTCATCATGGTGCCGGGGTTCACCATACCTGCAACGGAAAAAACCGAGGCAGTGGACCTTAACTGTGCAAGAGTGCACAGTCTTTGTTCGTCCCAGGGAGAACGATAGATATTCGCCGCGAATATTACACGGCTATGAGCAATGTGGAAACTCCGTCGAATCGCTCTATGGAATGGTGGTAGCTCAAGCAACGGTTAAGCCGGCTGGCGGTGAGTACAACGAACGTAATCTTCGCTATTCATGCAGTCCAGGTGCACCGCAAATGTTGGGCCAGGAATTCAACGCAATGTCAGACCTCGCACGAGAGACCAGCTTGATGCTTTCAAGTCGATCGAGCATTGGGACATTGATGTTCCGCCAGGTTTCCACGACCGATACCCTTCTTACCGATCAAAGGATTCCTCACTAGAGTTGAGAGACCTGAATTGAGGCTACCGTGGCAATCGGATTTCAGAATGAAGCGGATTCTCCGAATCTCGGATCGATCGTCTCGGTGCGCGGCGGTGTTGTCGATGTGAGATTTGATCGCTGCCTGCCTCCAATCTTCTCCGTTCTCCACGCTGGAGCCAAAGGCAAGATCATCGTCGAAGTCATGGCCCAGCTTGACGCTACCCGGGTCCGGGGCATCGCGTTAACGCCGACTGAGGGCCTCGCCAGAGGAATGCAGGTTGAAGATTCAGGCAATCCGCTCGAGGTGCCGGTCGGCAAGGAAATCATGTCGCGGATATTCGACGTATTCGGCTCTGCCATCGACCGCAAACCAACGCCGTAGAATGTCCAATGGCGGACAATCCACCGGAAGCCCCCGCCGCTATCGGAGCGTTCGACAAAGTCCGAGATTTTCGAGACGGGTACGCGAATACCTGTTTGTCCTGCTGTTTCAAGCGTGCGCCGCGTCGCTTTCCAGCGAAAATGCCAGCCGCCTTGCCGCGATGCAGCAGGCAGAGAAGAACATTGACGGGATACTGGAAGACTTGAACCTCAAGTTGCATCGCATACGCCAGGAGTCGATTGACGAGGAACTCTTTGATGTCATATCGGGTTGCGAAGCCCTGACCGCTGCTCGCCGGTAACGCTGATGCAGGGCGATTGTGGGTCGCGCTCTTCCATGCGCGCTTCCCGGCTGACACCTCGTGAGCTATCTAAAACAATTCCATCACGGCTCTTCCTCCAGCCTTTCTTGAGCAGAACTGCTCAGATTCCTGATCGATACGAGTCGATACTGATTCGGAGAGTTTCAGCCACTGGTGCGACTCTTCGCCCTTCCGCTAGGTCATGGGGTGGATTGTCTGCAGCCAACCAGATTTGCAGGGGTAAGTCAACAACATGACGATCGATTCGAAGATCTACCACGTGCCGCCAGGCAAGAAGCTGGACCTAAGCAAGTGGCCAACGGTCGCACCGGCTTTGACCAAATCGAAGAAGGACTATCAAAAGCTGCTTCAAGAGCACGTGAAGGATCTCAGCGCATTGCAGCAACTTCACTACGCATCTAACCGCCATGCGCTTCTACTCATCTTCCAGGGAATGGACACCGCCGGTAAAGATGGCGCCATAAGGCATGTCATGTCCGGGATCAATCCGCAGGGATGCGAAGTCTTCAGCTTCAAGCAACCCAGCGCCGAAGAGCTGGAACATGATTTCCTCTGGCGCACCGCGTGCCGTCTGCCCGAGCGCGGCCGCATCGGCATCTTCAATCGTTCTTACTACGAAGAAGTACTCGTCGTCCGCGTACATCCGGAGGAACTTCGCAAAGAGGGGCTCTCACAAGAGCTACAGGATGATAAGTCTAAATGGGACGATCGATATCGCTCCATTGTGGATTTCGAGAAGCACCTTGACCGAAACAGCACGCGCGTCGTCAAGGTCTTCCTGCACATCTCGAAGGATGAGCAGCGGAAGCGGTTTCTGGCGCGCATCGACGATCCCGAAAAGAACTGGAAGTTGAGTCTCGCAGACATTCATGAAAGAAAGTTCTGGAAAGCCTATGTGAAGGCGTACGAAGAGTGCCTCAGCGCGACGAGCACGCATCACGCTCCCTGGTATGTAGTTCCCGCAGACAATAAGGACGACGCCCGCCTGATCGTCTCTCAGATCGTTCTTGATGCGCTGAAGGGACTGAAACCGTCCTATCCCGCAACAACTCAGAAGCACCGGGCCGAATTGAAATCAATCCGCAAGATGCTAGCCAAGTAATGTGGGCCTGATTGAGATGGGCCTGAATCACGGCCGCAGTTAAACAGCCTGAAGTCCGAATGCCGCTGCCAGGATGTAAGCAGTTGCGGAGAACCAGAAAGGATACGCTACGATGGCCAGCACCGAACTCCCCGTCAAAGTTGAGAAGACCGACACACCCCAGCCCTTCAGCAAGAACTTCGATCAGTTTGGCAATTCTTCCGGGTTCATCTTCGACGTGAGCCTGTCAACTGCGATTGCGGCCGACGGCAAGATTGAACAGAGAGCACCAAAGCCCAAGGGACCGCTCTCGCCTGAGATGCTGGACAAGATGAATCGCTACTGGCGTGCGGCGAACTATCTTTGCATCGGCCAGATCTACTTGTTTGACAATCCCCTGCTCCGCTCGCCGCTCAAGGCAGAACAGATCAAGCCAAGGTTACTCGGTCACTGGGGAACCTCGCCTGGCCAGAACTTCATCTACATTCATTTGAACCGGCTGATCAAAGAGCATGATGCGGACATCATCTACATCTCGGGTCCGGGTCACGGAGGCCCTTCCCTGAACGCCTGCTCCTATCTTGAAGGCACATACACCGAGGTTCACCCGGAGATCACGCACGATGAAGACGGCCTGCGGCTCATGTTCCGCAAGTTCTCGACTCCGGGCGGCGTGCCCAGCCACTGTGGGCCCCACGTCCCAAATTCCATGCACGAAGGCGGCGAGCTTGGCTACTCTCTGGTTCACGCATTCGGCGCGGCCTTCGACAATCCGGACTTGATTGTCGCCTGCGTCATCGGGGATGGCGAGTCGGAAACCTGCCCTCTGGAAGG
>CAYQOQ010000235.1:0-5719 GCA_964419175.1 uncultured Occallatibacter sp. | reverse complement strand
CGATGGATGGGGCACAGTTTCATTCCCCGCGGGTCAGTGAAACCGGTGGGAGACTGAGAGGGATTAGCGAGTGAGCGAGTGGTGATCGACGACGAAGTTCCATTCCTTTGAGTGCAGAAAACGCTGGTGGCAACTGACGCGCAAAGCGCGAGCCGGGAGATGTAAACGATTGCCGCAGAAGAGGCTACGCAGGGACAGGTCAGACCATACAAATTATATGACGGTAAATCGTACCATATTACGAAACGCAAATCCGCCATGTGCGTAACATCACATCACGTTGTTACTACGTACCCTCAACATTGATGGCATGACAGCTGCGACCCTCGTATTAATTGCTCCATGCTCGCTTCTGTTGGGCGCAGTGCTGCAGCTTTTGGTGGCACGGCTCTGTTCCGCCCGAACGAAGGGCATCCTTGCCTTTCTGGCCTGCCTGCCGGCGTTGATTGCCGTCCTTGGGTTGGCGCCTTCGGTTCGCTCGGGACAGGCAGTTGAGCTCAACTTGTTTCAGTGGGATTCGCCTCTGGCGCTAGTCCTGCACGTGGACGCCTTGAGCGTTCTTTTCGCGTTCATGGGTACGTCGATCGGCCTGCTGGTGCTGCTGTATTCGATCGGGTACATGGCGCACGACAAGTCCGCGACGCGCTTCTACTGCACGATGCTGATCTTCATCGGCGGCTTCGTCTCGCTGGTCTACAGTGCCAACCTGTTTGTCTTCTACCTGTGCTGGGAGCTGGTGGGGTTGTGCTCCTTCAGCTTGGTGGGCTTCTGGTACACCAATCCAGAGGCGGTCAGCGGCGCGCGCAAGGTTCTGCTGATGACGCACATCGCGGGCTACGGACTGCTGGCCGGCATCCTGGTGCTCTATCACCGCACGGGCAGCGCACTGTGGACCGATCCGAATGTGGCGCATAACTTTACCACCGGGATCTTTCTGCTGATGTTGGTGGCGCTGGTGGCCAAGAGCGTGCAGGTTCCGCTGCACACCTGGATTCCAGAGGCGATGGCCGCGCCAACCCCTGTCAGTTCCCTTCTCCACGCAGCTTGTTATGTCACGTCTGGCGTCTATCTGGCTGCGCGCATGCACAGCTTTGGCGTGTGGCCGTATGCATGGGGGGCGTCGCTGGTCTGGATCGCCACGGTGACGATGGCCGTGGGCGTGATGTACGCCATGGTGCAGACGGACCTGAAGCGCATGCTGGCCTTCTCAACCGTGAGCCAGATCGGTTACATGATGCTGGGTATCGGCATTGGCACGCCGCTGGCGATTACGGCCGGGCTGCTGCATTGCCTGAATCACGGATTTTTCAAGGGCGGGCTGTTCCTGAACGCGGGCTCGGTGCAGCACGCCACGGGCACGCGCGACATGAACAAGCTGGGCGGCCTGGCACAGAAGATGCCGCACACTACGCTGTCGTGGCTGATCGGCATTGGCAGCATGATGGGCATTCCACTGATGAGCGGCTTCGCCAGCAAGTGGATGTTGTATGCGGCAGCGTTGCAGGCCGGATGGGCCGTTCCGGCGATGGTGGCCTGGGCGGTGAGCCTGGGCACGGTCTTCCTGGGCGCGAAGGCGACAAGCGCGGTGTTCCTGGGACCGTTGACCGAAGAGACCAAGGACGCGCATGAGTCTCCGCCGACGATGGTGTGGGGCATGGGGTTGCTGGCCGCGGGCAGCGTGGTGCTGGGCGTAGCACCGCAACTGGCGGTCAACTTCTTCATGAACCCGATTCTGGGGGCGCTGGGCTTGGGCGCGGGCGTTCACGTGACCTGGCTGGGAATGTCGACCGATGCCGGCAGCTTCTCAACGACAGGCGGATTGGTGCTGGCTGTGGTCTCGCTGGTTGTGGGCGGAGTGATCTACGCGGTTGCATACGCCGCGCGGCAGACTCCGGCGACGGTAGCTGTAACGGCGGGCGGCGCAGCGATGGCTGGTCCGGGCGGCGGAATCTTTACCGGCGGCGAACCGCTGTCGGCTGAAGGCAGGCTGACGGCAGGCGACTTCTCCGGGATCTTCATGCAGAACTGGCATGAGTTCTTCCGCTGGACGAACGTAGACGGTTTCTACCTGGGCGCCTGGAGCGGGTTGCAGGCTGTTTCGCGCGGGCTAGGTGTAGCGGTCTCGTGGATGGAGCGGCAGGCGGCGGTGCTGGTGGTGGTGCTGGCGGCGCTGATTCTGGCGGGGGTTCGCTGGCTTGTTCCCGGCGTTGGGAGCTTGCCGGCTGGCGCTTCCCTTCCCATACCGCAGATGTTGGTTGCGGCATGCGCGGTGGCTGCGGTTGCGCTGATTCTGGCTACGCTGGCTCACAAGGCGACGCGCAGCTTGCTTCCGCTTATGGTTCTTACCGGCGTGGCCTCGATTGCGGGACTGGCGGTTGCCGAGCCTTGGCTGCGATTGGGACTGCTGGAAGCGGGCGCACTGCTCACGATTCCACTGGTGTGGCAAAGCGCGCGGACACGCTCCGCAAAGCTGACCTACGTTGCGGTGGTCGTGATCTCGGCTCTGACACTGGTTGCAAGCGACATGCTGCTGGAACGCGGGCAGGCGGATTGGGCGCGAGCGCTGCTGCTGACAAGCGTGTGCGTCAAGCTGGCCGCTGTACCGCTGTTGTTCTGGCTGCTGAAGCTGGCTGACGAAGTACCGGCGCTGGTGTTGGGCATGATTATCGCGGTCGTCGATATGGCGGCCTTTGGCGAGTTGTACATCGCGGCTCATGCATCGCCGGGCTTGTTTACGCCGACGGGCCTCTGGCTCGGGCTGGCCGCGGCGACGTCGTTCCTGGCGGCGCTGCTGATGCTGACGCAAAGCAACCTGAAACGGCTGTTGGTTCTGTCGACGGTTGAAGACGTGGGCTTCCTGCTGCTGGGTTTGGCTTCGGCTACCGCGCTAGGTGTCTCTGGCGCACTGTACGCGGCAGTAGCGCACGCGCTGGCCAAGGCCCTGCTGTTCACCTGCGTGAGCGGGCCTGAAGCGGCGGGCGCTTTCGAAAACAATCGGACGGGACTGATCACTCGCTACCCGGTGAGCGGTTTTGGGTTCCTGTTCGGCATGCTGGCGATGCTGGGCATTCCGCCGACGATCGGCTTTATCGGGCGCTGGAGACTGTACGAGACGGCAGTCGTGATCGGCTGGCCGCTGGGGACGATCTTCATCCTTTCGTCGATCATGGCGCTGGTTGCTTACGTGCTGGCCCTGACCCGCATCTGGTGGGGACCGGAGAGCGATACCGGCTCGGCACCGAATGAAGATTCGCAAACGAAGGAGCCTTTCCTGTTAAAGACCACGATCGTCCTGCTGGTAGCGCTGATTATGGTTGCCGGTCTCTGGCCGAGCCTGCTTGAAATGCTTCCCTGGGGGAGACTATGAAGCTCTGGAAAAAATTGATGTGCAATGCACGGCGCCGGAGCCCCTGGCTCTTCCATATGAACTCGGGGAGTTGCAACGGCTGCGACATTGAGTTGGTGGCAAGCCTTACGCCGCGCTACGACGCCGAGCAGTTGGGCGTGCGGTTGGAAGGCAGTCCGAGGCACGCCGACATTCTGTGCATTACCGGGCCGGTAACGCACAACGCGGTGAATGCGATTAAAACAGTCTACGACCAGGTGTGCGGGCCCAAGGCAGTGGTGGCCATCGGCTCATGCCCGGCCACAACCAATGTCTTCATCGACAGCCGCACGCTGGACGGACCACTCACCAAGCACATTCACGTGGATGTGTTTGTGCCGGGTTGCCCGCCGCGCCCGGATGCGATCATTCAGGGGGTGGCCAAGGCCGCTGAAATTCTGGCGGAGCGAGGCATGAATCCGCCCAAGACCGAGCTTTCGATCGCAGCCGTGAATGGGGCTGGGGCCCCCGCGGATGGGTCTTTGTCCGCGGGGAATTTGGAGGTGCAGCCGTGAACATGACTACCGCACTGGCTCGCCTGCTTATTTTTCCGGGACTGCTGTTCGCCGTACCCGCCGCATGGTTCTTCCTTTGGGTGGAACGCAAGGCGGTTGCACTGATGCAAGGGCGCGTAGGCCCTCCGTTCATGCAGCCGTTCTGGGACTTCATCAAGCTGCTGGGCAAAACCACTCCTCCACGGAACGGAGTAGGTGGTCTACTGATGCGCGCCTGGCCGTTGATTGCGGTCGCCTCCGCTGCCGGCGCGGTTGGCCTTCTGCCGGTGCTTCCCGCCTCGGGCGGCTTTGAAGGCGACTTGATTCTGCTGCTGGCGCTGCTGGAGCTTCCGTCGATGTGCATCATCGCAGCGGGGTTCTCATCGGGCTCCATCTTCGGCGAGATCGGTTCGGCGCGCGAGGCCGTGCTGAGCGTTGCCTACAACGTGGTGTTTCTTCTGGCCATCCTGTCAATCGCGGCATCGCAGCATACGTTCAGCCTGGAGGCTCTGGCCGCGCTGCCGGCCACGCCGATGCGGTGGCTGGGCGTACTGGCGCTGCTGGTTTGCCTGCCCGCCAAGCTGCACCTGAATCCTTTCTCGCTGCCGAACGCGGAGCAGGAGATCTACTCCGGCCCGATGACCGAGTACGCCGGCCCGGAACTGGCCATGTGGGAGCTTTCGCATGGACTGGAATGGGTGGCTGCGACAGGCCTGGTGGCGACACTGGCGGCTCCGTACATTGCGACCTGGTGGCTGGCCGCGCTGGTTTTTGTGGCGCTGATGTTTGTGATTGTGCTTGGACTTTCAACGCTTGCCTCCGCCACGGCGAGGCTGGCTATCGACACAACCGTTCGCTTTTATTGGCAGTGCACACTTATCTTCGCGGTCCTGGCTATCTCGTCCGCGCTCTTCATGAGGTTTAGATCATGAGCATTTTGACCATGTTGTGGAAGAACCTGTGGGGAGGCAACCGGACCACGATGTTTCCCGCTCGCCCCGCGGTGAGCAAGGGATACAGGGGGTTAGTCAAATTCGACCCCGAGTTTTGCGGCGGCTGCGCGATCTGCAAATTCCGCTGTACCGCCCGGGCCATCGAGTTCAAAGCCGGCAAGGGCGAATTCGTGTGGAGCTACGATCCCGGCCAGTGCACTTTTTGTGGCCGCTGCGTAGAGGGCTGCATCGAACACGCACATAAGGAAGGACGCACCGAGTACGCGCTCAGCCAGGAGTCGGCCCCTCCCCCGATTTATCTCACGCTTGGCGAGCTGAAACACTCTTACACCGTCAAGCGCAAACCGCCTGTGGCCAAGCCCGCGGCGGCCGCTGTTAAACCACCGGCGGCGGCACCGGCAGACGCACCGCAATCCCCTAACCCCGTCCCTGGAGACGCGCAATGACCGTACCTGAGACCTTGCCAAAGAAGTTAGGCACGACCGCTGAATGGATAGAAAAGGGCGGTGTGCACTGGATCGACCCGAGCCCGCTGAGCACGCGGGAACTCTGCATGGAGATGAACGTGGCGCAGGCCCGGTTTATCACCATCACCGCCTACCAGTTGCCCAAGGACGAGGGGATTCGCCTGGAGTACCATTGGGATCTCGATGGGCAGTTGCTGGGCTTTCCCTTTCTGCTGAAAAACGATTCCCCTGAGACCAGCAAAATCGAGAGCATCTTCGATCTGTGCGAGGCCGTGGACTGGATCGAGCGCGAGATTCACGAAGAGTACAACATTGAATTCACTGGACGCGAATACGAGCCGCTGCTGCTGCGCGCCGGAGACACGCTGGGCGTGAACCTGCGCGAGGAGGTCAAAAAATGAGCTACAAAATCCCCATGGG
>CAYQOQ010000234.1:0-5763 GCA_964419175.1 uncultured Occallatibacter sp. | reverse complement strand
TCTTAACCGACAGGTTGTAGGTTCGATTCCTACCGCGTCCACCAATCAATTCAATCAGATAGCGATGTAGGCAGCTTCCTGACCCTTTGCTGGTCAGACCGGGTTTACACTGCCGACTTCTTCCGTCCTCCAAAAAAACAAGTGCGGCAGCCCTTTGAAGAGCTGCCGCACAAGTTGTTCTTGCAGATGTTAGAAGTTTACCCTGCCCGAGAAACGCATCTCGCGGTTGGAGTTTTGCGTAACGCCCGAGATAACTCCGAATCCGCTGGAAGCAGTGACGCTCGAAGCGGGGTTGCTGAATTGAGGCGTGTTGGTGAGGTTGAATGCCTCGGCGCGGAAGACCATGCCAAACCGTTCCGAGAACGTGAAGGCCCGGCCCAGGCTGAGACTGGGATTGATGAGTCCCGGACCGCGAAGCGAGTGCAGCCCGGCGGTTCCAAAGCGGCACACCGCGAGATTAGAGACGCCGCAACTCGACCCTGACGTAGCCTTTTGGGTTACGGACGGGTCTTGGAAATTGGCAGTATTGAAGTAGGGATGGTTCTTGTCGTGTCCGCCTAGAATCATGTTCGACTTGGAGAGTACGTCGGCAAAATTATTGCTCGTGCCCTGAGTACTGGGGCCAATAGAACCTGCGCTGCCGGTAACCGTAAAGGGCGCGCCGCTTTCGAGGCTCAAGGCGCCGCTCATAGACCAGCCTCCCAGGATAAATCCCGCCGGGCCGTTCTGGAGATAGGCCTGACCCTTTCCGAAGGGAAGGGTATAGTTCCCAAAGATCTGAACGTTATGTGTGCGGTCAAAACCTGCCACGCCGCGGTTGAGATGCCAATAAGGACCGGCCATCGCAGTAAACAAAGACGACTCGCCGTCGGACTGATCGCCGTAATCGTTGATCGCACGGGAGTACGTGTAGTTGACTGCCACGCTGCTGTCGCCCGCGAATCTTTTCTTTGCCTGGGCCTGCAGGGCATTGTAGTGTGCAGTTCCATCCGGTATTTCGGAAGTGATTCCGGCCGTGATTCCATACAGCGCTTTCATGGGCTCCTGAGCCTGAGTTTGTCCCGGCGCCAGGTTTGCATTGATGTTGATGCCGGGAACCTCTCGAATGGCGAGTTCACCGACGTAGGTAGCATTCACGGTCATTGCGCCCGGAAGCTCGCGCTCCAAAGCTACGTTGTAAGACTCGTAATATCCGCGCCGGTAATTCAGCGGCAGCGTGGTTGCTCCCAGCGAGCCCACGGGTGTACCAAGGGAACCAAGAGCAATCGAGGGTGAGCTGGGGCTCAGTGTGGGGGCTGTCAGGGTTGGAATTCCGGTGACCGTGGTGACGGGCACTCCGTTGATAATGGGCGACACATTTCCAGTGTTTCCCTGAATGGTCTGCGAAACCACAGAGGGATAGGTTGTCAGCACATTGCGGAAGCTGTCGGGGTTAGCCGACAATCCGAAACCGACGCGGGCTACCGTCTTAGGGTTGATGCGGTAGGCCAAGCCAAGGCGCGGCGAAATCATGCCTTTGCCTGCGCTGACCTTGACGCTTGCGGGAACGCCCCCGGAGCCCTCGATATAGATATTTCCATCGGCGGGGTTGAAGATGTCAAGGCCGGAGTGGTCGCGAGTGGCAATCGGATAATACTCGTACCGGACGCCGTAGTTGACGGTAAGCTTGCTCGTTGCCTGCCACTGGTCCTGAGCATAAAATGCCCAGACGTTTTCACGAGATGTGGCTGGATTCAGATACTGCGTGTCCTTTTGAACCAACTGTGGAAGACCGAGCAGAAAGTCCGCCCAGGAGTTGTAGCCATTTGCAGCCGTTCCACCGGTGAGCGTGGTCAAGCCGCCTGTGAAGTTTAATCCGCCGCGCGGGCCGGAGGTGTTCTGCGGCTGGAAATGGTTAATCGCGAAGTGGTCGAACTCCAGGCCGTAACGAGTGGAGTGCTTCCCCTTGACCCAGCTCAGGTTGCCGGCCGAGACATAGGTGCTATCCCGGAACTGGAAGGGATTGGAAATATTTTGATTTCCCAGATTCGAGAGCCCGCCGCTAAATACGAATCTGGGCAAGCCCCCGCACAGACCGCAAGACCCGTTGGTACCGGGAATGTTGAAGTAACTGGTTCCCCAATCTACCCCGATGTCGGTGTTTTTGGCGGCCATGCCCTGCCTGAGGTAGCCGACGTTGGCGTCCAGAAGCAGGTTAGACCGGAAGGTATAGGTGCCGCCAATACCGATCGATTGAACAATGCTCGGCGCGGTTCCCGGCTGGCCGCCGTCGAAGGTGGTGCCGCCTGCCGCTCCCAGCGTCTGGGGATCGAAGAGATGCGACTTCTGAAATCCATAGCGTCCGAAGATCGTGCTCTTGCTGCTGAGGTTAAAATCGACGCGGCTATCGATATTGTCACGAGTATATTCGGCGTCAGCCGCGCCAAAGAAATTGTTGCTGAGCCCGGCGCCGGAAACGTTCGGCGCATCGGCATTATTGTTGGCGGTCAAAAGTTTGACCATCTGGCTGGCAGCGTAGGAGATGCGGCTCGAGGGAATCACATTGTTTGTGAATGGCGTGCGGCCAGTACCATCGGCATTGCCCGTAGAGGGATCGTAGATGACAGTGCTCACATCGGAGAAGATGCCGGAGAGCATGTTTGTGGTTGGAACGGTCTGGAAGCCGCTCAACGCCGCCGCGCGCCGGGTGCGTTCCCAGTTCCCGAAGAAGAAGGCCTTATTCTTCAGGATGGGGCCGCCGTAATTGGCTCCGAACTGGTTCATGATGTACTTGGGAATCAAGCCTCTGTTCGTCGTGGTCGGCACGAAGAATGGGCTTTTCGCCATGAGGGCGCTGATCATGTTGTATTCCCAGGCCGAGCCGTGGAATATGTTGGTTCCGGACTTGGTTGTGACGCTGACCGCAGCGCCGGAGGCAAATCCCTGCTCGGCGTTCATACTGTTGGTCACCACGTTGACGGAGGAGATGGCCTCGGTCGACGGGGTATATGCAGTGATCTCCGGAAGCCAGGCATAGATGTCGCTAACTCCGTCGATGCGGGTGCTGTTGTTGCTGCCCGACATGCCATTTGCATTGAACATCATCGTATCGGCGGGATTCCCAGATTCCGAGTGTTGTTCGGTTGGCGGCGAAAAGCCGGGAAGAATGAGGAACAAGCTTTGGAAGTTGCGCATATTTAATCCCGCGGTCGTCACGATCGTCTGCACTTGCGAAGTTTCCAGCTCAGATGAGACGTTTGCGGTATCGGTCTGCAGGTCGGGCGGCGCGGCGGTCACCGTGATCGTCTGTCCCACACTCGCCGGATTAAGCTGAGCGTCGAATCGCTGCACGTCATTCGCTTGTACGACGATCCCCAGCCCTTCAGTGCTGCCAAACGATTTTGCCGAAATCGCGACCTTGTACGTACCCGCCGACAAATCGTTAAGGCGATATATGCCGGCGTTGTCCGTCGTAGCTGTCTTTGCGATGTTCGTCCCAAGGTTGGTAGCCGTCACCGTGGCGCCAATAATTGCGGCGCCGCTGGAGTCGGTTACATTACCCACCAGGGTGCCATAAAGCACTTGCGCCTCGCTCGGACGCGGCATTAATAATGCCAGCAAGCTCACCAGGAACAAGGCAAAGATCATCTGCGGCGATCGTACCCGCAGAGAAGACCCGCGCCTTTCAAAACCTGAACGTTGCGTCATAGCCAATTCTCCTTTGCCGGCCTGGCCGACAATGTTTAACGGTCGGATTGATAAATGCAGTAATCGCCAGAATCACGTTCTGACTGATCTGCACAGTCCAAATCACGATGCCCGTCCCTCAGACCGAAATCTGCTGGGCGTGGCTCTTGATTGGGTGCATTGCTTCGCCCAGCGCTCTCGCCAGGCACATCAAGAGGTGCAAGTTGGTCACGATGGTCCGCCGCATCAAATGTTGATCTGCATTGTGATTGCCATCGGCCATCTGATAATGTTTACTGATTCACACCGATTGTTTCCTTCATGGATTTTCTTCTGTGGATGCCCCACAGTTGGCCCTTAGCTCAACTGACGCCTGCCCTGCATCCGCACCCTCGATTCGAACCTGGTTTATGCGGACCATCTCTTTACACTCGGATTCAAGTATTCAAGATGAAGCTATTGGTTGTCGGCACGAACTATATGAGAACAATATCTGGATTGTCAATGACAAATTCGATTCACTGAGTATCGTGCATCGTCGACACCCCGCACGTCGAGCAAAAGTTCCACACATCGCTTTTGTTTTGTTTATGTTGCAGACTTAAAAGCCCGGAAAATCCTAACGGCTGTCAACCATCAAATCTCAATGGCTAAGTCTTCTTGGCTTTCGAACTCCAGCCACGCCCTGGAGCGGGCGCGAGTCCTGCGTGACAGCCTGGTGCGGTTCACGAACAAAGCGCCGTTGAAATACAAGCGCCGCCGCTCCCCGCAACCTGGCGATATCCCCATCGTGGGTGGGAAGTATCTGGGGTGGCGGCCCAGCCAGCGTCAATGCAGCCGCTTCTTTCTCAATCACAGGCCCGAACCGGTGCCAGGCGGATGTAATGTCACCTGCAACGAAAATTACGCGCGGAGAAAGGCCTGCAACAATTGGGCCCAATCCGCGCCCGATGTGTAGAGCCTGCTTAGCCAGTGCCTCCACGGCAAACTGGTCGCCTTCCTCTGCCTTGTTGAGCAATTCGTGAAATGTAATCGATCCTACGCCGCCGGGCTGAAGTTCCTGATAATACCGCAGTGCTGCATGACACGATGCAACCGTTTCCCAGCATCCTTTGCGACCGCATGCGCAGAGGATTCCAGACCGGTCCAGGGAAATGTGACCAAACTCCCCTGCCATTCCGTGATTGCCCGTAATCACCTGGCCATTGGCGAATACTCCGGTACCAACGCCTTCCGAGACAGTTACAAGCACGGCATCGCGAATTCCATTGAGGCGTCCGAAAAGGAGTTCTGCCAACAGGCATGCGGTGGCAGCGTTCTCCATCCTTACCACCAAGCCAGTCTCCTTCTCGATTGCTTTCTTCAGATCGAAGTCGGACCAGTGCAGATTCGGCGCAAAGACCAGGCGCTGCGAACCGGGGTCGAATCTGCCGGGGAGACTGATGCCGATTCCTTCGATCGACTTGCCCGCAAAGGCCTCCCGCATCCGCTTTATGCAGTCCGTAATCAACCGCGTCGACCCAGCGGGTTTCGAGGTCAGAGGCACCTGTGACCGCGATAAAAGGCGACCGTTCAGATCGACCATGGCAATCGTTGCCTGTTTGGGATGTAGGTCAATCGCAATCACGATCAGGTCTTCATTCAGCCCCAACAACGTTGGATGGCGGCCGCGCGCAAGAGAAGCAATGCCGCCCTCGCGCACCCAATTCTCCTGGATGAGCTGCTCCACAATTTGCGAGACAGTACTTCGTTGGAGTCCCGATCTCCGCGACAAATCGGCACGGGAAAGAGGCTGGTTGGCACGGATCAGCTCAAGCACGATATTCCGGTTGATTCCACGCGCAGTTTCACTGGAGGCGAGTTGAACGTCAGTAAGGTCTACATGCCGGATAGCCTTTGGAGATTGCCGCAGTTGCACCTGATCCCCTCTCGCAAAGAAAGCACATGCGCGAGCCGTGCCGCGCAGGCGACATCGTCATTCACCTGAGCGCACGTAGCATAGCACAGTGCGCTTAGACCATAGTAGTGGAGCCGAAAGACTTACAGGGCAAACGCATCTTAATTGCTATATGCGCGAAGGGTTTGGCTTGATGGGAT
>CAYQOQ010000233.1:0-5772 GCA_964419175.1 uncultured Occallatibacter sp. | reverse complement strand
GCGGGTGCAGTTCGGCATCTTTGAAGCCGACCTGGAAGCGGGGGAGTTGCGCCGCTCCGGGGTTCGCGTCCGGCTGCAAAGCCAGCCATTCAAGCTGCTGACGGCGCTGCTGGAGCACCCCGGCGAGGTAGTCTCCCGCGAGGCGCTGCAACTGGAACTCTGGGGCGCGGACACAACCGTCGATTTCGACCACAGCCTCGGGATTGCCGTGAACAAGCTGCGCGAGGCGCTGGGCGACTCAGCGGAGAATCCACGTTTTGTGGAGACGCTGGCTAAACGCGGCTACCGTTTCATCGCTCCGGTCAGGACCCTCGATCCGCATGCCGCTCCCGCAGATCCCAGTGAGGTCCTGAGGCGGGTGGGCATCGTCCGCTGGCGTTGGATGACCTCGTCTCTGGCTCTCGTCTGCCTGCTGCTGACCGCGATTCTGTTCTTCCGGCCGGCTGTTCGCAGGCCTTACCGCGTGGTTCAGGTCACTTTTTCCGGACAAGTGCTGGCCAACAACCTGGATGTTGAGAATTTTTCCAGTTCGGCCAGCGATGGTGCGCGCATCTATTTCTCCCACGTGGACAATGGCAACCCCGTGTTGGCTGTTGCACTTGCGGCCAATGGCGAGATAAGCAACTTCCATCTGCCCGCGGAGATCGGCGCCCCCCTGATCGGAGCGCTGTCTCCCGATGGTTCCAGGCTGGTGGTAAGCAGCCATCTGCAGGCCGAGCCGGAGCAACCCTTATGGATAGTGCCCACGCTGGGGGGCGATGCCCACCGCGTTCCCAACGTGCTTGCGCACGACGCCACCTGGATGCTCGACGGCCGACGCCTGCTGGTCGCCAGCGGCAATGAGTTGACGATCATGGGCGCAGACGGCAGCGATCCTCACAAACTGCTCACCACGCCCGGTCTGGCTTTCTGGTTACGCTGGTCTCCGGATGGGCGGCAGTTGCGCTTCACGTTGCGCGATCCCAAGCGGCAGACCTCCGCACTTTGGGAGGCGGCATCCGATGGCAGCAATCTCCACCCCCTGTTGCCCGAATGGAGCCAGCCCTCCTCGGAGTGCTGCGGAAGCTGGACCCACGACGGAAAGGAATTTGTTTTCCAGTCCTCGCATAGCGGCCGAAGCGAGATTTGGGCGCGGCGGGAACGGCCCTGGTACCTCGCGGACCGCGAGCCGCGGCAAATCACCAACGACCCGCAGGACTACCAGGCGCCCATCACATCGCCGGGAAGCAATCGGATTTACTTCATCGGGGCCAATACTCAATTTGAGCTGCTGCGCGCGCTGCCCCGCTCCACAACATTCGCGCCCCTTGCCCAGAATCTGAGCGCCGCGGAACTGGCCGAATACTCGCCGGACGGCCAGTGGGTCGCATGGCTCAATCTCTCCGATGGCTCGCTCTGGCGCAGCCGCGTCGACGGCACCGAGCGCATCGAACTGACCACGCCGCCGCTGCGCATCTTCACCATGAAGTGGTCTCCCGACGACCGGCGCCTGGCGGTGATGGCCGAAGAGCCAGGAAAGCCCTGGCAGGTCTACCTTATCGATTCGGAGGGCGGGAAGCTCACTTCGGTGCTGGGCGAAGACCGCAACGAAGCCGATCCAGACTGGTCGCGCGACGGCCGGTCCATCGTCTTTGGCCGTTTGCCCGACCGCATGGACAACAGCCAGCCCAAGGCGATCTACCTGTTGAATCTCGAAACCCGCAACGTCACCGAAATCCCCGGCTCGACCGGCTTTTTCAGCCCCAGGCTTTCGCCGGATGACCGTTACATCGCCGCAATGCCCATGGACCAGCGGGCACTGATGCTCTTTGACAGGACAATGGAGCGCTGGACTGCACTCACAGTCCACGGTGTCGGCGACCCCACATGGTCTCACGATGGCCGATTCATTTACTTTCAAGACTTTGTCGAGAGCGGCAAGCCCATCTACCGGATCGCCGTGCCCGGCGGAAAACCGGAATTGGTGGCCACCATCGACAACCTACGCCCCATCGCCGCAAGTGATTACCGATTGATCGGCCTGGCGCCCGGTGACCTGCCGGTGGTGACTGCCCGCACCTCCACTGTCAACCTATATGCGGTTGACCTGGATGAGCGCTAAGGAACCTTTGCGCAGGGGCGTGATTTTGCGGCGGCGACGCGGCTTCGGATGATTTCCTGATTGTGGGTCAGTTTTCTGTCGGAAGGGGGTGCTGCGTGCCTTTCTGGTCGCATGAGGCCGTTTTCTGGCCTCCGGAGACACTACGCCCTTTGAGGGGCCAGCCGATTGCGATGTTGGTAAAGGTTCACCAGCGCGAAGGCCGCGCACAGCCTCTGGTGGGTCTTCCATATTCCTCGTTAGCGCACCTTGGTAAATCCGAAGGTCCGCTTCAGGATGCGGAAAAAATGCTTCACCTTGGTTCTCACTCGGGCCTTGGTGCTGTTCTTGGTGTCCAGCATCTGACCTCATAGATCGTGCCCTTCGAGCACGTGGTGGAAGCGAAGGATGGTGGTCTCGTCCGGCGCCGCAGCACGGGCGACTCATAGAAGGCTTCTTCCATGCCTGGGTCCGAAAGGTTGAACCATTGTTGCAGAAAGTAAATTCGCAGCATGATTGCAAGGCCAACCGGCTGACGGCCGTTGCCCGCCTTGGGATAATGCGGCTCAACCAATGCCAACAGCTCCGACCATGGAACCCTTGGTGAATCTGGTCCAGAAACAGCTCCCGCTTGCTCTTGCGGCCATGCTTCTCAAAACTCGCCTGCGATGCCAGCGTCTGCTGAATCCGCGCCATCCGCTTCATGCTTATAGTTCATTCAAACATCACGCGGGTTGCAGACTTGTGCAGAGGTTCCTTAGGGAACAGTCGAAGACGCCCTCCGAGGGCCGGGACTGCCACCAACAAACCAGAGCTTGAATCGATCCCCGGAAACAAGCCGGCTATCAGGACTTACCTTGTCCCAACGTCAATTCATCACTATCCAATAACTCAGAGGATTTGCTCGGTTGCGGGACAGGACGTCGGCTTGGGGCACGTCGTGTCAATTGCTCTTTCCAATCACCCTACTGGAATTGGTGTAATGAGTGCCGGTCTGTTACCAGCTTTCCTTCTTCAATTGCTGTTTTGACCAGAGATAGTCAGCGATGCGGTTGATGTCCTCATCGCTCAGCACGTGCTTCCAGGAGGGCATGTAGAGTGGCGGAGGCGGGCCGGCAGGGTTGTCCACTGGTGGTACTCTTCCGTTCCGGATAATCGCGATCACTTCGTCTTTGGTGTAGTCATCGGACACGTGAAGAAGCGAAGGCACCTCGCCACCCTGGGCGTTGGGGTTGGCAACGCCGCCTTGGAGTTCCGTTCCGTGACAGCCTACGCATCCAAAGCGGGAGAAGTCCTGTTTGCCCGCCTCGATGGAAATCTCCTCCGGAGACAGGGAACGTGGCTTGCCCGACAGAATCGACTTCAGATCGTCGGGAGTGGCTATAGCGAGAAATGCGACAAGCGCCTTGCGGGCATTTGTCTCCAGATCGTATTCCGGCATTGCGCTTCCGGGATACACAAGCTCGGGATTCACTAGCTGCTCATCGAGCCATTCCATTGAGTGGCGCTTAGTAACACCGAGGAGGTCGGGGCCGGACTTTGCGCCCACTCCGCCAATAGCGTGGCACGAGACGCAGTTCTTTTCGACAAACAGTTGCCGCCCATATGCCGGGCCTGGGATCGAGCGCATGCTCGAGAAGTAGGTTCCCATTTCTTCGCTGGTCAGCGAGAGCATGTAGTAAGTAAGGTCGCGCGCCTGTTCCTTTGTGAAGTGGAAATTGGGCATGGCCGAGCCTGCGGAGACGGCATTTGGAGCCAGGAAATGGCCCTCGAGCCATTCCGGCGAGCGGTGGCTTGCGCCTTCTTCGGTAAGGTCAGGGCCGATGCTTCCACCCACACCGTTCAATTTGTGGCAGCCGCGGCATCCCTGGGTTTCAAACAGATGACGGCCCTCCGCAAGCTCTGGGACATCAGGAACGTCGCCTTCCTTGTGGCAACGGCCGCAGGAGGCGCGGATATAGTCCCTGGCGAGGAGCGGAGTCTGCCAGAACTGGACGTTGCCGTGCGCAGCATCTTTTTCCGTGGCCAAGCCCTGCCCACCGTGACAGATGGTGCAGCCGAACCTGGAAGAAATGTGGGGACCAAGTCCGGCGTGATAACGGAACGGCTCTGGCGCGTTCTTCATGGTTGGATCGTCAACGCCCAGATGGCACGTGGTGCAGCGGTCAACACGCTGCAAGCCGGGGAGCAGCGTCTGGTGAATCTGCGGCGGCGTGGCGAGAACGGCAGCCTTTGCGACCGCATTTGGTTCACCCTGCGCCTCAAGCTGCAGAAAGTTCTTCTGATAGGTTTTCCACGATGGCGCATTGGCCTGCCACGCCGCAGCCAGTATCAGCGCCAGCGCAACCAGACTCAGCGCGAAGAAGAGCTGTTGCAGTCTCCGTTCCATTACTCAGCCCCCGAAACTACATGTACCCAAGGTGGAACCAACGCCCAGCCTGGACCGCGGAAGAATGTTCCCACCACGATCAGGACCAGGTTGGCCACGACAAAGAAGGCAAACAGCCAGAGAATTAATTTGCGGTCAGCGGGCCGGCGGCTGGGATTCCTGTCAATATATGGAATCGCGATCAACGCCAGCACCATCAGGGCCGGCGCCACAACACCACCCAGCAGTGCAGAATGGCTTACCAGTTCCTGCAGGCCCAGAAAGTACCACGGCGCCTTGGCCGGATTCGGCGTCTTTGCCGGGTTGGCCAGTTCTTCAAGAGGTGCGTTGAGGAACAGCGACATCGTCATGATGGTGGTAACCGTTGCCATCAGCACCACAGCCTCGCGAACAAACGCATATGGATACGAGAAGACCGTATCGGCCTCTTCTTCCGGAGTCACTGTTTCGAAGATAGGCTTGCCCGTAACAACTTCCATGAGCCCATAGGTTTTGTCCTTTGAGGCCGACGCAACATTGAGAGGCACCATTTCGTCCGGAGCCCCGATGGTGACCAGCGATTCAGTCATTTCCGGTTTGAGCTTCCAGACCGGCCGCGAGAGTCCGCCGTCCTTGCGAACGCGCCAGAAGTGAACGATGGTAAGCAGGATGATGAGCGATGGCAGCACGGCTACGTGAAGCACGTAGAAGCGTAGTAATGCGGCCTCTCCTACGGTATGGCCGCCAAGCAGAACCTCGCGCAGTTGCCCACCAATAAAGGGGGCATAACTGCCGATATTGGTTCCCACCGTAATGGCCCAGTAGGCCAGTTGATCCCAAGGCAACAGATAGCCTGTAAAGGACAGACCAAGGGTCAGCAGGAGCAGTAGTATGCCAACCACCCAGTTGAACTGACGTGGTTTTTTATACGAACCGGTGTAGAACACCCGGCACATATGGAGGAAGACGCAGACCACCATGCCATGGGCCGCCCAGCGATGCATGTTCCGGAGAAATGGGCCCATGAAGACGACGAACTGGAGGTCCTTCATGTCCTGGTATGCCTGGGGCGGATAGGGCCGGTAGTAGCACATCAGCGCTATCCCGGTCGTCAGCAGAATCAGGAAGAGAAAGAAAGTGATAAACCCCAGGTAGAAAGAGTGCGTGAACTTCAGATTCTCTTTCTTCACCTTGGCCGGATGGACGTGCAGCCACACGTTGAGAAAGACCAACTCGGACTTCCCCTTGTCGGTGGACAGTGGATCCCGCCGTACGATCGATTGCCAGATTTCGCGAATCAGATTCATCGTTACACCATCAACCGGTA
>CAYQOQ010000232.1:0-5794 GCA_964419175.1 uncultured Occallatibacter sp. | reverse complement strand
G
Organism: uncultured Occallatibacter sp.; assembly: GCA_964419175.1. Lineage (GTDB taxonomy): Bacteria > Acidobacteriota > Terriglobia > Terriglobales > Acidobacteriaceae > Telmatobacter. Next base: position 5,793 of record CAYQOQ010000232.1, on the reverse strand, counting down.
GGATAATGAGCGAACAGCGTCTTGCCGTCTTCCATCTTTCCTCGCTTCCGATTGTGCCCTCCGGAAAACCGGGCGTCCCGCCATTGTCAAACTAAAGTGGGTGCCCCATCCTTGCCGCGTCTTGGTTTTTGCGGCAAGGGTGGGATTCGCCAGCCATTCCCAAGATTCCGGCCCATCAACTCAGTGCGACTCCCGCGGCACCCCATGGCCCCGGCAGCCGACGAGAAAATCGAAGTCCGCGCCCCGGTCGGCTTGCAGCACATGCTTCACATAAAGCGCTTGGTAGCCACTCTGGAACGCCGGCTCTGGAGCCACCCATTCCGCGCGCCTGCGGGCCAGCTCCGCCTCGTCCACATCCAGGTTGAGCCGCCGCGCCTCCACGTCCAGCTCGATCCAGTCGCCCTCGCGCACCAGCGCCAGCGGACCGCCGAGCGCCGCCTCGGGACTCACATGCAGCACCACCGTCCCATAGGCCGTTCCGCTCATACGCGCGTCGCTGATGCGCACCATGTCCGTAATGCCGCGCGCCAGCAGCCTGGGCGGCAGCCCCATGTTGCCCACTTCCGCCATGCCCGGATAGCCGCGTGGGCCGCAGTTTTTCAGCACCAGCACGCTCGTCTCGTCCACATCGAGAGCGGGATCGTCGATCCGCTCCTTGTAGTGCTCGATGTTCTCAAACACCACCGCTCGCCCGCGATGCTTCATCAAGTTTGGCGAAGCGGCCGAGGGCTTCAGCACAGCGCCGTCGGGGCAGAGATTGCCGCGCAAGACGGCGATGCCGCCCGATTCCACGAGCGGCCGTTCATAGTCGCGAATCACCTCGCTGTCCCAGTTGGGTGCCTCCTTCACGTTCTCGCCAATGGTCCGCCCGTTCACCGTCAGTGCGCCGCCGTCGAGTTGGCCATGCTGAGCCAGCTTCCACAACACCGCCGGCAGCCCGCCGGCGTAATAGAACTCCTCCATCAGGAAGCGCCCTGCCGGCTTCATATCCACAATGGTGTGCACCTCGCGCCCATAGCGGTCCCAGTCCTCCAGCGTCAACGGCACGCCCACCCTCCCGGCGAAGGCGATCAGGTGAATCACGGCGTTGGTCGAGCCGCCGATGGCCGCGTTGGCGCGGATGGCGTTCAAGAACGCCTCACGCTTCAGGATCTTTGAAATCCGCAGGTCTTCATGCACCATCGCGACTGCGCGCCGCCCTGTCTCCTGCGCCAGCGCCCCGCGCCGGGAATCGACGGCAGGGATGGCCGCATTCCCGGGCAGAGAAAGTCCCAGCGACTCCACCATGCAGGCCATGGTCGAGGCCGTGCCCATGGTCATGCAGTGCCCGGCCGAGCGGCTCATGCAGCTTTCTGCGTCCATAAACTCCTGCGCGGTCATCGTCCCGGCCTTCACCGCCTCGCTGAACCGCCAGACGTCGGTTCCCGAGCCAATGCTTTGCCCGCGATAGCGCCCGTTCAGCATGGGCCCGCCGCTCAGCACAATCGCCGGCACGTCGCAGCTTGCCGCGCCCATGATCAGCGAAGGCGTCGTCTTGTCGCAGCCGCACATCAGCACCACGCCATCGAGGGGATTTCCGCGGATCGACTCTTCCACATCCATGCTGGCCAGGTTGCGGAAGAGCATCGCCGTGGGCCTCAAGTTGGTTTCGCCCAGCGAGGTCACGGGAAACTCCAGCGGCAGCCCGCCCGCCTCCCAAACGCCGTTTTTCACCTTCTGCGCCAGCTCGCGAAAGTGCGCATTGCAGGGAGTCAACTCACTCCACGTGTTGCAGATGCCGATCACCGGCCGCCCGTCGAACACGTCCCCGGGGAAGCCCTGGTTGCGCATCCAGCTGCGGTGGATAAAACCGTCCTTGTCCTTGCCGCCAAACCACGCCTGCGACCGCAACACCCGCTTTTCCATGGTCTCCAACTCTCCGCCGCCATCCTGCCCGGCAAACGTATACAATTCGGTCGCCCCAACTATACAACTCTGTAAGCAGAATGGGGGAGTGCAGACGGCGGCTCTTGCGGTGCTCTGACGCAAAGGCGTCTGTTCCCGCCCGGAGGTAAGATTAGAAATTGAGATCCTGCACGCTCAACAAGGTCGGGCAAGGCACTCTCTCGCCGCGGGGAACAGGGAACCATGAAAGCAATAAGAGCTGGAAAAGTCGAACTGTTTGAGACCAGTCTTCGCGACGGGATGCAGCAGCCAAACCTCGAAATCTCCGTACCGAATGCCGTCAGCCTTCTCCAGCGCATGTCGGACTTCGGCGTCGCATACGCTGAAATTGGCTTTGCCGGCGCAAACCAGTTTGTTGCCGACTTGACCGCCGCTCTATCCTCCGCTGACACAGGCGCAATAAGACTCGCCCTGTTCGGCAGGACACGAGGCCGCGGCGCCAAAGTGAGTGAGTGGCCCGACGTACAAATCATGGCCGCCCACAAAGACCGCATCCCCGTTGCGGTCGTGGTCGTCAAATCCAGGCTGCTCGATGTAACAAGGTCTCTAGAAACCACCCCGGAAGAGAACCTGCTCATGGCCTTCGAAACCATTGCCTGCCTGCAGGACAACGGCCTCGAAGTGATCGTGGATTTCGAGCACGCCATGGACGCCGCTTGCGGACGCCGCGAGAATGGCGAGATTTGCGACGCGGATTCCAGCAAGTCCGGCCTGGACTACTTTCACCAAGTCATCGATCAGTGCATTACCCAGAAAGTCTCCCGGCTGGTTGTGTGCGACACCACCGGCGGTGCCAGCCCTGAAGAGGTTTCGCGCGTTATCGGCAGCCTGGTCCGGACGTACCCCGAAGTCAAATTCGGATTTCACGGCCACACCGATCGCGGCATGGGAGTCGCCAATACCCGCGCCGCCATCCTCGCCGGCGCTGCCCAGGTGCAAGGCACTCTGCTGGGAACAGGCGAGCGCTGCGGCAACGTGAATCTCACCGCGGTCGTCGGCAGCATGCAACTCCGCGGCGAAGCTGAATTCGTAACTTCCGCCGCGCTGACTGGACTCACCAGCCTGGCGCGTTCGGCCTATGCTGCCTTCGGGCTGGAAGTGCCGCACGGCGCGCCTATCGTCGGCCCCGGCGCATTCGGCACCTGGGCCGGCATGCACGGCAGCAGCGAACGCAAGAACCCCGGCGCCTACCTCTGGTGCGATCCCGCGCGGGTCGGCGCAACCCCGGTCATCGGCGTCAATGGCCAATCGGGAAAAGCCAACATCGTTCTGCTCTCTGACGCGCTGGGAGTTCCTCTCGATTCGGCGCAGGCCCAGGCCTTCATCGACGCCAACCAGGCCATGATTGAAGGCGGCGGCTTCACCGCCAGCGAGGTTTCCTTCCGCCTGGCCTGCATGAAGATCCTGGGAACCCTGCGCAACCGCTTCAACGTCAAGAGTTGGAGGGTCCTGGACGAATCGGACGAAACGCGCAACAGGTACGTTCAGGCCTCCATGTCGCTCTCCATTGGCGACTCCGCCGTGGCTGTCACCCGCGCCGAGGGAGCCGGCCCGGTGGACGCGCTGACCAAGGCCATGCGGAAAGAGCTGGAGAAGTGGTACCCGGCCCTCGGCAAAATGCATCTGGGCCGGTTCACCGTCACCGCCATCGACGTATCCGCACACGACACCGCAGCCCACGTCCGCGTCTCGGTAAGTTTCCACTCGGACGGCCACGAGCCCTGGACCACCGCCGGCGTCAGCAGCGACTTGAACCAGGCCGCCCTCATGGCCATCATCGACGGCTTCGATTACTGGCTGCTCAGTTCTCCCGCCTAACGTGGTAAGTCGTTGATTCACCGCATAAACCAGGCTGTCATCCTGAGCGCAGTGAAGGATCTGCGGTTGTTTCTTAAGAGTCCATTCGATCCAATGCACGGCGATAATCGGCAGGCTCATAGTCGTACCAATCGCGGCTCAGGTCCATCCAGACCGGGTTCATCGCCTCAATCAGCGATATCTTCCTTGCTCGTCTCCAGCCCTTTAGTTCCTTCTCGCGCGTGATAGCCGTCGCAATCTCCTGGTGTGCTTCGAACCACACAAGTCGATCGCAGTTGTACTTTGCCGTGAAGCCTTCGTGCTCCTTCCATTTATGTTGAAACACACGCTTGTGAAGGTCACTTGTGACGCCGATGTAGAGCGTGTGGCTGCGGCTCGCCATGATGTATGTGAAATAGCTGTGCTCGTGCATCGCTGGCATCATAATCTGCTTATGGCTGCGTTGGCTGTGACGCGAAGAGCAACTGCAGATCCTTCGCTGCGCTCAGGATGACAGCTACATTTGTGGCAGTTGTCAAATCACCCCGATGGGGAAGTTTGGAAGGTGGGCTGGCTCTGGGCGATCCGGCTCACGCAAAGCTTCCCCATCGCCGACAATCCAACCACGACGCCTGCCGGCACCATCCTTCTCTACCCACAGCAGTGTCATCCTGAACGCAGTGAAGGATCTGCGTTTGTCTTTGAGAGTTTCAAAGTGGCGTTACTTCCGGGTTGGCGACAATACCTCAATCCCGCATCCTGCGGCGCTATCCGGGAGTAATCCCTGGCAGGAGGGGTTTGTGCTATCCCAGGTCCCCAAAAGCGAGGGACCTGGGGCACCCACTCACTTGTGGTTGGTCGGACATGGGCCACCCGCCTATTCGCTAGGGTAGCAGGCCCTCCCAGGCAGGCCGGCTCTCCATTTGCTCAGAATCCCACCACGAAGCCAACCCCGCGCGCATATACTTTTTGGCATGAAGATTACAACGCTTGCCATTGTTATAGTCTTTGCGCTTGGTTGCGGTTGCCACGCCGAGACTACAGAAGAAATGGTTTCGTCCTGTAGGGCGATCTCGGCGGCCAAGGTAGTCGGCGAGCAGGTTAGTTTGCCGCACGACTTCGCTTCCGGCGTTTGCTGGGGTGCCTTTGCATCAATTCAGACGGTAGTAACCATTGCAGATCAAAAAAGCATGAAGCCCTTCTTCGATGTGTGCGCACCGGCAGAGAGCACGCGAACTCAGTTGATCCAGATTTTTCTTGTTTACGCGCAAGCGCATCCAGAAGAGTATCAGAAGGATTACTTCGCTGTTGCATTAACCTCGATGCACAAGGCGTTCCCTTGTCCGAGCTAGGTTAGGCCAGTTATGGATTCCGTGAGTCCGACGTTTGAGTGCCTTTCGGCGCGGTGCCAGAACCCTGAATGTGGTAGCGCAGAGACTCGATTGCCGCTTGCCATCCCTGATGACATAGAGACAAATCGTATAAACTCGCCCACGGCCTTTGAGCCACTACTTGTTTTGTGTACTCGCTGCTGGACGGTTTCCAGGTGGACGAGTCGGGACGATCTGGAGCAAGCGAGATACCCTCAGTCCGAGCGAGAGGCAGGTACCGAATTTCGAGTAATTGAATTTTTATGCGCCGTGGAAGGTTGTGTGTCTCCACTGCGAATATGTGTACGGTCCTCCAAAGCTCTGCCCGGAAAGCTCCTAATCGAACCTGCATGGCAATATGCCACGGAAGCTGGGAATAGATGTTTTGCGGGACATTTACTGTCCGGGAAGCACGGTGTGCTGCTTCCGATGGAGTATTAGGTCGGGATGGTGGTGGCAACGCAGCCATAGGACATTACCCCTATCCGGAAATTGCTATTCCGGCAACATTCCCGCGCACATTCATCCAGCACTCCGCCCCCACGGCCCGATTTTCGTGAACTTTGGCCCCAATTCAATCCTCTCTTCCGCCGGCATCAATCCCCCCCCAAAACCCCTCCCACCGCCCCATCCCCCCCCCTTGGGACCCCCCCACCCCCCCCCACGGCGCCCTCCCCCCCCC
>CAYQOQ010000231.1:0-5859 GCA_964419175.1 uncultured Occallatibacter sp. | reverse complement strand
CGCTTTGAGCGGCTCACCTAAGAAAGCCTCCGGCTTTGCCGGAGGTCCTTACTGTAACGGATTCCAAGAGATTCTCTCCTTCATGAAGCTGCTGTTTGCAATCGGCGGCGGTAGCGAGGAAGGCAGGCCGGGAATGAAAAACCACCAGCCGCGTCTGCGGGTGGTGGCCTGGGTGCTGCTCAACTACAGGATTCTTCTTGTCAGGCTTGTTTTCCCGCGTGCGAATTGGAGCTGCTAATTCGAATTGCGGGAATAGAGGATGCGCCCATAGGGGCGATGCGAAGACTCGCATTGGAGTTACGCAAATGCATTTCGTTAATGGAAGTAGACCAGAGGTGCGGGAGCAGCGTCAAGCGAGACTGGGTAACCATATACCGTCGACAGAGTCGCTTTACTGCAACTCCGATTCGAGGAGTCAGGTTGCTATCGCCTGTGCCAGGCGGCGAACCGTCAGCACGGTGATGTCGTCTTCCTGCCCGAAGTCTTTTGCGGCTTCGGCAACGTAGAAGGCGGACTGGTTGCTCAGATTGTGAACGCGGTCGAAGCCGAAAATCTCGCCGGAAGGGCGCCGTGCTTCAACAACTCCATCGGATAGCAGCAGCATTCGGTCGCCGGGGTGTAGGTAAAGCTTCACTTCTTCATAATGCACATCTGGAAGAACACCCAGTGGCAGAGCGCCGGGGAGAGCGATCTCCTGACTGTTCAGGTAGGGCGGCAGGTGGCCAGCGTTGGCCAATAGCAGTTCGCCATTGGCGCCAAACCAGGCCGCCTGGCAGGTAGTAAAGCTCTCGCTTCCGGTGAGTACTCGATTCAGGGACTCCAGAATATTTGCAGGGCTTCGCTCCGAGGTGCGGCGTAGCGCTCCCATCAGCATAGACACGTTCATGGCTGCCTTCAACCCTTTGCCGGCTACATCCCCGATGACCACCAGCAGCCCGCCGTCGCCAGTCGTTTGCACGTGGAAGAAGTCTCCGCCAACTTCGTTTGCCGGGCTGTAGATCGAGTCGACTTCAAATCCTGGTGTCGCTAGCTTCTCCTGCGGGATCATTAGTTCCTGTACGCTGCGTGCCGCCGCCAACTCGCTCGTTACGTGCTCCTGGTCGCGTTGTATACGGAGGAAACGGACGAAGATAATCAGAACGATTACCAGAATGCCCGTGAAATCGGCAATTGAGGCAAAGTGAATGGGTATGGGGCCGGCCTGGAGGGTGAGCGGGGAGCTGTAGGCGCGGCCGCTCCAATCGCTCATGCCTGCGGTGAAAAGGGGTTCGATGATGCCAATGCCGCTCAGCACCAGCGGAATCAGCAACAAGCCTGCCTCAAAATTGCGGCGCAGGGTGGCAACCGTCAGGGTAACGATGATAAACACCAGCCACCCCAGGATCCAGAAAAGGCTGCAGAGAATGACGATTGCCAGTACAACCCCGATGGCCTTGCTATGGCCTACCAGCAGCAACGTAGGGCCTACCCCGGCCAGAATGGGAGAGGTGTAGCGGAGGAGCTTGATGAACCGGCGAACGTATCGTTTCTTGGGGCGCAGAGCGATGAATGCAATCAGAAACTCAAAGTAGAGGTAGGCGGAGACGAGAAACAACTGCAGCACCACGGCCGCGTACCAAAGGCTGTCCAGGCGGGCAGAGCTGCCGGCCAGCTCGCAAAACGCGATGGGCGCCTGAAGCAGTTCATGCAAGGCCAGCCAGAGGTATTCGATGTGGCCTTTCTGCGCAAAATAGAGCGCAAACAGGAAAACGGCCAGCACGACGAGCAAGATGGAGTCCACCAGCCTCGGCAGGCGCTCAAAGAGGCTGTTGGCGGACCAAAGTGCAAGCGATTGGTTCAGATCTTCCCGGTTGCCCAGACGCAGTTTGCGATTGGAGAAAAAGCCGGTATAGGAGCTATAGCCGAAGGGGATATACGGCGTTCGCGCGACCAGGGTCAGCGAGGTCTCAGAAGGAGCGACGTTGAGGTCGTAGATCCGAGAGATTTGTTGATAGTGCTCTGGTGCGTCGCCGTGGGGCCCATTGGGATTGATCAGTTTTCCGTTTGCAAAAACATCGATTCCTGGTCCCGTTGAGCCGATGCCCAGGGAAGTGTTTTGTGAGACCGGCAGTTCTACCAGCAGAGAGACAGGCCCGTGATTGGGAGCCAGCTTGATGTGAAGACGGAACCAGGCAAAGCGTAGCGGGTTCCGACGTAAGTTTTCAATTTTGTCGGCTGAGCCAGGGCCACCGGCAGGTTGATCTTCATCGTTGACGTCGTCCATGGCGCTCTGGGCATCACGAATAGCCCATCGGGAGTCGTCGAAGCTTGAAGAAGCTGCCTCTGGGTTGTCGGTAATCCCAACGCGCCAACCTTTGTCGAGCATGACTGGAGATCCCATGCGTGTTGCGTCAAAGAGCGGAGAAGAGACATTGGTGCTTGCCGGCGGCGCGGTTTTGGCTGGGCTGTGTGTCTTCGCCGGGGAAATCGGGCTCGTATGCACCCCCTGGGCAAGGAGTTGTATCGTCCCGAAGACGGCAACCAATAGCGAGCTTTGGATCGTCCGGCGCAAAAAACCTCCCTACATCCGCGTGATCTCCACTTTAATCCAGTCGGGAGCAAGCTCCAAGAACAACATGCAAGTTCGTCTTGAGACTTGGAATGACCGGCTCCCGGCGGTTTATTCTCCCCTGTTGTTACCAAAGCAGTGGGTGCTAACGTCTAAATAGTGCGGAACTGCGGAATCAATGGCGCTGCAGGGATCGTGCTGGAGGTGAGGTCATGAAGCCAGAGTTCAAAGGCATACGCACAACGATGCTGGCGGGATTGGTGCTGGCGCTTGCGGCGGTGTTGGGCGCACAGACAACGGACTCCAATTCGCCCCAGACCGGTTCGACCACGGCCAGTGCGCCAACGGCCCAGCCAGCGCCCGGGACGACTTCAGTGGGCGGCGATGTACCTGCCACGCCAGCGGCCAAGCAGCCGGCCAGCACGACGAGCAGCGGGGACAGCAAGCCTGACACAAAGACCTCAAAGCAGCCAGCGCCAGGAACGACTCCTGTTGGCGGCGACACTGCGCCCAAAGTGGACCCGGACAAGGTGGTTGCGGTCGGCAGCGAGATAGGCAAGATCAAGTCGGGCAGCGTGGAGGACGTTGGCGCGGTTGGCAATCGCGACATTGGCGGCCGCGGGATAGGGAACTGGTATTCGACCGATACCGAGATCAAGATGGGCAAGACCTACGCCGATCAGATTGAGAAGAGTTCAAAGCTGATCACAGATTCGTTAATCACCGAGTATGTGAACCGCATCGGGCAGAACATCGTGAAGAACTCCGACTGCAAGGTGCCGTTCACGATCAAGGTAATCGATTCGGATGAGATCAACGCCTTTGCTCTGCCAGGCGGCTTCTTCTACGTTAACTCAGGGCTGATTTTGAACGCGGACGAAGAGGCAGAGCTGGCCGGTGTGATGGCTCACGAAACAGCCCACGTCTGCGCCCACCACGCGGTGCGCCAGATGACTCGGATGAACTACGCGCAGTTGGGGACTATTCCGCTGATCTTCATAGGCGGCTGGACGGGTTATGGGATCTACGAGGCTGCCTCTATCGGGATACCGATCACGTTCATGAAGTTCTCGCGCGAGTTCGAATCGCAGGCCGATTACCTGGGCGTGCAGTATATGTACCGAGCTGGCTACGACCCGCAGGCTTTCATTACCTTCTTTGAGAAGATTCAGGCACTGGAAAAGCGTAAACCTGGAGCGGTTGCCAAGGTATTTGCCGACCATCCGCAGACGCCTGACCGCATCCTGCATACGCAGGAGGAGATCGCGCGGATTCTGCCGGCCAAGGACGAGTACATGGTGACGACCTCGGAGTTCGAGGACGTAAAGGCACGACTTGCGCGAATTGAGAACAAGCGGCGGCTGACCGATACAAAAGGCGTTACGAGGCCGTCGCTACGGCGGGCGAGCACTGGGACTGACACGACGGGCAGCTCGACGAGCCAGACGGGCGACAGTACGTCGGCCTCCGACGACAAGCCGACGCTGCATCGGCGGGACGACCAGAACTAGGGAATCTCTCCAGTTCTTGAGGATTCCTGGCTGGGCTTGTGAAAAGGGAGAGTTGCCTTTACATTTGTTCCGGAGAGGCACTTCGCCGCGACCGTTCACGTGTGAACCTATAGCGCTCAGTTTGAGTGTGGTTGAATGGCGTCCTTTCAGGATCGATTCCCGCCATGAATATGAAAAAGATTGCCATTTTTGCGGCCGTGTTTGTGTTTATCCTGCTGCTGACAAAGATCGCCAATCAGATGCCTCCCGAGCCGCCTACGGGCGTGGCCTTTTCCCTAAAGGCGCAGAAAGTAGTCCAGTGCACGCCTGATGAAATCACGCTTGTGGATGTCCATCAGACGCAGACTCATCTGGAGAAGGATGAGTCCTGGCCGGATTGCTCGACCTTTCAGAAGGATCAGGTTCTGGATTTCTATCTGTCGCGGGGAGCGAAGACTAAGTTCCTGAGCGAGGAGCCGACGACCTGGTGGCGCAAGGCGATGTAACGCAAAACTCGGGTTTGCAGGGCAAAAAGTTCCCCAGAAGTTCCTTTTAGACCCCTAAAACACAACAAAAAACGCGTATTTTTGTGGGCATGTTTACTCTCTGGTTAATGATGTTGTTTGTTTATCCTACTGATAATAAGAAGGTTAATATTTCGTGTGCACTGTAATCAGTGCAATTGACGGGGAGGGGGGAGGGGGTCCGGCCTTTGGTACAGGCTAAAGGACTAAAGACATGGTCGGAATGATTGAGAAAGTGAAGGATGTGCATATCCCTATTGTCCTACGGGGGCGGGTAATTATCTGCAAAGCGGGGAACGAGGAAGCAGGGAAAAGAAAGTCGGTCTGGCTGAGGTTTATGCGATCTCACCGTGACGCGATGAGGCCGTGTCAGGATGGGCACCCACTGCGTTCGCGGATCGGAGGAATTGCCTTCGACGTTTTGCCGTGGATTTTCCTGGTCTTGCACCATCCGTTCCAATGGCCCTACGGCTTGGGCCCAAGGAAAGTGGAACCGCAAGATGGTGGGCAGTGGCCGGAGATTGTTTCGATGCCCGCGCAGAAGGCCGGTCCAAAAGCGGATGAAATTCCTGTAACTCCCTGAAAACCCTTGAAATTCCAGGTGAATCCGCGCTATATACAAGACTACCGGCAAATACGCCGGTAGTCTGTCCTTGGTTCTTTTTGTCTTTAGGAGGCGATGATGCGCAACGCCGCGGTCCGTTCCAACCTGCTGGTTCCCGAGGTGCGGGAGGTCATGGATATTCGGCAGGCCTCCGATTATCTTGGGATCTCTCCCGACACGCTCTACAAATACGCTTCGGAAGGTTTTGTTCCTGCGTTCAAGCTGGGGAATCGCTGGCGTTTCAAACGTTCGCGGCTGGACGAGTGGATGGACCGGCAGTCGGATATGCGGGCCGAAGAGGCCGAGATCGATCCTCGACAGAAGAAGCCGGTGCGTCCTGCGTTGTAAGAGGCAGTGGACAGTGCGCAGGGAACAGTGCACAGTTTTCGGATGGCGGGTGCGTTTCCATACGCCAGCAAGCCGCACATTGTTTCCATAGTTTCCGGTTTCGCCGCTATCGTACATCGAGAAAAGCATCCCTCCTGGCTAAACAGGCTGCGGAATAAGGCCTGATTCTTGTTTTTTGGGCGTGGAGGAATTTTGCAGGGGATAAATGGGTGGGTTGAAACCCACCCCTACCAGCCCACGTTGATTTTGCGGCATTTTCGGCCCGTGACCCAGAGGGTACCCCGTCGTGTCCTAATAAGAAACAAACCCACCGTTATGCCGCCTTTGGGGTGATTTCCACGTTGT
>CAYQOQ010000230.1:0-5872 GCA_964419175.1 uncultured Occallatibacter sp. | reverse complement strand
TTCTCAAGGACAATTTGGCAAAAGGGGAGAACAAAAGAACACCAACTGCGAGAGCACCGTCAAAAAGACGCGGCAAAACTCCCTGCACCCTGCCCGCCGCCTCGTGAATCCAAGCTTGCACAGGAGAAACTTCCCCATGCCTCAGAAAATTGCATTCATCACCGGCGGAAACCGCGGACTCGGCTTCCAGACCGCGCTCGACCTCAAGGATGCCGGCGTCAAAGTCGTCATCGGCTCCCGTGACCTCGCCCAGGGCGAACAGGCCGTCCAGAAACTCCGCTCCGCCGGCGTCGACGCAGACGTACTCCGCTTCGACATCACCAACCCCGCCGACTACCAGGCCGCCTACGACTACTTCAACTCCAAATATGGCCGCCTCGACATCCTGGTCAACAACGCTGGAATCGCCGGCGGCGCCTTCCCCGGCACCGGCCCCGAGCACTCCGCCGCTGAAGTTCCCCTCGATCTGCTGCACAAGGTCTTTGAAACCAACTTCTTCGCCCAGGTGGCGCTGACTGAGGCGCTTCTGCCGCTCATCAAGAAGAGCCCGGCTGGCCGCATCGTCAACCTCTCCAGCATTCTTGGCTCGCTGGCCCTCCATGCCGACCCCAAATCCCCCATCTACAACGCCAAAACCTTCGCCTACGACGCCTCGAAGACCGCTCTCAATTCCTTCACCATCCATCTCGCCTGGGAGCTGCGCGACACCAACATCAAGGTCAACTCCGCCCATCCCGGCTGGGTCAAGACGGATATGGGCGGCTCGCAAGCCCCCATGGAGTTGAGCGAAGGAGGCAAGACCAGCGCCGCCCTTGCCACTCTGCCCGACGTCGGCCCCACCGGTGGCTTCTTCCACCTGGGCAAGCCGCTGCCCTGGTAACCCCATATTTGTCAATTTCGAATTTGAAGGACCTCTCCCAGCCACTAACTTCGGGTGCCCCAGGTCTCGCTTTTGAGACCTGGGGCACAACAGACCACGCCTGCCCTCGTCTTTGGTCTTTAAGGGAGGATTTTGGCGACTCCGATATAACGACGGAAATTCGAATAGGTGGCGATCATTCTTCCCTCCTTATGAGGATCGCTGGCCTCGAAGCGCACGGGCAGCCAGAAGGTCTGTTCGCCCAACCTTTGCGGTGCGTAGTCGATCGTGACAGAGGGAATCTCAAGGGTGTTATCGGCAAATTGAGGGGATAAACTGCGCTCGACGTGGCGAACAGCGCCGCTAGCCGTATCGATCAACATCATTTTGTGATAATCCGGGGGGATCTTCTTGCAGGCAGGATCGCGAACGCCCGGCTTGGAGTCGATGTCGAATTGAAGCGTTCGCCCGTCGTCCAGCGTGGCGAAGCGGTAATCAAAGCAGGCGGGACGGGGACTTTCTCCAATACCGAGGCTGTTCGCGAAAACGTTGTAGACAAAATACGGGGTTCTGAAATTCGGTTTGGCCGGTTTGCCATCCACTGTTTTGAACGTATATTCGTCCCTGAATCCGCCGGGCTCTTTTTCATCTCGCAGTTCGCGGAGTGTCGCCTTGATCTTGACCTCCCACTTGACCTTGCCGTTTTTTACGTCTTGCGAGAGCATCGTCTCGTCGCATTCCAGCGAGGGCAAGTGCTCCCGATAGGCCTCTGCGTAGGCGATAACTCGGCGGATCTGTTCCTCGTTGGATGTTTGCTGGGCGGTGAGCAGCAAAGGGAACGCCAGAAGAATAGCCGTAGCCAGAATCTTCATGCGGCTTACCATCCTTGCAAATCGGATTTCAAAAATATAGCTGAACATTGGACGATGAATGCCCCTTTCCGTAAGAAGACAAAGCGTGAAAGGTCTCTGCGAAGAAGTCGCCATCGCGTATCTCTTCAGTTTGCAAGCTTTCTTGAGCGTCTTCGTCCAGCCGCGCACTTTCGAACCCAATCCGCCCGAATCCGCCCCGGCCCCGTGCTGAGGCTCTCCTGAAACGCCCCCAAAACACGCCAAAAACGCCCGATTTTGCAAAGTTTCACCTCCTTTCCTCCACCCACAAGCAGACATTTCCCCCATTCCATCTCTCTGCGCACAGACTTTCCTCCACTTTCGACCGCATCACGGCGATTCGTCCACTTGCCGACCCACATTGCACTCCACTTCCAGCCATATCTTTCTCACTCCCACCCGCCCTTGATCTTCGCTCAATCTTCGCCATTCGCGTATAATGAGCGCATGGACTTTCAACTGGTGTCGAGCTATAAGCCGAAGGGGGATCAGCCCCGCGCCATCGCCGAGCTGATGGAGGGGTTGGCGGCGGGCGAGAAGCACCAGGTGCTGTTGGGCGTCACCGGCTCGGGCAAGACCTTTACCATGGCCAAGGTCATCGAGCAGTCACAAAGGCCGGCGCTGATCCTGGCGCACAACAAAACCCTCGCCGCCCAGCTTTATCACGAGTTCAAGCAGTTCTTCCCCGGCAATGCGGTCGAATACTTTGTCAGTTACTACGACTACTACCAGCCCGAGGCCTACATTCCGGCCGGCGACTTATACATCGAAAAGGAAGCCACAATCAATGAAGAGTTGGACAAGCTCCGGCTCTCCGCCACGCGCAGCCTGTTTGAGCGGCGCGACGCGATCATTGTCAGTTCAGTAAGCTGCATTTACGGCCTGGGTTCGCCCGAGGCGTACTACGGCATGCTGCTGCTGCTCGAAAAAGGCCAGCGCATCAGCCGCCAGGACATTACGCGCCGCCTGGTCGAAATCCTGTATGAGCGCAATGACGGCGACTTCCGCCGCGGCACGTTCCGCGTGCGCGGCGACGTCATCGAAGTCTTTCCGACCTATGACGAATCCGCCTATCGCATCGAGCTTTTCGGCGACGAGATCGAATCGCTTTCTCAAATCGATCCCCTCTTCGGCACCGTGAAGCAGAAATACTCCCGCCTCCCGATTTACCCCAAAAGCCATTACGTGGTGCAGCCCGAGCGCCGCGCCGAAGCCATCGATTCGATTCTGAAGGAGCTGAACGAGTGGGTCGCGGAGCTGGAGTCGCAGGGCCGCATGGTCGAGGCGCAGCGCGTCCACCAGCGCACGCGCTTTGACCTGGAAATGATCAAATCGATGGGCTACTGCCACGGAATCGAGAACTATTCGCGGCACTTCTCGGGGCGTCTGCCGGGCGAGGCTCCGCCGACGCTGCTCGACTACTTTCCGCGCGATTTCCTGCTCTTTATCGACGAGAGCCACGCCACCATTCCGCAGGTGCATGGAATGTGGTTCGGGGACCGCAGCCGCAAGCAGAATCTTGTGGACTACGGCTTCCGGCTTCCCTCGGCCATGGACAACCGGCCGCTCAAGTTCGAGGAGTTCGAGAATCGCATTCACCAGACGATTTATGTTTCGGCGACGCCGGGCCCCTATGAGCTGACGCGCTCGGCCGGCGTGGTGGTGGAGCAGGTGATTCGGCCCACGGGCCTGGTGGATCCGGCGGTGGAAATTCGCCCCGTGAAGGGGCAGATCGACGATTTGCTGGCGGAAATTCGCGACCGCGCCAAGCGCAACGAGCGCGTGCTGGTGACCACCCTGACCAAGCGCATGTCGGAGGATCTGGCCGGCTACTACACCGAGGTCGGCGTGCGCTGCCGCTACATGCACTCGGAGATTGAGACGCTGGAGCGCGTGAAGCTGCTGGCCGGGCTGCGCAAGGGCGAATATGACGCGCTGATCGGCATCAACCTGCTGCGCGAGGGGCTGGATTTGCCCGAGGTCTCGCTGGTGGCCATTCTGGACGCGGACAAGGAGGGCTTTTTGCGTTCGGCAGGTTCGCTGATCCAGACCATGGGACGCGCGGCCCGGCACTTGGAAGGAAAAGCCATCCTCTACGCCGACCGCATGACCGACTCCATGAAACGCGCGATCAATGAAACCAGCCGGCGCCGGGCGATCCAGCGCGCCTACAACGAGGAGCACGGCATCACCCCGCAGTCGGTCGTGAGCCACGTGGATATGGGCTTGGCGCAGATTCTAAAGGCTGAGTACGGTGAGGTGGCCGAGGAAGAAACGGCCGAGCTGCCGGAGCTGAACTCGCAAGCCGATCTCGACGCCCACATTGCCAGACTGGAGACGGAAATGCGCGAGGCGGCCAAAAAATTCGAGTTCGAAAAGGCCGCCCGGCTGCGCGATGCCATCAAGGAACTGCGCGACAAGGAATTCCTTTTCGGCTAGTGGTGTCCGCCACACAGATGGTCGCTCAACTGATTTGAAGGGTACGGGCTTTAGCCCGTACGTAAGGCCAGCAAAATCAGCGGGGCTTTAGCCCCTGAGGAAATGCTGACCGGACCTAACTGCAGATCTAGGCCATGATTTAGAGGATGCTATTTCCGGCGGACACCCCTAGGGCGGCGCAGAAGGGGAAATCGAGCCCGTTCAGGCAACCTTGCCCGCGAGGTAACCATCCGAGGTATTCAGTTGGTAAATAGACTCCACGCAGCTCATTCCCAGGTTGCGGCCAATCTCAGGGGCGTATGGCGAAAATTCTATTAGTGGAAGACGATCCCCTCCAGGGATACCTCCGGAAGTCCATCCTGGAACGGCGATTTGCCGAAGTCGAGCGTGTCGCCGACGCCACCGAGGCGCTTTGTCTGGTTGAACAGCCTCAGTTCGCCGGCAATCTCGGCCTGGTCATCTGCGGTCTGCACCTGCCGGGTTTTGGCGGTCCGGCCTTTGTGAGCGAGCTGCGTGAACGGATGCCCAGTCTGCCGGTCCTCGTACTGGGCGGAGCCAGCGAAGCAGCTGGCGACTACGCTGGAGATGGCGTACGCTTCCTCGCCCGTCCCAACACCACAGAGGAGATGCTCGCCCTGGCCAGCCAGATGCTCGGGCAGAACGAGCCCGCGCCCGCCTGAGCAGCGTTGCCTTTGGTCCCACACTCAATCCTGGGTGTGAGGCAGATCACACATGAAAAGCCTATGATGGGATGAGAATACCCTCGTTGGGAGGCCGTATGGCTCCCCGCCTGCGTGCGAGAATCATCGTGGAGTCTTGATGGCAGCCTTTGGTACTTTTGCTCTTCTCATTGCTTTGGCGCTGGCCGCCTACAATCTGCTGGCAGGGGCGCTGGCCCTTTGGATGATCGCCTCGGGGCGGCAAGCCCGCATTTCGCCGGAGCGGCTGGCCGATACGGCGCGCCGGGCCGGAATTGCCGGCTTCGTGGCCATCACGGCTGCGGCATTTGCCCTGGTCTGGTCGGTCTTTACCAACGATTTCTCCATCACCTACATCATGGAGCACTCCAACCGCGCCCTCCCCGCCGCCTACAAGTTTTCCGCGCTCTGGAGCGGCCAGGAAGGCTCGCTGCTGCTGTGGGCGTGGCTGCTGGGAGCGTACGGATTCGTCCTTCGCCTGACGCACAAGAAAGACGTGAAGCTCTACGCCTATGCGGGAGCAATTCTGGCCGGGATTCAGGTCTTTTTTCTGGCGGTGTTATGCTTTGCCGCGCCGCCGTTTGCGCTGCTCCGGGGCGCCATTCCGGACGATGGCAACGGTTTGAATCCCCTGCTCCAGTACCCGGAGATGGTGATTCATCCGCCCATGCTTTACCTGGGTTACGTGGGCTTCTCGGTTCCTTTCTGCTTTGCGCTGGGCGCTCTGATGATGCGCTACCCCGGAGAGAAATGGATCAAGATCACCCGCGGCTGGACCATGGTGACCTGGCTGTTCCTGACCTGCGGCATCTTCCTCGGCATGCACTGGGCCTACGCCGTGTTGGGCTGGGGCGGCTACTGGGGATGGGACCCGGTGGAAAATGCCAGTTTCATGCCCTGGCTCACCGGAACCGCCTTTCTGCATTCCGTCATGATGCAGGAGAAGAAAGGCATGATGAAGAGCTGGAATGTGTGGCTGATCTTCA
>CAYQOQ010000229.1:0-5882 GCA_964419175.1 uncultured Occallatibacter sp. | reverse complement strand
ACTCCATCGTCCTCGACCGCCTCCTCGGCCTCGACGCCGAAAAGGTCCGCGAGCAAACCAATATCCGTTACCTCCGCGACGCCTCTGAAGCCGTCGACCAGGTCCGCCGCGGCGAAGCCGACGTCACCTTCCTCACCAACCCCGTCTCCATGGAGCAGCTCCGCGAAGTCGCCTTCGCCGGCGACGTCATGCCTCAGAAGTCCACCGACTTCTTCCCGAAACTGCTCAGCGGCCTGACCATCTATGCCTTCGACTGACAGCACTGAGCAATACACCGGGTACCCTGTTCCTCAGAAGAAGACCGGGTGCCCCACCCTCGCGGCGTCTTTGTTTTTGCCGCCAGGGTGGGATAGCAAAAACTCCCCCCACACCCGCGGTTCCCTTATCCTCACCTCCATCATCTCGTCTCTGAAACGCCTGACCCCGCTTTTCGCCTCAATCCTTCTCCTCTCCCTCACCCTCCCCGCCCAGGCCCCGCTCGCACCCGCCGCCCGGTTCATTGTAGTTCTCGACGCGGCCCATGGCGGCGACGACCCCGGCGGCCCCCTCAAAGACTCCTCCGGCTCGACGCGCGCCGAGAAAACCTACACCCTCGCCCTCAGCGTCCGCCTCCGTTCCCTGCTCGCCGCTCGCGGCATCTCCGTCGTCACCACCCGCGAGTCCGACTCGACCGTCGACCCTGCCCGCCGCGCCGAGATCGCCAACCACGCCAACGCTGCCGCCTGCCTCAGCCTTCACGCCTCTGAAAGCGGCTCCAGCGGCATTCATCTCTACGCCTCCTCGCTCGCCCCGGCCGAACCCGCCCGCCTGGTCCCCTGGAAGACCGCTCAAGCCGCCGCCGTCACCCGCAGCCTCGCCTTCGCCGGAGTCCTCAACTCGGCTCTCCAGCATGCCGGCATGACCGTCACCCTCGGCCGTACCGCGCTGCCCGCCATCGACAGCATGACCTGCCCCGCCGTCGCCATTGAAGTCGCCCCTGAACTCGTCGCCGGCCAACCCCAACCCACCGCCCTCGACGACTCCGGCTACCAGACCCGCGTCGCCCAGGCGCTGGCTGCCGCTATCCTTGAATGGCGAACCGTCGCCAGCCACACCGGCGCCTCGCCCGCGGAGGCCGCCCAGCCGTGATCCCCCGTTACCAGACCGTCCTCTTCTTCGTCCTGCTCGTGGCCTCCATCATCATGGGCACGGTCCTGTGGCAGTTGCGCGCCCACGCCCACCAGCGCCTCCTCGCCGGACAGGACTCAACGCCAACCCAAGCCCCCCTGGTCGCCCCGTCCGAACAGGCCACGCTCTACTTCGCCAACGACACCGAAAACTCGGTTCAGGCAGAAATCCTCTCGCTTCCCCTGCCCCAGAGCCCCAGCGCCCGCGCCCGTGCCATCCTTGGCAAGCTGCTCGATCTCTACGCCGCACCCAACGCAGCCCACCCCGTCCCCGGCGGCGCAACCTCCGTCGCCCAAGTCTTCCTGTTGCCCGCCCCCGTTGAAGACACCGGCGTCCCCACGCCCAACTCGCCCGCAAAAGACCCGCAATCCGGCCCCCAACTCGCCGTCGTCAACCTCACCGGAGCCTTCGCCGCCAGCCATCCCTCCGGCCTGGAAACCGAAACTCTCACCCTGCTCTCCATCTGCGCCACCCTGCGCGCCAACCTGCCCCGCGTCACCGAGGTTCGTTTCCTGGTCGACGGCCAGACGCGCCCCACCCTCGCCGGCCACGCCGACCTAACCCGCATCTACCTCACCGCAGACGCCATCCCCACAGAAGGAAACCACCCATAATGAACCCTGGGACCAGCTCTGCAACCCCCACCATCGGCGTCTTCGATTCCGGCTTCGGCGGACTCACCGTCCTCCGCGCTCTCATCAACCGTCTCCCGCAGGCCCGCTTTGCCTTCCTCGGCGACACGGCCCGCCTCCCCTACGGCTCCAAGTCCCGCCGCACCATCGCCCGCTACGCCGCCCAGAGCGCCCAATTCCTCGTCCGCGAACAAGGAGCCCAGTACCTCGTCATCGCCTGCAACACGGCCAGCGCTCTGGCCCTGGACGCCATTCAGGACGCCGTCTCCGTCCCCGTCCTCGGCGTCATCGAGCCCGGCGCCTCAGCCGCTCGCGCCGCCTCCAAAACCGGCGACGTCCTCGTCGTCGCCACGGACGCCACCGTCCACAGCCACGCCTACCTCGCCGCCTGCCATGCCCGTGGCCTCCGCGCCATTGAGAAGGCCTGCCCGCTGCTCGTCCCCCTCGTTGAAGAGGGCTGGACCAACCACCCTGTCACGGCAGAAGTCATCGAAATCTATCTCAACGAGCTGCGCGCCGAAGCCGGCGAACGCGGCTTCAACCCCGACGCGCTGGTCCTCGGCTGCACCCATTACCCTCTGTTGCGGAGCCTCTTCGAGCAAGCCGTCCGCCCCGGCGCCAGCGTCATTGACTCGGCCGAATCCACCGCCGAGGCCGCCGTCCAGCTCATCAACGGCCATGCCGCCACGCCCGCCCCAGGCGCAGCCGCGGAGACTGAAGTCCGCTGTTTCGCCACCGACTCAGTAGAAAAGTTCGAGCGCCTCGGCTCCCGCTTCCTGGGCCGCCCCACCGGAAACGTCGAACTGGTCGACCTCGGCGGCTGAAAATCCGGCTACTGTTCTCTGTTCACTGTTCACTGCGCGCGGCTGATATTCTATAAGTCGGCCCGTCCTCCCCATACCAAGCACGGGTCTCAGAGGAACAAGAACAGCATGATCGATTTGGCAGGTAAGACGGCCGTGGTCTTCGGGCTGGCCAACAAGCGTTCCATCGCCTGGGGAATCGCCCAAAAACTCCACGAGGCCGGTGCAACCCTGGCCATCTGTTACCAGAACGAGCGCATGAGGCTCGAAGCCGAAGGCCTCATCGACGAGCTTCCCGGAGCGACCGGCTTCCAGTGCGACGTCTCCAACGACTCCGAGATCGACTCCGTTTTCGCAGCCATCAAGGCGAAGTACGGCAAGATCGACACCCTGGTCCACGCCGTAGCCTTTGCCCCGGCCGCCGACCTGCGCGGAGACTTTCTCAATACCAGCCGCGAAGGCTTCCGCATCGCCATGGACGTCAGCGTCTACTCGCTCATCGCCGTCACCCGCGCCGCCGCGCCGCTCATGACCGAAGGCGGCAGCATCCTCACCCTCAGCTTCTACGCCGCTGAAAAAGTCGTCCCCCACTACAACGTCATGGCCCTGGCCAAGTCCGCCCTCGAGTCCGCCGTCCGCTATCTGGCCTCCTCGCTCGGCCCCCGCAACATCCGCGTCAACGCCATCTCCGCCGGCCCCATCAAGACCCTGGCCGCACGCGGCGTCGGCGACCTCAGCGACATGCTCAAGTCCCACGCCGAGCGCGCCCCCCTCCAGCGCAACGTAGACCAGCTTGAAGTAGGCGGCGCGGCGTTATTCCTGGCCAGCCCCCTCTCCAGCGCCATCACCGGCGAAATCATGTACGTAGACTGCGGCTACAACATCATGGGGTTTTGAGCGTCGAGTTTCAAAACCTTGTTCATGAGAGAGTTCGGGTGCCCCAGGTCTCGCTTCTGAGACCTGGGATGTAAGGAGTTCGCGTCACGAAGGTCCGACTCCTTCGCACCTCGCACACTCTCTCAACCTAGCGGCATCTATCCGCCGCCCGCTCACATCGCCAAAATCTGCGCCCACACTGCCTCTTCCACCGGCAGTCCGAGCTTCTCGTTCTCGGTTCGCACCCGCAGCGTCTGCTCGCCTGGATACCGCACCCTGCCGCCCTCTTTCACAGGCTTCGACGCATGGAGTGAAGCCACAATCTCGTCGGCAATCTGCGCCGCGCGTGGCGAAGGTCCAAACGCCTCAGGATTCAGCGTCAGAAACATCTGCGAAATCCCCGCCTCAAACAGCGCATCGGAAGAAAGCTCATGCGTCGCGCGGCCCAGCGACATCATGGCCGCAATCATGTCCAGCACCACAGAGAGCCCCGACCCCTTCCAGTACCCCACCGGCAGCGGCCGCCACGACTTCTCAATCGCCCCCGGATCGCGCGTCAGGTTACCCGCTTCGTCGAACCCTCCATCCACCGGCAGCATCTCGCCCTTCTTGCGGTAGCTCTCCAGCGACCCATACGAAAACTGCGACATCGCCATGTCCAGCACCACCGGCCCCTGCGCGCGCGGCACGGCAAACACCATCGGGTTGTTGCCGATCACCGGATCCAATCCACCCCACGGCGGCAGATTCGGCATCGTATTCGTCCAGCAGATTCCGATCATTCCCGCCTCGGCCGCCTGCCATCCATACGTACCCGCGCGCATCCAGTGGTTGGTATTGCCCATCGTCACGCAGCCCACGCCATGCAGCCGCCCTAGAGCGATGGCTCGCTCCATGCCGGCAAGCGCATTCAGATTGCCCGGCCCGCGCTGTCCGTCCCAGCGTTCGAGCGCGCCAAACCCAGCCACCTTCCGCGCTTCCGCTGTCACGTCCACACTGCCGTTACGGATCGTCGCCACAAACCGCGGAAACCGGTTGATCCCGTGCGTATAAACCCCGTCTCGCGTCGTCTCCGCAAACAGCTGCGCACACATGTCCGCCCGCTCCGCATCCATGCCGAGCCTAACAAGAACGCCCGCCAGCGTCTCCTGCACTTCTCTAAATGGAATTCGATTCATACGGCCCTTCGATCAGGTGCGACAGCACCGGTCCCTGCACAATCGCGCCAAGTCCGGCTAACTACGCGAACTCCGCCAACACGCGCGCAGCGCGGCTAACTCCGCTAGTCTTTCAGCGTCACCGTAATCTTCCGCGCATCGCCGCCCGTCGACACAATCGCAATCTCGCCTGTGGCCCGCTTGCGAATGCTCTTGAACTTGTCGCCCCACTCCACCAGCATCAGCGCATCCAACGTCAGCAACTCGTCCAGACCGAGCGTCTCCAACTGCCGCTCCCCTTCCAGTCGGTACACATCCAGGTGATAAAGCTTCACCGGCCTGCCGTCCTGCGTGCCATCGTACTCGTGCAGCAGCGTAAACGTCGGGCTGGTCACCTCGTCGGCCTCGGCCGCGTCCAGCGCCTCGGCAATGCCCTTCACCAGCGTCGTCTTCCCTGTGCCCAGGTCGCCGCGCAGCAGCAGCAGTTGCGGCGGCTTCAGCAGGCGCGCCAGCTTGCGACCCACCTCGATCGTGTCCGCGCCGCTCTCGGTCGTGAACTCGTAAATCCTGCCCGCAAATGGTGGAGCGGCGTTGATCATTCGTGTGCCTCGCGCGAGGCCGCCGGCGCGTTTGCCGCCAACCCCTGTATGCAAACATATCCGTTCGCACCGCCCTTGCGAAAGGGCGAAGCGCACAAGTGAAACGCTCGCGCAAGCTGACCAAGGCTGTCGGTCGCAAGCAGCGTATGTTCATCTCCCTCACGCACGGCGAGATCCGCCGCCAGCCCGTGCAGATAAACCGCCGCTTCCACCGCCCTCGCCGCATCACCAGGAAACTGCGCCAGCAGCCCCGCAATCAATCCGGTCAGCAGATCGCCGCTGCCGCCCTTCGCCATCGCGGGATTCCCGGTCGTATTCACCGCAACCTGTCCATCGGGATGCGCAATCAGCGTCCGCGCGCCCTTCAGCACCAGCGTCACGCCCAGCCGCTCGGCAAATCCGCGCGCTGTCTCCAGCCGTTTCGCCTGCACCTCCGCCACCGTCATCCCCGTGAGCCGCGCCATCTCGCCCGGATGCGGCGTCAACACCAGCGTCCGCCCTTTAGCCAACTTCGCCAGCAGCACTGGCTTCGCCGCAAGAATATTCAAGGCATCCGCGTCAATCACCGCAGGAATCTTCGTCGCCGCCAGCAACCCGGTCACAAACTTCACCGTCTCCGGCAACTGCCCCAGCCCCGGCCCAATCGCC
>CAYQOQ010000228.1:0-5909 GCA_964419175.1 uncultured Occallatibacter sp. | reverse complement strand
TCAATGGCGGCCTGAATCTCTCCGAGTTGGATGGCTGGTGGGCAGAGGCCTATTCGCCCGAAGTGGGTTGGGCAATTGGGGACGGTCAGGAGCATGGCGAAGACACAGAATGGGATGCCAGAGAAGCAGACGCCTTATATACCCTGCTTGAAGCCGAGGTGATTCCGGAGTTCTACGAGCGCGATAAATCCGGCATGCCGAGCAGATGGCTGGAGCGCATCCGTGAGAGCATGGCGCGGCTCACGCCCCAGTTCTCTGCAACGCGCGCCATCCGCGAATATACCGAGAGTCATTATCTGCCTGCGGCGTCGCGTTATCGCGATCGTGCAGCGGACGATGGCGCTCTCGGCTTAGGTCTTCTGCGCTGGAAGCAGGACCTCAAGCGGCATTGGAACTCAGTACATTTTGGCGCCGTGAGAATCGAGACACACGACGGCCAGCATTTCTTTCAGGTCGAGGTTTCTACAGGCGCTCTCACGGGCGATCAACTAGATGTCGAACTTTACGCAGACTCAATGCACGGAGGTACGACTGCAATTGAAGCAATGACTGCACATAAACAGAACCCCGATTCAGCGGGCGTACTGACCTATTTGGCCCACGTATCCGCAACCCGGCCTGCCAGCGACTACACAGCGCGCATCGTGCCCCACTACCTCAGCGCTTCCGTGCCGCTCGAAGCCGAGCAGATCGTATGGCAGCGCTGATGGCCGATCTCGGAATCATGGAACGGGCGCTGCAACTCTTGAGTGCCGCAGGTCGTCGTGCCGGGAAGCAGCAGGCTGCGAATAGACCACCGATATCCGTCGAGTTCTTGATTCCTCAATTACCAGCGATCTATACCTTTGCCTCAGGCGCGTCCGCGACCGCCTCTGCCGGTATATGTTCCGGCAAGTCGAGGCGCGCCACACCAATCCGTTTGTCGGCCATCCCATAGTAGACGTCGAAACGATCAGGTGTGCCAAGATCGTCGCGCCGGTCAATGCCGGTTGGGAATACAACATTGGCGACAATTCCCTGGCGCTCCTGTTGCGATTCCGGCGTCAACGCTGGCTCCTTCGAACGGTAGGTAATCTCGAGCGGATGCTCCTTGGAGAAGATCATTACTCCTGCCGAATAGCATAACGAATGACTGTCGGAGTCAGGCTTCTCGATTTCGCTGACACCGTGATAGACGATCAGCCACCCGTGCGGGGTCAAAACGGGCGGCGTGCCGCCGCCGATCTTGAGCCGCTCCCACGCAGACACAGGAGATGCAAGCCGATGATGAAAGTTAAACGGTCCGGTACGAAATGGCTTATGGTCAAGCGTCATCTGGCAGTAAGAAATCCAGATGCTCTCTCTGTCGATATCCACCTCGCGAGTTGCAGGACTGCAGGCTGTTTCCTCGGGGCGAGTGCCTGGAAAGAGCGGCCGGTGCAGCAAGGCCAGCTCCGGTTGTCCAGTGGGATCGGGTATGACGGCTGGGAAGAGGCTAGCATCCTTATCGTCTACGTTACCGAATTCGATGCCGTCGTACGACGCAAATTTCGCGAGCCCAAGGCGCTTCCAGTGGAAGATATCTTCCGACACTGCCAGCGCAATGCGCGGACCATGGGACGACCACGCCGTGTAAGTCATCAGATATCGCTGAAGCGGCTCGATGAACGTAACGCGTGGATCCTCGCAGCCGCCACTGCCATCGGAACGGCGCTCGTAGTCAGCCTCAGGCTCCAGTGCGATTCCGAGCCGCTCGACGCCTTCCGGATCGCCGGTTTCATTGAACTTCACCCTTGCAATGCCGACCCGCGAGTAATTTCCCGCCGCAACCAACCGCGGAAAGAGGTAGAGTTCGCCGTCAGGACCGCGAACTGCAGCAGGGTTCAGGACCCCTTCCACTTCCAGGGGATTGCCGGGCTCCGGCTCCATCAACATCCCCAAGCGGCGCAGCTTGAATTCGTTCATCCATCCACCTTAAAGGGGCGCACCTGTTCACCGTCGTCCAAACAAGCGATGACCGCTTCGATCACCCGCTTGGTCTCATCGGGACCTCGAACTGGAATGGAGATCACACCTGCCTGTTCAGCCGGGTAGTCGTTTCCTCCCACAAACAAGGCATCTCCTACGTAAATCATTTCTTTCACAGAAATGCCAAGTGTTTCTTGCAGCTTTTTGATCCCGTAGGCTTTGTCGATGCCCGGCTTGGTGACATCAATGGATGTCGCGCCACCGAGTCGCACTGAAAACTCAGGTATGAGAGTGTCGAGGATTGTTTTGATCTTCTTCCGTTTTGCGAAATCCGCATCCCATTTCTCCTTCTCCTCCAAGGGAGCCTGCTGGCCCAGTGCGGAATACGTTACCTGGCTTCCACGATCTTCAATGGTCTCTCCCCACGTCTTTTCAACAGAAAAGCCAGCGTCTTCTGTGGCTCTTTTCAGTGAGCCAATGATCTTCTGTTTCTCTTCCGCAGTAAGATCTTCTGAATAGAGCTTCTTCCACTCTCCGGTGTATTGAAAGAACTCTGTTCCACAGGTTGGAAGGATCGATAGCTTTGCCAGACGTTCATCCTGCGGAAGATTGGAGAGAACCTGTTTTTCAAACTGCAGCCATGCGCCTCCGGAGATGATCGCAACCCTGACGACACCGAGCAGGTCATGCAGGAGATTCGACATCTCGGCATCGAGTGACGATTTGCTTGCGGCGAGCGTTCCGTCGAGATCGAAGACAATCAGCTTTTTCACCATTCAGCCACCTCTCGCTTCATGCAGTCTCAATTGGAGTTTCCGGCCACTCTGACTCTCTCGTTATTGACCGTTCTAAGACGATTCGGGCATGCGGACCGCACCTATCCAGAAGCGCCAGTCACGATGCATCCGTCTCCAGTAAGGCCCCGGATCGGGCTCACTCCTGTCGCTGCTATTTCCTTCCAGATTGTGCTTGCTTCCGGTCATCTCGTCTCCAACGCTGTAGAGTATTCGCCGCGCCGCGCAGCCTGATTGCAGCGCGCGCGGTGATACAGAGCCTGCTGTGCCGCCAATACATTGGCCTCCTGGCCCTTCCAAATCTCTAACGCGGGCTGCTGGATGGCGCGGGCAAACGAAAATGCCAATGCCCAGGGCAGCCGCGACTTGAATCTGACGTTCATGGCATTCAAACGGGCCGAGGCCAATTCCGCGGGTTGCCCGCCCGACAGGAACGCAATCACCGGCACAGCAGCGGGGACGGCTCGCAAGAAGCAATTAACTGTGGCGTCGGCTACCTCGTCCAATGCCGATTGGCTGGTGCAGGCTGTTCCGGGAAGCACCATGTTTGGCTTCAGAACCATACCTTCCAGCATGACCCGTTGCGCGAACAACTCGCTGAACACCGTTCGCAGCACTTCGTCTGTAACTTCACAGCACTGCTCCAACGTGTGGTCACCATCCATGATGACCTCAGGTTCGACTACAGGGACGAGGCCGACTTCCTGGCACAGCGCCGCGTAGCGAGCCAGGGCATGTGCGTTGGCTTCGATCGCACCCCAACTCGGGAGCCCACGGTCGATGGCAATCACAGCGCGCCACTTGGCAAAGCGCGCGCCCATTTGAAAGTATTCCTGAAGGCGATCGCGCAATCCGTCCAGGCCTTCAGTGACCTTTTCACCGGGATGGCCGGCCAGTTCCTTGGCGCCTGTGTCCACCTTGATGCCGGGAATGATACCCGCCGCAATGAGGACATTGACAAAGGTCGTACCGTCGCTCTTCTGCTGCCGGATCGTTTCGTCGTAGAGGATTGCGCCGCCTATCGACTCACCGAGCCTTGAAGTGGTCACGATCAACTCGCGATACGCTCTTCGAGCTTCGATAGTTTGAGGAATTCCAAGCTTTTCAAAGCGCTTGTTACAGGTCCCGTTGCTCTCATCCATCGCAAGCAGACCCTTGTGATCGGCGAAGAGCAACTTCGCGGTGTCTTTCAGTAATTGCGAATTCATTTGAACCTGCTCGCTTCCTGTTTCCGTTCCGGATAAGCGGTCTCCTGGATTTCGTCCAGCTTATAGGCCTTACGCGTGAAGGCAATGTAATGGTTGAAGTAGGGCATTTCAAGGCTCAGTTCGTTGGGCTTCACCATGAAAGTCTCAAAGAGTCTCGGCAGCGCCATCACGGCAATTACATAAAGTGCTGCGTAAACCACAATGCCGGTGACGATGTGCTTGGTGCGAGTTCGGAAGAATCCAATGGCCAGGAGTACACACGCCAGCGCCGAGGCCGTCATCACCCAGAGCGCCACTCTTGTGATGTGCGCTGCAGCATAGCCGGCCCCGTGGACCACGCCAAGCGTCGAATAGACAGGGTCGTAGTGGTCAAGAATAAAGCCCCAACCGAAGTTGGCCATGAGAATGAACAGAAGCAACATAAAGTGTTGGCGAGCCCACCTCAGCAAAAAGCTGATTGCGGGTGGCAGAATCCTGCTTGGAGTTTCGAGGGGACCTTTTGCTTGGGGTGCGAATTTCTCAACGGCTATTGCGTGCACGATCTGTTCCTCCGCCAAGCCGGAATTGGTCGTTCGACTCGTATGTGGCAAGCTGATGCGTGGCCCGCACGAGTACTATCCAACACTGGGCGACGAAGAGTCCGGTCAAATGTGACCAGAACACTGACTGCTCATTGTTTAGGAACTTGTTGAAATAGGTACTCATCCGCGGCCTGGAGTTGGAGTATTTCGTCCAAGAGGTATGCGCGGAGACGAGCGGGTACAGGACGGGATGTTCAGCTATGTTTCGTTGCAGCAGTGGGTGCCGCTCGCGGCGCATCGCCTCCTGGCTGGCGCGGGAGATGGAGACGTAGCCAAAGCGGGAGTTGAGCAGGTCCGGGTGGACGCCGGTATCGGCATTGACCAGGACGCGCTCGGCGGTGAGGCCCTGGGAACTGTGGCTGGTGACGGAGTACCCGTGGTCGAAGTGGCGGTGCTCCTGGGCGTTGAACTCAACCTGGCGGTTGTTGTCGAGACGGGCTGAAATACGGCCGTCGGGTGCGACGGACTCGATGGCGGCAAGGTCGCGATTGGCGACTCCAAGGGACTTGTCGGGCGCGGTGAACTGGATGCGGTCCCCCACAGAAAACTCGCGGTCGATCTCGCGGTAGACGCTGACGCCGGTCAGGCGGCGCGGATCGTAGCTGGCCTGTTCACCGGAGGATTTTTCGACAGTCAGCAGGTTGGCGGCGAGGTTGATGCCGACAACCGCGCCATAGGTTGACAAGCAATTCCACGCGGTTTGGCTCGAAGCCTCGGGGCAGCTCGAAATCCGAAATCACAAGGAACTGCCATCCGCCGGCCTCCGGATGCAGGATGGCACGCTCGGTGGGAATGCCAGCGACTGCGAGAAGCGACGCTCCAAGGCCTTAATCGGCCGGGGGCTGGCTGTGCAGATGCTCGCCGTTCTTCAGCGTGATTTTTATGTCGTTCGGGATGACTTCATACTCGCCCGGTCGCTGGAGAAACAGCACGTCGTTCAAGGGGATGCCCGCAAGGTGCTTCAGGCTGACACCCGTCTGAACGGGGTCGTGGATCTCGTATTTCTTTTTGTTGATGAAGATGTGGATTTGATGCTCGTGCTGCATGAGATTCTCCTTTGTCGTTTGTGACGACCGTTGATTGTTTGGGGCCTTTACGTGCCCGCAACACCAACCTAAGGCTCAACAGCTCGGAAGTCAGTTAGGCCATTGTTAACTCGACGCTAGAACAGAGTGAACAATGATCGAACGAGAGATTGGCACTCATGGA
This sequence comes from uncultured Occallatibacter sp., assembly GCA_964419175.1. Classification (GTDB taxonomy): domain Bacteria; phylum Acidobacteriota; class Terriglobia; order Terriglobales; family Acidobacteriaceae; genus Telmatobacter. The sequence continues at coordinate 170 of CAYQOQ010000228.1, read as the reverse complement.
GTCTTTTGTATCTATGAGGTTACTTTTTCTGCCGCGGCAGCTCGGATCGGTGGCGAAAAGCGGGAGAGGGTCCGCTGTTCGATAATGGCAAAACATCGACAGTATGCCGTCCAAACGTATGCGTATGGCCAAGCACACGGTTGACGAGGCGCGGTGTTCGGTTTTATAGG
>CAYQOQ010000227.1:0-5927 GCA_964419175.1 uncultured Occallatibacter sp. | reverse complement strand
CTGGTGCCGCCGTGAAACATGTAGATGCTGATGGAGAAGCCCTGGTCAAGAATCCAGGCGAGTTCGTCGGCTTGCTGTTTGGCATCGGTGGTGTGGTGCTTTTCTCCCCAGTGATCGAACCATCCGGCCCAGTATTCGCCGTTCATGAAGGGGCCGTTGGGGCGGAGCTTCTGGAGTTTGGCGAAATCGGTTTTTGCATCGCCGGGGCCGAAGTTGATGACGGCGGGCAACTCGGGGAGGGCGCCCTTGGGCAGTTGGTCAGCGCCGTCGGCGGTGTAGAGGGCGGACTTGGTGAAGCCGGCGTCGATGAGGTCGTGATGTATCTGCTCCATGTAGGCGTGGTCGTCGCCGAAGGAACCGTATTCGTTCTCAACCTGGACGGCGATGATGGGGCCACCGTTGGCGATTTGCAAGGGCGCGAGTTCTTTGCCGAGGCGCAGGAGCCAGCGGTGAACGGGCTCCATGAATTTTGGATCGGCGCTGCGGACGACGATGCCGTGCTGCTTGAGGAGCCAGGCGGGATAGCCGCCCCATTCCCACTCGGCGCAGACAAAGGGGCCAGGGCGGAGGATGACGTAGAGGCCTTCGCTCTGCGCCTCGCGGATGAACTCGGCGATGTCGTTTTGGCCGGTGAAGTCGTACTGGCCGGGGCGCGGTTCGTGTACGTTCCAGAAGACGTAGGTGGTGATGGCGTTGAGGCCCATTGCCTTGGCCATGCGCAGACGGGCGCGCCAGTACTGGCGGGGAATGCGCGGGTAATGCATTTCTCCGGAGATGATGCGGAAGGGCTGGCCGTCGAGCAGAAACTTGCCGTTGTCGACGCGGAAGGAATGGGCCACTTGAGCAGCGGGTGCGGCGGCGAACGTGATTTGGGAAGCGGCGAAGAGTGCGATGCAGGCGAAAGCGGTAAGCAGCTTGGATGGATTTCTCATGGGATGGAAGTGCCCGGTGGTCGCGGCAGTGGCTCCTTTCAAACGGGCGCAAGGCTGAGGCTGCGGACCTTGAGATGGACCGGACGACAGCGATGCGCGACGAACTGATGATACGTGATAAGGGCAGACGCGGCGTAGTAGACTTGGCGTTTGGATGGCTCTACTTTGTGTCCATGTTCCGGAAGCGGAACTGGGGACACCCGCATCTTTATAGATCAGGACGGGATAAGCGCCGGGCCGGGGAGATTGTCTGATGCAGATTGTATTTGCCTCTTCCGAGTGCGTGCCGTTTGCCAAGACCGGCGGTCTTGCGGATGTGGTGGGCGCGCTGGCGCCGGAGATGGCGAAGCTGGGGCACACGGTCAGCGTCTATTTGCCGCTCTATGCGCGGGTGCGGCCGCATATCAAGGGCGAACTGAAGTATGCGGTGCAGTCGATCACGATTCCATTTGAGTACTACAACCGGTTTGTTGGGATTGTGGACGGCGGCAAGCGCGACGGCGTGCAGTACTATTTTGTGGATTGCCCGGAGCTGTTCGACCGGCAGGAACTCTACGGGACGCGGAGCGGGGACTATCCGGACAATGCGGAACGCTTCGGGCTGTTTTGCCGGGCGGTGCTGGAGGCGACAAAACAACTGGGCGTGCCGGATGTGTTTCATGTGCACGACTGGCAGGCGGCGATGGTGCCGGTGTATCTGCGGACCGTGTATGCGAGCGACCCGGCGCTGCGCGGGACCGCGGTAGTGTTGACGATTCACAATGCAGGCTATCAGGGGAGTTTTCCACCAGTGACGACCGAGCGGCTGCTGTTGCCGTGGAACATCTTCACGATGGACAAGCTGGAGCAGTTTGACCGCTTCAATTTTCTGAAGGGCGGATTGGTCTACTCCGATCTGTTGACGACGGTGAGCCGCAAGTATGCCGAGGAGATACAGACGGCGGAGTTTGGCGAGGCGCTGGACACTGTATTGCGCGGACGAGCCGCGGACCTGCGCGGGATTTTGAACGGCGTCGATTATGAGAAGTGGGACCCGGCGACGGATGGGAATCTTGCAGCGCACTACTCGGCGGAGGATTTGACGGGAAAGGCAGCGTGCCGCGCGGATTTGCTGCACGCGTTCGGGTTGGATCAGGTTGAAGATGCGACACCGGTGATCGGGATTGTGTCGCGGTTTGCGACGCAGAAGGGATTCGACCTAGTGCAGCAGATTGCTGGGGAGTTGTCGGATCGCGAAGTGGCCGTGGTGGCGCTGGGCACGGGCGAGCCGGTGTACGAAAAGTTTTTCCGCGATTGGGCGTTCTGGCACAAGGCGAATGTGGGCGTGCAGATTCGCTACGACGACGCACTGGCGCACAAGATCGAGGCGGGCGCGGATATTTTTCTGATGCCGTCGAAGTATGAGCCGTGTGGGCTGAATCAGATTTACTCGCTGAAATATGGGACCGTTCCGGTGGTGCGCGCAACGGGCGGACTCGACGACACGATCGATGAGTGGAACGCGGACGCGGGCGCTGGGACTGGATTCAAGTTTTATGGGTACGACGCGCAAGGGTTGATGGCGGCGATCGATCGGGCTCTGGAGGCGTTCCGGAATAAATCAGCCTGGCAGCGGCTGATGCGGAATGGAATGGCGCGGAACTATAGCTGGCAGCAGCCGGCGCGGGAGTATGCGGCGGTGTACGAAGAGGCGGCGCGGCGGCGGTCTTAGGGGGGAAAGAGGCTTCGTTGCGCTGGATTGGCTCGATACCAAAAACGCGCGAAAAGTGGGTTTACAGGGCCGAAAAGGGCTGTTTTTTACCAAAAAGCCACCGAAATGTGCGGAATTTCGACGGGTGGTTTACTGCCTGGTTACTGGGGTGCGTCTGCATCCTGTTGATTATGGGTTAGTTAGAAATTCGGTGCCCTGTAATTGGTGCAATTGACAGGGAGGGGGGTGGGGGGCCGGCTGGTTTGAAGCCCGGATTGGGCTGTTTTGGGGCCCGTTTTCCCGCCGGGGCGCGGAGTGCGCCTCACGATCATTCTACGTCGGGGGAAGGTAATTTTCGGCAGGGAGATTGAGTCAAGAGAGGGCTTTTGGGCTGGGCTTATCTGGCCTTTTTCAGGGCGATCTCGATTGTTGCCAGGGGGAGCACGAGGGTCAAGGGGGCATCCAGAAGGGGCATCGCGCCATAGCTGGCGTACCATCTTGCGGCTCGTTCGTTTTTGGCGTCGATGAGGAGAACGACTCCGCCTACCTGGGCCGAGGCAAGCAGGCAACGGCGACCGGCCGCGAGCAAAAGCTGTCCGCCGAGTCCAACCCCCTGGAACTTGCGATCCACAGCCAGACGCGCCAGCCGGAAGCCGGGCACGTCATGGCGAGCCAACCCTCGCCGCGCGGTTTCCGGGGTTCGGGCGTATTCAAGCGAAGCTGGGCAAAGGCTGTAGAAACCGAGAATGGCCCCGGCGTCGCCGATGGCAAGAAATGTCTTTGCGCCGCCCAATTCGTGGCTTTTGCGGGCATAGCGGCAGAGGAAGTCGTTCAGGGCTTCTTCGCCGCAGTCGAATGCGTCCCTATCGTGCTTTTTGCCGATGGGCTCTTCATGCCACGCGGACAGGTTCATGGGCGAAGGGCTTTTGCGGCGGCCAGTAGTTTGCGGTTCGGCGCGGGCGGATTTTCGAGCAGGTCCAGAACGCGCAGACTGTCCCTGGCGGAGAGTTGGAGCTGATCGGCTTCCCTGATGACGGACTTGGCGGCGCGCAGTGCGTGACGGAGGACGAAATCCGTCAGGTCGGTGCGATCGAGGGCTACGGCGCGCAAGAGTAGAGCTTTTTCGCCGGGACGGATACGCAAGGACATGCGGCTATTGTCTTCAACGGCTGGTCTGGGCATGGGTCCCTCCTTATGTACGCATTCAAAGTGTACAGCGGAACGGAGTGAGGAGCAAGCGCGGACGCCCGGTGTGTGGGGTGAATGAGTTCGGGATGGTTTTCGTCTTTCTTAGGATTCTCCCTATCGCTCAATATAATTCTATGGTAGTTTATAAACTACAGGCGCGACGATTGATCGTTTTCAAGCAGACCGAGACTTTCAGGAAATGGCGTTTGAAGCTCAGAGACCAGCGGATACGGGCTCTGATTGCGTCTCGGCTGGATCGACTGGCATTTGGGCACGCCGGGGATGTAAAGCCGGTGGGACAAGGCATCAGCGAACTGCGCATCGATTTTGGGCCGGGCTACCGAATCTATTACATCAAACGCGGCGAGACGATCATCATTCTGTTGTGCGGTGGCGATAAGAGTACGCAGGCGAAGGACATCAAGACGGCGAAGCGGCTGGCAGAGGAATGGGGGAAAGACAATGGCGAACAAGATCAAGGTTGAGAGGCTGACGAATTACGATCCTGCGGAGGATCTGGGGTCGGACGAAGCGATTGCGACCTTCATGGCTGAGGCATTTCTCAGCAACGACGCGGGGTACATTTCTCACGCGCTGGGCGTGGTGGCGCGCGCCAAGGGAATGGCGCAGATTGCGAGCCAGACCGGGCTCTCGCGCGAGCAACTGTATCGGTCGTTCAGCGAGAAGGGGAATCCTACGCTGAAGACTACGCTGGCGGTCATGAAGGCGCTGGGGATTGAGTTGACGGCTAAGGTTGCTGCTGCGGCTTGAGGGGGATGCTCGGGACACTCGAGACCGGGGGGCACCCGGCATTTTAATCAGCTACAAAAGATTTGAACTTTGACTGAACGAAATTCACAAAGGCCGAGCACACAACAAGCATGAACTTGGCATCTTCAAATTCAACCTTGGGGGAATTTAATATTGCGTGACGGATGCCATCTTCATCGGAAGTATAACCATACAAGGAAGAAAGAGATTTGGTAAGCGCAGGATGGATGCCCGCATCTATTTCGAGCTTCTTGACAAGACTTCCTAACGTGCCCTTTTCGCCAAGCGCAATTTGAACGAGGCTTTCGACAGAAGAAATAGACTCTTTAATTGAATTGCGATAGTCTGGCTTTTTCCGGTCGGAGAGAAGTTCAAGTGCTCGCCCCAAGTGTGTTCGAACAGGACTTGCTCCACCATGAACTGCCTCTTCAATTTCGGCAATCTCCTCTTCAGCAGTTATTCGCACAATCTTCCCATCGACTAAACGGTAGGCCGACATTTCCGTTTGCAGGGCGATATTGCATGCACTTATGAAAGACTCTTCGTCTCTGAAGGGGTAATTTTCCGCTACAAACTCTACAAAGTCGTATACCTCAAACCAATTACATTTGAAGTAATGCGTCCGAAGGTTTTCGAAAATAAAAGATCGATTATCTTCAAGAGTGTCAAGGGGAAGCTTGAAGTATCTAAACCAAATGCGCTGGCAAAACGTTGCAAATTCGGGGTTCGATCGAAACACCGAGCCATAGGGTTCGGTGTGAACTTTATCCAATATATGGATATTAATGATGCTCCACAGTGAATTCCTTAGCGGCTCGTCGACAGAGTCGATCTGAACAACGGTCCTTACTTGACGATGACCATGTCGCTCAGAGAATCGCAATGCAATCTCCCTTACCCAAAACTCCCAATTGCCTCATCCTGCTCAACTACGAGCGATGGGTATCATTCTAATGCAGAAAGGACGCTCGCCTAGTTGTGCATGCCTTTCCATTCGGAGTAGGGGCCTTGGAAGTCTTCGATGCCGTCTTCTTTGAAGTTCCAGAGGCGGGTGGCTACTTCGTCGATTAGATCGTGATCGTGGGTGACTAAGAGGACTGTGCCTTCGTAGCGCTGGAGGGCGATGTTGAGGGCGTTGATGGCTTCTAGGTCCAAGTGATTCGTTGGCTCGTCGAAGATCAGGAAGTTTGGTTTTGTCAGGATTAATTTGCAGAAGGCTAGTCTTGCTTGCTCACCGCCGCTGAGGGCTTTGGTTTGCTTTTCGCCTTCTTCGCCGCTGAAGAGCATTTGGCCGAGGATGCCGCGGATTTCTTCGACATGGGCGGCGGGGTTCCAGCGATGGAGCC
>CAYQOQ010000226.1:0-5996 GCA_964419175.1 uncultured Occallatibacter sp. | reverse complement strand
TCAATCCATCTTCACCTGCAGCACGCAGTTGGTTCCCTGCCAGCGCGTCCAGTTCTTCGGAACGCGCGGCCGCATCGAGATCGAGATTCCCTTCAACGCGCCGCCCGACCGGCCCACTCGCCTGTTCATTGACTCGACTGGCGACCTCTCCGGCAGCGGCGTCACGACCGAAACCTTCCCCGTCTGCGATCAGTACACCCAGCAGGGCGATGCCTTCTCAAAGGCGATTCTCGAAGACACTGAAGTTCCCGTCCCCGTTGAGGACGCGATCAAGAACATGGCGGTAATAGAAGCCATCTTCCAGTCGGCCGAATCCGGCCAATGGGTAGCTCCGGGGCGATAGAGGCTGGATGAATCTCCAGATTGTTCCTGCAATCAGGAATCGAGACGTTTTTCGCGCAACAGCCAGCCATGCTATTGATTATAATGTAGTTAAATGCATATAAACTTTAGTTTTGCCAGAATGTTACCACCGGTGGGGGGGTAGGGGGTAGGCGCTGCGGGTACGGTAATCCGTTGCAGCGATAGATTGCACGGTGCGCGGTTCAGGAACAGGCGGTTCGCTCTCCATGGTTCATTGTGCACCGTGCGACGCTTAATTTCTGCAAGGGTGCAGAAGTAAAGACGTGGCAGCAAGGTTTCGAAGCCGGACCCAAGACCGGATGACAAGCTGTCCTGCCATTCTGGAGGAGTTGAGTAACTAACGGTTCGGCGACGATACTTCCGCAACCCGGACCACGGCTCCGCCCAGAATCACAAGGGCGGGTTGGTTAGTGACGTCCGGCCCGAGCGGAGCTTGGATGAAGCGCCTCGGGCGGTGGAAACGCGGAGAGCGGCGCTTAACTTCCGCATGAACCTCTACTCGTTGTCGTATTCATTGGCCGCATCTTCCATGTATCTGCTGATGAATTCGGTCATGTCGTCGCTATCCGGATCAATAAGCCCGTAGTATTCGGCAGGCGTCGATGTTTGCGTACGGGAATAAGGGCTGCCTAAGCCTGCCGCGGCGAGCTCCGCAAATCCGCTGAGCTTCATCCCGCACGCTGTGCACGAGAAAGTGCGCGGCGATACTGAGCGCCTCACGACCACCTCGGCTTCTTCGATTGTGACCCGCTCGTCTCCGAACAGTTCTCCCTGAACAGACGCATCACTTTGGCAAGCAGGGCATGCCACGCGATGGTGATGGGCAAAAGATAGCCTCGCAGCGTTCTCCCTCGCAGCCGTCATCGCGGCCTGTTGCTCCTCAGGCGTTTTGGCATCGAAGACGCGCTTGTGGGCTGCAATGGTCGCTTTCACGCGGGACGTAGCCTCGTTCTCGCTTTCCTTTAGAATTTCATCAGCAATCCTCGCCTGGTCGGTCCCAAAAAGCTCTTCTAACGACTCGCCAAGCACACCCACCAGAGCTCTGCAGATTCTGTAAAACCCGGGGAGCCAGAGATTCGGGGGGTAATGGTCGAAAGCATCCTCCGCAGAGTGAAGTTCTGCGTTGCGGCGATTCACAAGCGCCTGGGCCTCTTTGAGATCCTCCTTGGAAAAGCTATCGAATAGTGTTTGGCATAAGGCGAACACCTGATACGCCGCGATTGATTTGGGCGGTGTCTTTTCAGGAGCTCGATTTAGTGCATACAAAAGAAACCTGTGGTCCTCGTCTGGCTCAGCAAGTAGGGTCGGGCTGACTGACGCGACCGCAGATCTCGCAAGCAGCTCTAACCCTAGCGAACACCAGAGACCGTACAGCGAGCTCTCGGGCGGCTCATCGAATGCTCGTTCGAAGAATAATTTCGATTTTGCAAAAAGTGGATCCCGCTCCCAGATCATTCTTCGCACCCCACATAGACTCTCTCTAGGACACGATCCCGCTCGTCATTCGGTGCCGGCCCCCTGCCGTGAAGAACAGTCCAGTTGGATATCACGGCTGCGCAGCCCGTAGACCAATCAATTTGTTCGATCTTCTGCTGGATTGTCTGATTTTGTACTGCAGCGCTCATTTGTCGGGCAGTAGCGTTAGCAGGAAACATGCATTGACCGTCAAAGCGCCAACCTGCAAGGTCTCTGACGCGGAACCTCATTGAACAGTAGGTGCTATGGGACGGCGTCCGCAAATACCAGACAGAACGCTCGGCCCAGTCACTTACTGATCTTCCAAACTCATCGATGATACTTCGGAAAGGCAAAATTGTGGTGGTTCGCCTCGTATCCCCGACCACACGGAGAACAAGATAACGTGCTGGAACTGTGAGAAATGCCGTGTCCGTATGGAGAGGAAAGCTCTGGGCTCCAAATCTTGAGCTGAGCGTGGATCGCTTGGCCGCTTCAACAGGCACAACTCTGACCTCCTTTACCATCTCTCCATTTGGATGTGGCAATGGCGGCCCGATGAGTTTTGCGAGGTCAAACAGCGCAGCCCGCGACGAAACTCCGGCAACAAGCGTCCAACCTCGACCATTAAGCTCTCCAAAGTCGATCATTTGCGGATCCCCGCCAAAATCGAATCCGAGAATTCGTGAAAGCAGCACTCCAGGAAGTCCTGGCTTGCACAGCAGCTAGAAGTATGAACGAGAACCTCAAGGGAGTGCCACAACTTTCGAGGGCAGGCTACCACGGGCTGCGGTTACGGGCCTGCTCACGACGCCGTGGATCGAACTTGGTAGGCGGGCCTCTCGAATTTTTTCCCGGGTCCCAGCCGAGTAATGGTCGGGTGACCGCCGATCCGTCGATCCGCCAGTTATCAATTGGTTATCTGCACAGCACACACTCGGCATGGACGATACTCCGGGTGCCTGAATACCGCTGGGACGGTGTCGTAACACTGGTGCAAGCGGCAGATTTGACTGCCACCCACACCAGCATCAGCCTTCAGTCCACCGGCTCCAGATGCGCGGTGAAATGCCGCAGGAAGGGAGCTTCGTAGGTGAGCCGCAGCCCTTTGATCTGGGCGCGGCGAGCCCATACGCGCAGGATGATCTCGACCACGTAGTCGATATGGCTCTGCGTGTAGACGCGGCGCGGAATGGCGAGCCGCACAAGCTCCATGCGAGCGGCTGAAGCAAACATCAGGCTGCCGATTTCGACCGAGCGAATGCCACCTTCGAGATATAACTCCGCGGCCAGCGCAACACCGGGAAACTGCTCAGCGGGAATGTGCGGCAGAAACGCCTTGGCGTCGATGTAGATGGCGTGGCCGCCGGGCGGCTGCACGATGGGCACGCCGTGTTCGGCAATGTTGTTGCCCAGGTAGGCGGTCGATGCGATCCGGTAACGCAGATAGTCCTCCTCCAACGCCTCCTGCAAGCCCACCGCAATCGCCTCCAGGTCGCGCCCGGCGAGGCCACCATAAGTCGGATAGCCCTCGGTCAGAATCAGCAGATCCTTCTCCTGCCGCGCGAGGATGTCGTTGTTGGTGCACAGAAAGCCGCCGATGTTGGCCATACCGTCCTTTTTGGCCGACATGGTGCAGCCGTCGGCCAGCGAAAACATTTCCTGCGCAATCTGCTTGGGCGTTTTGTCGGCGTAGCCCGGCTCGCGCAGCTTGATGAAATATGCGTTCTCGGCAAAGCGGCAGGCATCGAAGTAGAGCGGAATCCCGTGCTTGTGGCAGACTGCGGAAACAGCCCTGGCATTTTCCATCGATACCGGCTGCCCGCCGCCGGAGTTATTCGTTACCGTGAGCATGACCAGCGGCACGCGCTCGCGCCCCACGCGCACAATCAACTCCTCCAGCGCCGCAACGTCCATGTTGCCCTTGAACGGGAGCAGGGTTTCGGGCTGTCCGCCTTCAGGGAGGAGCAGATCGACCGCCTCCGCCCCAACCGATTCGACATTGGCGCGCGTGGTGTCGAAATGAGTGTTGTTCGGCACCAGGTCGCCCTTCTTGCACATCACGTGGAAGAGGATGCGTTCCGCCGCTCGCCCCTGGTGGGTGGGGATCACGTGTGTATAGCCGAAGATGCCCTGAACCGACGCCTTGAAGCGGTCGAAACTCCTGCTGCCGGCGTAGCTTTCGTCGCCCTCCATCACCGCGGCCCATTGATGCGTGGACATGGCGCCGGTACCGGAGTCTGTCAGCAGGTCGATCAGAACATCGTCGGCCGGAAGCAGGAAAAGGTTGTAATGCGCGGCGCGCAGAAGGTTCTCCCGTTGTTCCCGGGTGGTCCAGCGGATGGGTTCAACGCTCTTGATGCGAAAAGGCTCGATGATGGTCCTGGTAGGCACTCGAAAAGGCTCCTGTGGGGTTGGCGATGGGGGCTTGCGCCGTCCAGAGTGCTGTGTTGCACGTCGGGCAACGAGGCTGCCCCGCTGGCCAAGCCCTGCCAATCGTACGGCTTGTGGAGTCCGCCGCGCAACCCGGCCCGGCAGATGATCGCGCCGTTCAGTACGAATAAAAACCGAACATCTGCGGGCAATTGAACCTGAGGTTTCCTCATCGGATGGTAGGTTGCCCGCTTTTCCTGGGCCGGGCTGTGTGCAACCCGTCACATGTACACGGCGGCCCTGCGGGGTACACTTTCGTCTGCTGTTCGACCGGAGAGACCCAATGAGCACTCCCCTTATACCCATTGAGGAAATTGCAAAAAAGCTTTCCCTTTCGCCTTCACACTATGAGTCCATCGGCGCTTATGGCGCCAAGCTCAAGCTGGAGCTGCTTGACAATGCGGCCTTTCCGGTGCGTGGCAAGCTGATCCTGGTCACGGCCACTACACCGACCGCACACGGCGAAGGAAAAACCGTCGTCGCCATCGGTCTGGGCCAGGCCCTGCAACGCATCGGCCGAAAAGCCATTGTGACCTCGCGCGAACCCTCGCTGGGCCCCGTTTTCGGCCTCAAGGGCGGAGCGGCAGGCGGCGGGCTCTCCCAGGTGGAACCCAGCCAGAAGATCAATCTGCACTTCCATGGCGACTTCCACGCCATCACCGCGGCACATAACCTGCTGGCCGCCATGGTGGATTCGCACATTTTTCATGGCAATGAGTTGGATCTCGATCCCGATCAGGTGACCTGGCCGCGCGCGCTGGACGTAAACGATCGGGCCCTGCGCCGCGTTGCCGTCGCCGTCGGACCAAAGGACAAAGAGGCGCGCGAAGGCGCGAATCGCGAGACCGGCTTTGTAATCACGGCCGCGTCGGAGATCATGGCCATTCTGGGGCTGGCTTCGAGCCGCGCCGATCTGCGCCGCCGCCTGGATGCGATTGTGGTGGGCGTCTCCCGCGCTGGACGGCCGGTGACTGCCGAAGCGCTGGGGGCGACCGGCGCCATGATGGCTCTGCTGAACGACGCTTTGCTGCCCAATTTAGTCCAAACAACCGAGGGCACTCCCGCCTTCGTGCATACTGGCCCTTTCGCCAACATCGCCCATGGCACCAGTTCCGTGCTCTCGCAGCAAATGGCGCTTCGCCTGGCTGACTACGTGGTGAACGAAGCCGGCTTTGCCGCCGACCTGGGAGCCGAAAAGTATTTTGACATCGTGATGCGCACCTCAGGCATTGAACCGGCTGTGGCCGTGCTGGTGACGACGGTGCAAAGCCTGCGCGGCCAGGGCGAGGGCTCGCTCGAGGCCGGAATGCCCAACCTCGACCACCACATCGGGACATTGCGCCGCTACGGCGTTCCCGTGGTCGTAGCCATCAATCGCTTCCCCTCCGACACGCAGGCCGAACTGGAAGCGATTGCCGCGGAATGCCGCAGCCTGTCGGTTCCCTGCTCTTTTGTCGAGGCGTTTGCCAAGGGCGGCCTGGGCGCTGTGGGCCTGGCGGAAAAGGTGTCTTGCATTGTCGAAGAGAACCACCTGCCCGGCGTCCACCCCATCTATACGCTCGAAGAAACGGCCGAAGAGAAGATCAACAAGATCGCGACCCTGGTCTACGGCGCCAGCAGCGTCGAGTTGAGTGACTTGGCGCAGAAGAAACTTGCGCTCTTTGCGGAGTGGGGCTTTGCCGGGCTGCCTGTCTGCATCGCCAAGACGCAATACTCGCTCACAGACGATCCGCATCGCATGGGCG
>CAYQOQ010000225.1:0-6075 GCA_964419175.1 uncultured Occallatibacter sp. | reverse complement strand
AGAGCGCCTTTGTCCAAGCCATGACGAAAGCCAAGTTCCCCGCGTACTACGTTGGCCTGACTTCGCTGTCGGGCAAGTCGCGGTCGTTGTTCCTGACCCTGTATGGCTCGTTTGCCGAATGGGAAAAGGACAACAAACTGGTGGACAACAGTCCTGCCCTGGGCGCCGAGTTGGAGCGTGCCAGCGTTGTCGACGGCGAACTGCTGGATTCAGTCGACTCGCTGGTCTACACGTTCGACAAAGACCTGAGCTACAAACCACGGCCCGACCTGATCCACGCGCGGTACATGGAGATTTCGGTCTTCCATGTGAAGCCCGGACACAGGCAGGACTGGGAAAAGCTGGCGAAGATCGTCAAGGATGCGCACGACAAAGCCGGCACGAGCGCGCACTGGTCGATGTACGAAATAGCCTATGGCACTCAGGAGGGCGAATACGTTGCGCTGAGCGCGGACAATTCCATGGCCGACATCGACACTGGCTTCGCCGAGAACAAGAAGTTCATGGATGCACTTGGCAAAGATGGCATGAAGGAATTCCGCGAGCTCATGACGGCCTCGGTGGATTATTCGCGCTCGGAGTTGTTCTCAATCAACCCCAAGATGAGCTATGTCTCCGACGAGTGGATCAAGGCCGATCCGGATTTCTGGAAGCCGAAGCCGATAGCCAAGCCGGCGGCAAAACCTGCCGCGGATGAGAAGAAGCCGTAGTTCTTGGACACACCTTCAACACGCAGAAGCGGCTTTGGAGTTTTCCGGGCCGCTTCTTTTTTTGCGCTGCAATCGAAATGCCGATACGTATCATCTAAAAGACGATGCCTTCACTCGATCCACTCCCCGAATTGACGACGGACGATCTGGCGCGCTACTCGCGGCACCTGATATTGCCCGAGGTGGGGATGGAGGGACAACGGCGGCTGAAGGCGGCGCGGGTGCTTTGCGTTGGGACGGGCGGGCTTGGTTCGCCACTGGCGCTGTATCTGGCCGCGGCGGGCGTTGGCACGCTGGGGCTGGTGGACTTCGACGTTGTGGATGCGAGCAACCTGCAGCGGCAGATTCTCCACTCGACCAAAGACATCGGACGCAGGAAACTGGACTCGGCGGAGGAGAAGCTGCTTGCGCTGAATCCGGCGCTCAACGTGGTGAAGCACGAGACGAGGCTCACGAGCGCCAATGCTCTTGGCATTCTGAAGGACTATGACATTGTCGCGGATGGTACGGACAACTTTCCCACGCGTTACCTGGTGAACGATGCGTGCGTGCTGCTGGGCAAGCCGAATGTGTACGGATCGGTTTTCAGGTTTGAGGGTCAGGCGAGCGTGTTTGCTACCGAAGCGGGGCCGTGCTACCGGTGCCTCTATCCCGAGCCGCCGCCGCCGGGTCTGGTGCCGAGTTGCGCCGAGGGAGGCGTGCTGGGTATTCTGCCGGGACTGGTGGGGGTGATTCAGGCGACCGAGGCGATTAAGCTGATTCTAGGCAAGGGCGAATCGCTGGTGGGACGGCTGCTGCTGGTGGATGCGTTGAATATGCGCTTCCGCGAGTTGAAGCTGCGCAAGAATCCGGAGTGCCCGGTATGCGGCGCGAACCCGACGGTTACCAAGCTGATTGACTACGAACAGTTCTGCGGCATTGAGCCGAAAACAAAAGGGGAGACAGGTTTGAAAAACGGAATTCCACAGCTGAGCGTGAAGGAACTGAAGCGCCGCCTGGACGCGGGTGAAGATGTATTTATTCTCGACGTGCGCGAGCCTTTCGAGTATCAGATTGCCAACATCGGCGGAAAGCTGATTCCGCAGAACGATGTACCGCAACGACTGGCCGAGATCGACCGCGAGCGGGAGATCGTGGTGCATTGCAAATCTGGCGGCCGCAGCCAACGAATTGCGGAGTTTCTGTCGCAGGCCGGGTATGCGAAGGTTGTGAATTTGGCGGGCGGAATTCTGGCGTGGGCCGACGAGATCGACCCGAAGATGCAGAAGTACTGAGACTCCGGTTCTCAAATAGTGTGACGGTTTCCCACCTTTGCGCCAAGGAAAGAGTGCGAGGATGGGGCAATGCACGCACGGTACCCGCTCATGATTGCGAACAGGCGCTAGTGTCCTGTCTCTGACAGTTATTGACATGAATCTTTGGTTTTTGCGGAGGGAGGAGGTAAGGACAAAAGCAGATCCTTCACTCCGCTCCGTTCAGGATGACAGCCTCGCGATGGCGTGAAGAATGGCCGCATTTATGGAATGAACTTTGGAGACAGGACACTAGGCCAGTTCGCCGGTGCGGCCGGGCTCATCCAGCTTGCCGAAGATCATTTTGCCGCTGGCGGTCTGGAGGACGCTGGTGACGGAGATGTCGACGGACTTGCCGATGAGCTTGCGGGCGTGATCGACAACGACCATGGTTCCGTCGTCGAGATAGCCGACGCCCTGGTTGTACTCCTTGCCTTCCTTAAGGACGACGATGGTCATTTTTTCGCCGGGCAGGACGACGGGCTTGAGGGCGTTGGCAAGGTCGTTGATGTTGAGCACCTCGACGTGGTGCAGGTGGGCGACCTTGTTCAGGTTGAAATCGTTGGTGACGACTTTGGCCTCCCACTTCTTGGCCAGCTCGAGCAGCTTGAGGTCGACCTCGCGGATGGAGGGAAAGTCGTCGGGAACGATCTGGACCTGAATGGCGGTATTGGACTGCATGCGCTGGAGCATGTCGAGTCCGCGGCGGCCGCGCTGGCGCTTGGAGCCGTCGGTGGAGTCGGCGACGGTCTGCAGCTCGCGGAGGACAAACTCGGGGACGACGATCATGCCGTCCATGAAGCCGGCTTCTGCGATGTCGGCGATGCGACCGTCAATGATGACGCTGGTGTCGAGGACCTTGGAGCTGCGGCGCGAGGGGCGGTCGCTGGCGAAGATGGTGCCGAGGGCGGCGGGGTTGAGCAGGTCGCCCTTGCTGGCGCCAACGAGCAGGCCGACATAGGTCATCAAGAGCAGGACGAAGATCTGGAGTACGGCGGAGCTGGCGTTGCTAAGCGGCGCTGAGCGCAGGACGAGGCAAAACAGAGCCGCCCCGAAGATACCCAGCACGGAGCCTGCGACTGCCCCTATCAACCGTCGCAGGCTGAGAGCGCGGACGCGGAACTCGAAGACAATGACCGCGCCGGCAGCCAGAGCCCCGGCGACCGCGCCCATCCACCCCGTTGGGATACCAAAAGGACGAAGGAAATAGCATACCCCGGCAAGCAGGGCAACAAAAAGAAGACGAACGATTACGAGATCCATAAAGGCCTACTGCCGCTGGCAGCGAAATGATTCTGCGAGACCCGGCACGTTGGCGAGTATGACGATAGGTGACCCCGGTCGTCAAGAGGAGAATCTTTGCTGAAGGAAGTCATTCAGGATGCCTCGGCGTCCCTGGGTCCCGGCGAGCAGCTTTTGCCCGCCGTGGCGAAGAGACAGATCCCAATTCAAGGGGACGAGGAATCGATTCCAAGCCGGGAGATGGGAGATCGAGGAGAGGAGCCTTGTGGCTACCGGTTCCTGGCCACGGATTCTCAGGACGCGGCGGCTAGCTCGGTGACCTGCACCTGGCGCAGAGTGCCTTTTCTAGGGCCGCGCTTGCGCGCGCTCATGATTTTGATGCGTTCGAGGAGTTCTTGGGGGGAGCAGTTCTTTTTGGCAAGCAGCGCGTCGGCGGCATGAATCTGTCCGCTCATGAGCTGCGGGTCGCCCAGGAGGATCATGGGGACGTGGCCTGCAATCTGTTTGAGCCGGTTGACCAACTGATGCCCGTTCATTTGCGGCATAGCGAAGTCGGCAAGCACCAAGTCCACCTGCATTGCGGCGAAGATGCTGATTGCCTCCTGACCGCTGATCGCTGTGACCACCCTGTATCCGTTGGTTGCCAACATGAAACTCATGACAGAAAGTTCCTGTTCGTTATCGTCTACGCAAAGTATTACTTTCTTAGGCCGCATGATCTGGAATTCCGCTCCTTCGTCGGGGTTAAGTGTAGTTTGTGCCAAGCAATACTCCGTACGGCCCGCTCTGCTGGCGAGTCTTTGTGTTGGATTGCCCGGTCCCGTAACTGAGATCGAGACGGCCCTTTCCTCCCGAATGCTTGTCGTACGACCCCCGATTGTCTCGCGCGATGACTCGCACCCCGGCGGGCGCGACTATCGCTCGGAGAAGCAACCGGCAAGCGATCCGCGCCAGGCCAGTCTTACGCCGCAGTCAAATACCAAGTGTTTGTTGCTACGCTTGTTGCCAAAGCAGTAAAACCAGTTAAACAACTATTGCGTTGCTGCTATGAATGGCAAGAGTACGAGTGTCGGGGGGCGGTGAAAAGAGAGAATGTGAGGCGAAGAGCGAGCTGAAAACTCGCGTGAAACAAGTGGAAAACAGCTAGCATTAACAATCGCTAACACTTGCGATGTTGAACACCTGTTGAAAGCATGTGCATCACGGCAGGAAAAGGTGTCCTTTTGCCACAAGAACGGTGCTGCCTGCGACGCGCACATCGGCAACCTTCGCCGTTTCACTTCGCGCGCTGAGAAAAAGATCGCTGGGCCTGCCGATCTCAACGCCCTGACGAACGTGAATTGAGCTCGCCGATGGCACTGCACCGCGCGCTACGAGATAGCTGATAGCGCAGCCGGCGGCTGAACCCGTTGCAGGATCTTCGCCGCCGTGGAACTGCATGCGTGCGCGCCATTCGGGGTTCTGATTTTCCTGGCCGTGGTTTTCGGTTGGAGCCAGCACGTAGAACCAGCGGGCTGCGCGCTCTCGCAGCCAAGGGGTGGCTTGCTGCTGGTTGACCCTGAGATTTTTGAGGGAATCGGCCGAGCGCAGGGCGACGATGGCAAAGGCAGTACCGGTGGAGACGACCTGTGGGGGAAGCGTGGGGTCGAGATCGGCGAGTTCGAGGCCGATGAGACGTGCGACTTCAGCGGGGTCGAGTTCGACGCCGAATTTTGGATCGCGCTGCGTCATCTCGCCGAAGAGCCCCTGACCACTGAAGCGGACCGGGACTGGGCCTACATTCTCGGCCAAGGTTACTGTATCGCCGTGGAGGGTTTCAGGGGCATGGACCTTGAGGACGCTGGCTGATCCGAGGGTAGGGTGGCCGGCGAAGTTGAGTTCTTCCTGGGTGGTGAAGATGCGGAGGCGGACGCCTTCGGTGCGTTCCTGTTCGAGCGGGCGACGCTCGATGAAGGTGGTTTCGGAGAGGTTGAATTCGCGGGCGATGGCCTGCATTTGCTCGGTTGTGAGGGCGGCGGTATTCATGACGACGGCGAGCGGATTGCCTTTGAGCGCAGTTTCGGTGAAGACGTCTACGACGAAATATTCAAGCTGCATGGGATTGGCTCCTGGCGTTTCAGGCATAGTACGATTATCGGGCAGACGGGCTGGTGGGCGGCAGGTGCGAATTCAGTCGCGACGAATCCCGGACGCCTGAATTGCTACAATCAAAAGGGCCGAAAAGCGCCCATTTTGAACCTGTTTCGTGCAAGACGAAAGATCGATGACTCTCCGCCTCTTTAACACTCTCTCCGGACAACTCGACCCGCTTGTGGCTTCGGACGGCAAGGCTCTGCGGATGTATGCCTGCGGGCCAACGGTCTACGACTACGGGCATATCGGTAATTTCAGGACGTTTCTAGCTATCGATGTGCTGCGGCGTTTTCTTCTGCTGACCGGAATGCCGGTGCGGCACGTGATGAACATTACGGACGTCGACGACAAGATCATTCGCAATGCGGCGGCGGCTGGGGTTTCGATTCAGGAGTACACTGCGCCGTTCGAGGAGGCGTTTCTTGAAGACCTGGATGCGCTGAGGGTGCAGAGGCCGGAGCAGCTTGCGCGAGCCACCGAGCACATTCAGAAGATGGTGGAGCTTGTGCAGAAGCTGGCTGCCGAGGGCGCGGCTTACAAGACAGAGGATGGAAGCTGGTACTTCCGGCTGGCGGCGTTTCCCGAGTACGGCAAGCTGAGCAAGAAAGACCTGAGCGGGATGGAAGACGGCGCTCGGGTGGATGTGGACGAGTACGAGAAGGACTCGGCGCGCGACTTTGCGCTGTGGAAGGCGGCCA
>CAYQOQ010000224.1:0-6109 GCA_964419175.1 uncultured Occallatibacter sp. | reverse complement strand
AGCTTGAAGTTGTACCAACGCTGGGTGCCCCAGGTCCCGATTCTGGGACCTGGGAATGGACAAACTCAATGTACGAATTTATGTTGTCATAGGCCTAGGGTGGGGTCCGCGAGGCACCCAACCAAGCAGTTTCTGCTCCCAGTTCCCTGCCCTCTATATTCCCAGCTCGCAATCCAACACCACCACCTCGAACGGCTTCAAAACAAACTTGTGCTCCTCACCCGCCCGCAGCTTGATCGCAGCCTTCTCCTTATCCGCAGCCCAGGGACTATGCGCCAGGTACTTCCGCTCCGCATGAACCGGCAACTCGAACGCCTTGCCCACATCGAGAGAAAACTCCTGCGCCTTGTCCGACGGATTCCGCAGCACAACAATTCCCTTCGCCGGCGTCCACGAAGCCCATCCATACACTTCGAGTTTTCCCGGATCGCCACCAATCCAATGCGTGTCCTTCAGTACCGGCGCATTCGTGCGCGACCACCTCGCCGCTTCTGCAAGATCGTCCCAGTTTTCCTTCGTCAACAGCCCCGGCGTGACGTACATCTCCTGCAACTGCGTTCCCGTACCAAAGTAGCTGTGCACCTCGTCCTTGAAATCGTTATTCGGATCGCTATCCAAATGCTGCGCTTTCTGCGCGTAAATAATCCCGTGCAGCATCAGCGAATTCAGCGGATACAGCGGCCCGCCCACCACGATATTGCGATAGGTCTGCTCATCGCGGTACGTAATCCACTTCTGCCGCCAGCTCCCCACGCCATCGAAATTATGATCGTCCCCATCCCGCCAGATCGAGTCCGCAGTCCGCAGCCAGAACGGCGAAGGCAGCGTACCCGTCGTCAAATTGATAAAGATGTTCGGCTCCTGCTGCCGCAACCGTTCGATCAAGTGAATTGCCGCTGAAAAGTCGCTATCGAACAGGCTCCCGGGAAACACCGTGCTCGCATTCCCCGTCCCGTCGAACTTGAACTGGTTCACGCCGTACTTCGAAATCATCTCCAGGCACGTCGTCTCGAACAGCTTGTAGTACTTCGGCGCAGACAGCGCAAACCCGCCCTTCACTGTCTCGTAGCCGGCCTTCTCGCCCGCCGCAATGCGCTGCTTCTTCGCCGTCGAGTAGCCACCCCACGGCGAGAGCCACACGCCGATCGGGAACCCATACCGCTCCGCCGCCTCGTGAACTTTCGTGAATCCATGCGGCAGTCCGGAGTTGAAGTGCCACAACGTCTCCGTATCGTCCCACCCGTCGTCAAACAGAAACGAGTCCAGCGTCACGCCGCGCTTCGTCACCAATTCATCGCCGAAGGCATGTACGCGATTCAGCGCCGCGGCCTCATCGAAGCGGTTCCCATAGCCAATGTCGTACCACGAGTTGTAATGCAAAAAAGTCCGGTAAGGATGCGCCCGCTCCTGCTCGATATACGCAAGAAAATCTCGCCGCATCTGCCCCGGAGCCGCCACTCCGATCACCGACGAATACGTAATCGAGTTCCCCGCCTCCAGCGGCAGCACGCGCTTCAGAATCGCCGTCGCCCGCCCTTCATTCACCGCGCTTGCCGACAACGGAGACTCAAACCCGAAAAAGAAATTCCCCTGCACAATCGGCGATCCTGGAACCTTCCCCACAACCTCCGCGCCTAGCGCATCGAAGTCGAACATGCGCACCTCGGCAATATCCGCCTGCTGCGCCCCGGCCTTCAGCGTAACCTCCTGGCGCAGATAGTTCGCGCCGCCACGCAACACCGCGCACCAGTGCACCGTCAGCAGGTTGTTCGTCGTACTCAGATCGGCGCATAGCCTTCGCCCCGCCACGCGCTCGGCCGCGCGCGACGCTTTCGCATCGGGCGCAACTGTTTCCTTCACAGGCGGTGCATAGACACTAAGTTGCGATGCCGAAATCACGCGCCCATCGCGCAGCAAAAGGCTGAACGCCTCACCCGGTTTAAGCATTGCCTTGCTGTTCCGGTCCACAACGGCCACAACCTTCAGCCCGCCATCCCCGGCCTGAAAACGAGCCGCCAGCCGCTCCCCCCGCAGCTCATACACTGCGGCGCATCGCGCGGGCTGCCCGCATTGACCATCTGCCCGGCTCGTAACAGCCGCCAAAACCGCGGACAACAAAAATGCAACAGCAACTGCCTTCTTCATCGATCGCCATCCCGCCAGTACTTGCATGTGCGCCAAACTCTCTACCCGCCCAGTCTAAACCGACCATACGCATTCTAGTATCCCGAGTCGGAAGTTCATAACATAATCACGGCTGTCATGAAGTTCATACCATAATTGCGGCTGTCATTCTGAGCGAACGGGGCCCCAAACGTTCCTCAGTTTGGGGGTGGTGAGCGAAGAATCCGCTTTTGAATTCCCCCGATTCATAACACGAACTTCTGACTCACCACTAGGCCGTATCGACATATAATGCACATGGTAAATACTTGATAAATAAGATGACTGTCATTCTGAGCGACCGTAGCTTCACCGGGGTCCCCAAGAAACGGTCTTTGTTTCTTGGGGTGGTAGCGTGGGGTTTGGGGCCGTAATGTGCCAAAGAGCCCCGTAGGGGCGGTGCCAAAAGACGGACAATCGGCAACCATTTGCCGTTCATGCAATTGCCATGCCGCAACCTGAGTCAGCCCCCGCACGGGCCTTATCCTCGTTTTTCTCTGGAGCGTAATTGCCTCTCGACGATTCGCGTCTATTAACATAAATAGAGCGGGTTCGGCTTTGCTTCACCTCGTCCCCGTCGAAACGGAGATCATGGCTCCTATCCTTACGCCACCCGCCCTAGAGACACAGAAGCGAACTGCGCGCTCGCTCCTTCCCTTCATCATTTTTGCCGCCTTCGCCATTCGCCTCGTGGTCGTCTGCTTCACCTATCGCGATTTGCCCGACGCCGACAAATTCTACGAAGCGTTCGGCTGGGAGATGGGTTGGGTTGCGCGCGCCCTTGCCAGCGGCCATGGATTCAGTTCGCCCTACTTTCCCTGGAGCGGCCCCACGGCCATGCAGCCTCCGCTTTATCCCACGCTCCTTTCCCTCGTCTTCCGCCTCTTCGGCATCTACTCGCTCACTTCCGCATTCGTCATTCTCTCCATCAATAGCCTGCTCTCCTCCCTCACCTGCATCCCGGTTTACTTCAGCGCCAAATACTCTCTGGGAGCACGCGCCGCTATCATCGTGGCATGCGTCTGGGCCTTCTATCCCTTTGCCATCTATTTCTCCGCAGGCCGCGTCTGGGAATACTCTCTGACCGGACTCCTCTTCACCACCTGCTTCTGCATCGCGCAACGAATCCATCGGTTCAAGAGCCCCTTTGCATGGCTGGGCTGGGGCACGCTCTATGGCGTTACCGCGCTGTCAAACCCCTCCGTGCTTTCCACGCTGCCGTTTCTGCTGGCCCTCGCACTCTACCAGGTCTATAAGTCCGGCAATCGCTGGTTCGTGAAAGGCGTTCTAACCACTCTCGCGGCGATTGCCGTCCTCACCCCATGGACCGTGCGCAACTATCGCGCTCTCGGCATCCTGTGCCCCGTCCGCGACAACTTCTGGCTCGAGGTCTACGACGACAACACCGGCGACGCCTCGCTCGATCCCAGCTTCGCTCATCCATCCAGCAACCCCGACGAGATGCGCAAATGGCTCGCCATGGGCGAGCCCGCCTTCCTCGCCGAGAAGCGCCAACTCGCCATCGCCTACATCCGCGAGCACCCCATGTTCCCCATCAAAAAAACAATGCACAGAGCCTTTTACTACTGGACCGGCTACTGGAGTCTCTCCGCCAAGGAACTCCGGGAACAACCGTACGAGCCGGCAAACATCTTTCAGGTGAGCTGCGTGACGCTGCTGATGCTCTTCGGTCTGCGCCACCTCTTGCGCGTCAACCGGGCAGCCGCTCTGCCTTACTTGGTGCTCATCTGCGTCTTCCCGCTCACGTATTACATAACCCACCCGCTGATGGACTACCGTCAGCCCATCGAGCCTGCCATCCTCGTACTCGCCGTTGCCGGCGCCATGCAGCTCAAGAAGAGGCTGAGCAAACATACTCTTGCGCCTGAACCGCTCCTCGCCAAACCCGCGCTCCTGATTCAACCCAAGTAGCAGTCAAACAACCGCGTCTCCTCCACCCGCTCCCCCGTCCCTCCAAATCGGCTATCCTGAATCTGTTCGCCCGGAGGTCCGCCGATGCTCTCCCCAGCCGTCACCGCGCCCGCCACACCCACCCCGGTCGAAGAGATCGCCGAAGCTGTCAACCGCATCGGCCCGCTCCATGGTCTACCTCTGGAAGACCGCCTCTGGCTCGCCCGCCACGGTCAGGAGTACATCGCCAACACTGGCGACGTGCTCTTTGAAGAAGGCGCTCCAGTCGCCAACATGATCCTTATCCTCAAGGGCGAGATCCATGTCCGCCGCCAGCACGGCGGCCCCATGGCCCTCTTCATCGGCCGCGCTGGGCAAATGACCGGCGTGCTTCCCTTCTCACGCATGAAAACCTACGGCGGCCAGGGCTTCGCTATCACGCCGGTCTGGGCGCTGCTCGTCCCCAAAACCATCTTCCCGGAGATGCTTCAGGCCATCCCCTCCATGACCCAGCGCGTGGTCTCCACACTGCTCGACCGCGTACGCGAGGTAACCCGCATCGAGCAGCAGGCCGAGAAACTCACCGCGCTCGGCAAGCTCGCCGGAAACCTTGCCCACGAGTTCAACAACCCGGCCTCCGCCGCCCAAAGCGCTGCCACCAGCCTGGCGGAATCCCTCAGCACGAACCGCCAGAACCGCTTCAAGCTCGTCAACCTCTGCCTGAGTGAAGAAAATATCCGCGGCATTCAAGCCTGGGAAGAGGAGATCCTCAGCCGTACCGCCCATCTCCCCGACCAGCTTCACGAAACGAACGCCCTCGCCTTCATCGCCAGCGAGGAATCGATCCGTGCCTGGCTCACCGGCCTGGGCTGCCCCGACCCCTGGGAGATTGTGCCTCAATTGGTCGAACAAGGGGTTACGGTCGCCGATCTGGACCGGTTACACGCGCTGCTCGGCGGCGTCAATGAAACCTGCGTCTCGCTCGAGTTCTTTGCCCGCTATCTCCGCTCCTCGCGCTCGGTCCAGACGCTGTCCCACTCCACCGCCCGCATCTTCGACCTCATCGACGCCGTCAAGGCCTACTCCGGCATGGACCGCGCCCCCATCCTCGAAGTGGATGTGCCCGCCGGCCTCGACGCCACCGTGCAAATGCTCCAGTCGCACGTGACAAATGTCGAAATCGAACGCGATTACGAGCCCGGCCTGCCCCGCATCAACGCCTACGGCGGCGAACTCAACCAGGTCTGGACCGCCTTGATGGAAAACGCCCTCGACGCGCTCGGCAACTGCGGCCGTCTGCGCATCGCCTGCCGGCTCGAAGGGGAAATGTTGTTGGTAGAAATCTGGGACACCGGCCCCGGCATTCCGCCCGAGCTGCAGGAGCGCATCTTCGAGCCTTTCTTTACCACCAAGGCCCCCGGCCAGGGACTCGGTCTCGGCCTCGACAACGCCATGCGCATCGTCCGCAAGCATCGCGGCCATCTAAGCGTTAAATCCGAACCCGGCTCCACATGCTTCCGCGTCCGCCTGCCCCTGGACCAACTCCAAGCCTACTAGTGTCCTGTCTCAGAAATTAGCAGCAAAACGCAGTTGTCATCCTGAGAGGCTGTGACTTTATTCAGCGTCGCCATCGCTGAAATGATAAGAGTCTATCTTGTTGATATGTAATATAGTTATGAGTATATATGGCGAGTCGTTGGTGGATCGAGAGCGGGTGGAACTGGCGTCGGTTAGGTTGCGGCAGCCGCAGCGACTGCAGATGGCCATGATGGCAACCTGTCCGGACGACCTGGTATCGGCGACCCATCCGGTTCGGATGCTGCAGGGGGTGGTTGAGCGGTTGGATCTGAAGCCATTTTATGAGCCGATCCAGGCTCGCCGCGGCGTGGCGGGCCGCGACGCGACCGATCCTAGGTTGCTGCTGGCCTTGTGGCTCTATGCCTGCACGCGCGGCATCGGCTCGGCGCGCGTGCTGGCGCGGCACACGGTCGACATCGAACAAGCTCACGCCAACGGGGTGGAACTGTTCATGCCT
>CAYQOQ010000223.1:0-6112 GCA_964419175.1 uncultured Occallatibacter sp. | reverse complement strand
GTTCCGCCGCCAAGCCATGTGCCGAGCCGATCCTGAGCGTTTATCAGCCGTTCAATGAACGCACGCAGGATGGGCGCGAGATGGGCACCTATTCGAATCTGCTGACCGCGGCCATTCGCTCCATCGTAGATACTGGCGAGGAAAAGGAGCTTGATGGGCTCTTTTCCGGCCAAAAGTCGAGCATCTCCACCGGGCCCGCGGCCGGCATCGATGATTTCGAGCTGATCGCGTTCCTGGTGGTAGAGCCCTGCGGGACAGAGGCGTAATCGAAGATGTTCCAGTACCCTGAACGGACCCGCAAAGATCGCATTCTGCCGAAGAGCAAGGTCTACGGCAATGCGCAGCCATCGAATGCGGTTCGCCGGCACTTTGTCTCCCAGGTGGAGCAGATCGTCTGGCGCAACGTTCTGATTTCGGAGACAGTCAATCTTCCCAGTCGCGATGGGATCGAAGGCATTCAGGTGTTTGAGATTGCGCTTAAGGCGGGGGAACTCAAGGAAGATGTTTTGCGCTCGCTCGATCGCGCCATCCCCTGGAGGCTGCTTTTCGAGTTGACGTTCAACGGTCAGGTCCGCTTCGCCGCCGCGTACAAACGCCCCAGCGAAGGCAGTTCGGGAGTTCCGGTCCTTGAAAGCTACTTCCACACGCCCTGGCAGCCAACCGATGCCGCGCGCCTGGAGCTTCCGGTCGCGCTTGATCTTGCCTCGCTTTACGAACAGATGCTGCTCCGGCACATGCAGGCAAGCCCGTTGGCAATCGCAACCCATGCCGGGGAAACCCTCGCCGCTGCCATCGAGCGCGGCAAGGCCATTCGCGGTTATGGACGGGAGATACGGCGGCTTGAAGCCGCCCTGCGCAGGGAGAGCCAGTTCAATCGCAAAGTGGAAATCAATGCCAGGCTACGGCAGGCGCATGAGTTGATTGCAGCCGCGCAACAATGAGGGACACCCGCAATGAGCGTTCAATTCACCATCCGCGGTAAAGACATTCTCCGGCTTAAAGAGGATCTGCTCCGGTTTCAAAATCCGGAACGGGACAAATGCTGGATCATCTTTCTTGAGGTCACGCCAGTCATGGCATCCTTCCGGTTTGGTGAAACAACCGTCCAGTATCCTGCCGATGGCAAGTCGCCCGGATATGCACGCTTCTCTGAAGAGCTACTCCGGAACGCAACCAGAGATTTTCCCCATAGGAATCCTCCGCGAGAGATCTCCACCGAAATCAGTTATGGGCGGATTTTTTGCGGCGACGGTCACGATAGCGGTGAAATCGAAGTTGGCTACTTTCGGGATCCGCACACAGGGCAGCCACTTTACCTCAGCGATGCCGAACTGAGCGTCCTCGGCGACCTGCTGACCGATACGGCCGTACAGGGTGTTGACCTCGAGCCCCACATCGCCCAGGCCGCGAAAGCGATCTCGAACCATATCAGCTTCGCGTATGGACATCTCCGGCACTGCGGCTTCGGGTATGAGGAGGTAAAGGAACTCGCTGAGGCAAGAATTGCTAAGATGGCTCCGCGACTCAGGGCGCAGTTCGGTAGTCTAGGGGTAACGACATGGAAAAGCTGAAGATGCACACGCCTGACTTGACCGGCGAAAATGTGGAAAAGATTGCCGCGCTGTTTCCGAATTGCGTGACCGAGGCCACGGACGAGAGCGGCAAGCTGACGCGCGCCATCGACTTCGACCAGCTGCGGCAGGAACTCTCCGGGACGATTGTGGATGGACCGCGGGAGCGGTATCACCTCGACTGGCCGGGCAAGCGGGAGGCTATTCTCGCCGCGAATGCGCCCATCGCCAAGACGTTACGACCCTGCCGCGAAGAGAGCGTGGAATTCGACACAACGAAGAACCTCTTCATCGAAGGCGACAATCTGGAAGCTCTCAAGCTGCTGCAGGAGACGTACCTCGGCAAGGTCAAGCTCATCTATATTGATCCGCCGTACAACACGGGAAACGACTTCATATACGAGGACGACTTCGCAGAAGACTCCGACACATATTTCCTAAGGTCGAATCAAAAGGATGAGCAAGGCAATCGGATGGTAGCCAACACCGATGCAAATGGACGCTTCCACTCCGATTGGCTGTCAATGCTTTATCCTCGCCTCCGGTTGGCCAAGAACCTGATGCGAGATGACGGCGCGATTTTCGTGAGCATTGCGGATCACGAAGTTCATAATTTGCGCTTCATCATGAACGAAGTGTTTGGCTCCGAGAATTTCGTGGCTACGCTGATTTGGCAGAAAGTGTATTCGCCGAAGAATTCAGCACGACATTTCTCAGAGGATCATGACTACATTGTGGTCTATGCGAAAGACGGGGAAGCATGGACCCCAAATCTCTTGCCGCGTACTGCGGAAATGGAAGCTCGCTACTCCAACCCTGACGGCGACCCCAGGGGGGACTGGAAGCCTGGTGATTTGTCGGCCCGTAACTATTACAGTGAAGGTACGTACTCGATAACCTGCCCGTCTGGTCGCCGCTTAGAAGGACCTCCGCCGGGAACTTATTGGAGATATTCGGAACCGCGTTTCAAAGAGCTGGATCGGGATGGCAGGATTTGGTGGGGTACGGATGGTAACAACGTCCCTGCCATAAAGAGGTTCCTTTCTGAAGTCAAGCAAGGGCGCGTTCCCCAGACGCTTTGGACCTATAGCGAGGTCGGGCATACTCAGGATGCAAAAAAGGAACTTCTTTCACTAGTGCGGTTCCCCGATTCTGACTCCACCTTCGAAACCCCTAAGCCGACACGGTTGCTAAAGCGCATCCTGCGATTAGCTTCGACTTCGGCGGATTCAATTGTGCTCGATTTCTTTGCCGGCTCGGGGGCGTTCACGCAGGCTGCGTTCGAACTAAACGCGGAAGACGGCGGTAATCGTCGGGCGATTGCTGTGCAGATTGCGGAGCCCCTAGGCTTGGAAGCTGGAAACGGCCACGCGCTTCAAACCATCGCCGACGTTTGCAAAGAGAGGATTCGGAACGCTGGCACGAAGATCAAATCCGATACTGCCCTGACCGCGCCCAATCTCGACACCGGTTTCCGCGTTCTCAAGATTGACACCTCCAACATGCGCGACGTCTACTACGCTCCCGACGCTGTCGCGCAGGGCGACTTGCTTGCTCAGGTAGACAACATCAAGCCAGACCGGACGCCGCAGGACCTGCTCTTTCAGGTGCTGGTGGATTGGGGAATTGACCTGGCGCTGCCGATTGCCGCCGAGACCATTGCCGGCAAGCAGGTCTTCTTTGTGGATACCAACGCGCTGGCCGCCTGCTTCGATGCCGGCCTGACGGACGACATGGTGAAGGAGATTGCGAAGCGCAAACCGCTTCGTGCCGTCTTCCGCGACGCTAGCTACGGCACGGACTCGGTCAAGATCAACGTGGACCAGATATTCAAGCTCCTCTCGCCAGACACTGAAGTCAGGAGCATTTAAATGGACCATGCTGCGCTTACCAAAACTCTGGATGCTCTGATCTCTGCTTGGGAAAACGAGGTGGTGGAGTTCAAGCGTGGCGGGGACGGTTTCAGCACGAGCGATATCGGAAAGTATTTCTCCGCGCTGAGTAATGAGGCAAACCTGCGCGGAATAGACCACTCCTGGCTGGTATTCGGGGTGGATAACAATACTCGTTCCGTTGTTGGTTCGGACTACAGGCCTGAGGCAGAACGATTGCAGAGTTTGAAACAACAGATCGCTCAGGAAACAGAGCCTAGCATCACCGTCCGAGAAATCCACGTTCTGAATCATTTGGATGGTCGAGTGGTGTTGTTTGAGATTCCGCCTGCGCCGCGAGGTATTCCGATCGCATGGAAGGGCCACTACTATGCCCGGGCCGGGGAGAGCCTGACCTCTCTCGGACTGGATAAGCTGGATGAAATTCGCGGTCAGACTATCGCGGAGGACTGGACAGCGCAGGTGGTGGTGACGGCGACGGTGGATGATCTGGATGAAGCGGCGCTCGAGAAGGCGCGGGAATCGTTTGCACAGAAGTACGCCAACCGGTTCAGAGCTGACGAGGTCAGGGACTGGCCGCTGGCGGCTTTCCTTGATCGGTGCCGGATTGCGCAGAATGGCCAGATCACCCGGGCTGCGCTGCTGCTGCTGGGCAAAGCTGAGTCGGCAGGGCTGTTGTCACCGCATCCTGCGCAGTTGGTCTGGAAGTTGGTAGGGCCGGAACAAGCCTACGAGCATTTCGGGCCACCATTTCTTCTGAACACAACCCGCTTATATCAGCGCATTCGAAATATTCAGCTTCGGTTGCTGCCACAGGATGAATTGTTGCCACACGAGATTTCGAAATACGACCAGAAGATCGTGCTGGAGGCTCTGCACAACTGCATCGTGCATCAGGACTACGGCCGCAATGGCAGGGTGGTGGTGACGGAGAGTTCTGATCGGCTGAGTTTCGAGAATGAGGGCACGTTCTTTGAGGGGCAACCACACGATTATGTCCCGGGCACGAAGACCCCGAGGCGCTATCGCAATCCATTTCTGGCGCAGGCGATGGCTGAACTGAACATGATCGACACCATGGGGTATGGCATCCACGAGATGCATGAGCGCCAGGCCAAGCGGTACCTGCCTTTGCCGGATTACGATCTGACGGAAGCTGGGGCGGTGAAGCTAACCATATATGGTGGCGTGGTTGATGCCGCGTATACCCGGTTGCTGATGCAGAAGACGGATTTGCTGCTATCCGATATCTTTGCCCTGGATCGGGTACAAAAGCGACTGCCCATTCCAGACAGCGCGGTTATTCACCTGAAACGCGCCAAACTGATTGAGGGGCGGAAGCCGCATTTCCATGTGTCTGCCCTCGTGGCGGCGGCGACCGGCGGAAAGGCTGCCTATATCCGGACTCGCGCCTTGGACGATGCGCACTACGCCAAACTGCTGACCGATTTTCTGGCAGAATTCGGTAGCGCCAGCCGCGCCGAAATCAATGACATGCTTATTCCTAAGTTGAGCGAGGCCCTGACTGCAGTGCAAAAGATCTCCAAAATCAACAATTTGCTGACGAAGTGGCGGAAGGGGGGCCTGATCCGGAATATGGGCAGCGACCGATCACCCCGTTGGACACTTGCAGAGAAAAAAGAGTAATTTGCAGAGAAAAAAGCCCAGAAAAAGCTCGGTCGACTGAAAAATAAGGACTTCCGGGAACGAATTGCAGAGTAGAAATAGTCGACGAAAAGAGAAAAGCAGAGAAAACGATGAAGTTCCGATTCAAGGTTCAGAGTTACCAAACCGAGGCTGTGAAGGCCGTTGTCGACTGTTTCGATGGCCAGCCGCTACAGACCGGGCTGGGTTACCGGATCGATCCCGGCAGGGTGGCGACCGGCCAGCAGGCGCGCCTTGAGATGGACTCGGGTTTCCGGAATAATGCTCTGCTGCTTCCGACTGAGTCAATCCTAAAGAACATTCAGGCCGTGCAGGTCCGCCAGAATTTGCCCGTTTCCGATTCGCTGAAGCAGACCAAGGTGAGTCCGGTGAACCTGGATGTGGAGATGGAAACCGGCACCGGCAAGACCTACTGCTACATCAAGTCCATCTTCGAGCTGAACAAAAAGTACGGCTGGTGCAAGTTCATTGTTGTCGTTCCGTCGATCGCAATCCGGGAAGGCGTGGCCCAATCGTTGGCCGACACGGCGGAACATTTCCTGGAGAGTTACGGCAAAAGGGTCCGCTCGTTCATTTACGATTCCAAGGCGCTGCACAATTTGGAGAGCTTCAGCTCGGACTCGGGCATCAACCTGATGATCATTAACGTGCAGGCATTCAACGCCCGTGGCAAGGATGCCCGCCGAATTTATGAGGAGCTGGACGACTTCCAGTCCCGTCGTCCGATTGATGTGATCGCCGCCAACCGGCCGATTCTGATCCTGGACGAGCCGCAGAAGATGGAAGGCGCGCGCACGGTCGAGTCCATGAAGGAGTTCAATCCGCTCTTCATCCTGCGCTACTCCGCCACCCACAAGCAGGAACACAACAAGGTTTACCGGCTGGATGCGCTGGACGCGTTCAACCAAAAGCTGGTGAAAAAGATCGGAGTCCGCGGAATTAGCGTGAAGGGTCAGGCCGGCGCGAGCGCCTATTTGTACCTGC
>CAYQOQ010000222.1:0-6256 GCA_964419175.1 uncultured Occallatibacter sp. | reverse complement strand
CTTCCAGTTTATGCAAATAAGACGCGGGTCGCAGACTTGTGCAGAGGTTCCCTAGGAGCGGTGTAGAAGTCTGTTTTTTCGTTGAGCTTCAGTTCATGAGCAGCGACGGCGCAAGCCTGGCCTCTACCGGTCTCTCCGAAAACCCCGGCTGTTCCTGGCTGCCGGCCTTCCCGGCACAGTTGGACGCGGTCACCAGCGCTTCGCGCAGAAGCCGCGATGTGGGGTGATAGTCCGGAATGATCTCCTTGAGAAGCAGGGCGAGGCCCGCCACATCCTGCGCTTCGACGATGCGCCTCAGATCCTGCAGCCGAGCCCCGATCTTCTGTACATCGGCATCGAAGGGGCAGACATAGCTCTTGATCTTCGCGTGAGCTGTCGGAACCAGGCATTCATCCTGCAGATTCAGTTCTTCAAAGAGTTTTTCGCCAGGACGCACGCCGGTGAACTGAATCTTGATGTCCCGGTCCGGCTGCAGGCCGGAGAGCAGAATCAGATTCCTGGCCAGGTCCACAATCTTGACCGGCTCGCCCATATCGAGCACGAACACCTCACCGCCCTTGCCCATGGAGAATGCCTGCAACACCAACTGGGAGGCCTCCGGAATGGTCATGAAATACCGCGTCATCGCCGGATCGGTGACTGTCACGGGGCCGCCGGCGGCAATCTGCTCCTTGAAGATGGGGACCACGCTGCCGTTGCTTCCCAGCACATTGCCGAAGCGCACCGCCACGAACTTGGTGCCCGTCTCCTGCTGCATAGCGCGGATCACCAACTCCGCAACCCGCTTGGTGGCGCCCATGATGCTTGTGGGCCGCACCGCCTTGTCGGTCGAGATCATGACAAAGTCTTCGACTCCGTACTTGGCTGCCGCGGCGGCAACCTGCCAGGTGCCGAAGATGTTATTCTCGACCGCCGCAAAGACATGCCGTTCCATCATCGGAACATGCTTGTAGGCGGCGGCATGGTAGAGAATCGCCGGGTGGAACTTCTGCATCACGCGCCGCAGGGTGTCAGGGCGCGTGACGTCGCCGATCTCCGGATGAAAGGCCAGACGCGGAAAGGCTTTGTGCAGCTCCCTGTCGATCTGAAACAGCGGCGTCTCCGCCTCGTCGAAACCGATCAAGGCAAGCGGGCCGAATGGGGCAATCTGGCGGCAGATTTCCGACCCTATGGAGCCGGCGGCTCCGGTCACCATCACGACTTTTCCCTGAATGCGCTCGCGGATCGCCTGCTGGTCCAGGCGCACGGGCTTGCGGCCCAGCAAGTCCTCGACGGCGACATCCCTTACCTGCTTGCCCAGTTCCGCGTCCTGGATCAGTTCCCCCAGGCTCGGCACCATCTTGTATTCCACCTGCGCATCGAGAACGCACTTGAGAATGCGCACCATCTGTTCGCCTGTCGCCGAAGGAATCGCAATCAGAATCTTCTCGATAGCGTGCTTGCGCACCAGCGCTTCCAGGCCGTTCCCCGTTCCCAGAACTTTTATCCCGTGCAGATTCAGATTTGCCTTGCGCGGATCGTCATCGATCAGGCCAATCACGTCGCACTTGAGCGTCTCATTTTGCCGCAGCTCCAGTACGAGCGCCGACGCCGCGTTGCCAGCGCCATAGATCAGCGTTCTGGTCAGTTCGCCTTCAGTGCGGTACAGCAACCGCATGGTGACCGCTATGCGGATGGCAGTTCTTCCGCCCAAAGTCAGCAGGCAGGCCAGCATCCATTCAAGAAAGTACACCGAACGCGGAATGCCCCACGGCCCGAGCAGGATTGGAATGGCCAGCGCGCTTGCGCCGGCGCCTATCGTCGAGGCCAGAAGTACGCGCGCCGCATCGTAAGTGGACGTGTGCCGCCAATGATCCCAACTGACCCGGCACAGAAGAAAAGCCGCCGATTGCAGGATGACCCAGATGCACGTGGAGATAAGAATGGAACGATGCAAGTACACGGGCAGCGTACCGTCAAAGCGTAATTCGAACGCCGTGATCGAGGCGCACAGAAAGGCTGTCATGTCCAGGCAATGCGACAGAATACGCCGCCGGATTCGATACGCCTTATTGCTATGAGAAGACTGCGAGCTCACAGGCATTTCTATCTCCCAATTGCGTCTTGCTTTTGATGCACTGAATCTTGGTCCGCCGGTTACCGCACGCTCTCGGTTGTTGCCGATGAGACCGGCAGTTTATTGAGAAGAGGGCGCGGGCTGATCACGTCGAGCCAGAACCGGGAGTACGCCCGCCCTGCGTCGCGACTCTCGGCATACGACAAGTTACCCTCATCGATCAGCCGCGAAAGCCACGGATGCACCAGCACCATCGTCGTCATCGCCGCCGTAATCATGGTCGGGTCGAGATTACGGACCTTGCCCTTCTTGACATTCATCGCCAAGTACTTGCTGATGGCGGAAAAAGCCGGAGAGAGACATTCGTCGCAGAAAATATCGGCCTTCCATTGCATCTCCAGAAGCGCCACGGCGATCAGCCGCAACAACTCCGGCGAGTAGTTGAGGATATCGGAAAGAAACTCCATGATCTTGGGCAAGATCACTTCCGGAGCGTCGCCTTCCAACATGCCTTCAGCCACGTCCCGGCGCAGCTTCATCGCCGCGCAGCGCGCGCGCAGGGCAGACCAGAAGAGATCTTCCTTGCGTTCGAAGTGGCGAAAGATGGTGTTTTCGCTTACATCGGCGAGACGGGCGATTTCGCGCGTGCTTGTCCCGTGATATCCCTGTCGCGCAAACAGTTGCGATGCGGCGGCTACAATCTTTTCTTTTTGTGTCGAGCTTTTGGCGGGCATGAGTGTTCTCGCTCCTTGCGCGTCAAGGCTGGGACATTGACGGCAAGCTTTCGAGGTGGCTTAGGCGGTTGATTTTTTAGTGGGCGATCCCGGACGCGAGGAACGCGCCCGGCACAACAGGAATGCAAGAGAAACCGTGTTCCGGCGGCAAGGTCCGCGCATGGGTTTGGCAGCCAGCCGACTCGGCCGCGAAGACATTACTCCACTACGGGTTCAAGATCCTCGGCATCCACTTCGATTGCGGCAAACTGGTTGATCATCTCGAGGGCGAGAACAAAGCGCAAACCGTTGCCCTTCCTGACCAAAACGCCTTCGACACCCTCCATGGAGCCACTCTTGATGCGGACCTTTTTGCCCACCACAAGTTCCCGGTATGGCTCCATGTTCCTGCCGCGGACGCCGGAGCGAAGCAGTTCGATCTCCGCATCGGGAACCGAAACCTGCTCCCGGCTGTTGCCAACGATATGGAGGACGCCGGGCGACTCCAGTACCCTGCCGCGCTGCCTGCAGTCGATGCGAACAAACAGATAGGTAGGAAACAGTGGCAGCACCGTGCGTACACGCTGGCGGTTCTTCCACACTCTGACCGTCTCGTAAGTTGGCAGAAAGGCCTCAACCCCGCGCAAGGCAAGTTGCTTCGCAGCCGACTTCTCATTCTGCGGCAGGGTGAAGACGGCGTACCACCTGCGCTCGTTCGTGGTTCCGCCGAGGACGGGAGTAAGTCCTCTCTCTGCTCCCGGCCGGCAATCTTCAGATTGGAGCGTCATCGTGTGTCTCGCATTCCACTCGGTCGCACCGGATACGTCCCGGCCGGTAAGTGCCTGCTCTTCTCTTCTGCCTGCATGCGCCTGCATGATTGAGCCCCTTGAAGGCTGTCTTGCGCATGGCTTCGCCATGCTGACTTAGCAAGCCAGCGCTTAATTCGGCAACACTGTCTGAATCGTCCTGAAAATACTTCGGGGAACGCATGGGAAGAAGCACTCCCAGCGCCAGATTCAGATGCCTCTTGTTCAGATTCGTCTAATCTGCCCGGCGCACGTTTCGCGCCCTGTCAGGATTCCGGCTAATTCACTTACCGAATTCAATCGTTTTTCTTACGAGGCAAGAGTAAGTCCGCACTCTTCTCTTGAACAGCGACAAGGCGTGTGGATATATGTCATTTAATGCCACGTCTGCATTATTTCCAAGAAAAACGCCGAATCTCGCAGCCGGGCTATAGATGCTCGCGCCGGTATATGGAAGCACATGCTCTCAATCGGCGCGCGAGTCGCCGCGCCGGCAGCAGGGTTTCACTTGTCGGATTCCAGGCACATACGATGCCTGCTGTGGCCAGCCGGCGCTTCAGCCCTGCATCTCTCCCTGTGGAGTTCTCAGGAATTCTCTACAGCCAGAGCACTTTCCAGAAAAGGATGAGACACCAGCCTCGAATACGCTGCCTCTGCGTGGTACGGCGCCTTGACTCCGATCTTGCTTACCAGGCGCACGTAGCGAGGGTCGCCTTTGAAGATCCGCAGCAGCGGATCGGAATGGAATCCCAGACTCCACAGCGATCCCTCCGCGTAGGCCGTCTCCAGCCACGAAATTACTTCCTGGCTGTCGCCCAGCCCCATGCAAACAATGGCGAGCGCGTACCCGTTGCTTTTTCTGTTGGTCTCCGAGCAGTGCGCAAGGTGTGCGTGCTTCCTCCACGCTTTGCTTTTCTCGCCCGACACTCCGTACACATAGCCCAGAATCCCCTGCAGCATGTGATTCTGCGGAAAATCGGCCGCGGCCTTCTCGATCCGGGACAGATTTGCCTGGACAGAGCCCTCCTGCATCAGAACCAGCGCCTCAACCGTCGTAAGGACGTTACCGTCTCCACCAGAGGACCGGATCTGCGCAACCATATCCAAAGCCTGCTGAAAATCCCCGCTCAGATAGACGATCCAGCAAAAGAAGGCGCCCAGCGAGTGAACCAGAGGATTGAGCCTCCAAGCCTCCCATCCGCTTTTGAGCGCCTCCGGAATCCTGCCTTCGGCAATGTGCATGGCGGCAAGACCAGCCAGAGCAAACGACGAGGGCCGTTTGCTCAAAACCTCTTCGAATCCGGCATGCGCCTGCCGCCAGTTGCGGTTGTACAGCATATCGATCCACGCCGCGGGGCACTTGGCATCTAAATATTCGCTGTCGAGTTGAGGCATCCGCCGCAACGCCTCGATGGCGCTCGGATAGGCCATGGATCCATCCACGATGTCATACAGGGCACAAAGAACCATGGCATTGGCCAGGCCGCTGAATGCTGCGGCATTGCGCGCATCGTCGTCGATCGCCTTGCGGTAGAGATCGGCGATCTTCTGGATATTTCGCTCCGAACGCGTCTCCCACAGTCCGTTGGCTGTCACGGTGAGCTCGTGCGAACGCAGCCTGCCCGACTCCAGCGTCTCGTCGGCGCGCACCTGCGCCGATTCAGGCTCCTCGGCGAGGCTGGCAAGCCAGTGGTTGATCTCTTCTTCGTATGCGAAAACCGAGCCCTTGTGACCGCCAAAATGGTGTACTGGCAGCCCATTGCACTCATGCCACCGCTGTACTGTCCTCAGGCTCCGGCTCAGAAACCCGGCAATAGCCTTCCACGAATCCAGACGCTTCTTGTTCACAGTTGTACCTGCTCCTGCGAATAGGTCAATTCCGAAATATGACTTTGCTGGCAAGAGCGAGGAGTTCTTATTCGACTATTCCGATTGAAATGCAAAAAATAAAATTGCACTTCAACGACACGTCAATGCCAACTCAGTCAATCTCTATACTTTCGAATCGCGAAGCAGACTGGAGATAATTACGTAGGAACATCTTACAACTAAGTGCTTTTTATCCTGGCAGGTATTTCCTTCATATGACGCAATATGGCATTTGTTGACGTCAATAGACATGGAAATTATGTAAGCGCTTGCTCCGCGGGGCAATTCCCTTTTGAATAACTCCCGCGCGGCATGCTCCCAGCCTTGCAAAGAGAGTAACCTGACCTTCGAAGGGGATATGTGACGTAAGTCACATATCCTTCAGCATTGTCATCTGCTCAGGCATTAACTTGCCCGGCGCGCCGTCAAGAACCTCTTGACTCCCGCGAAGAGTTTCTGCGCTTTTCCTTGGTCGAAATAGAAAGATGCTCTTCGAACCCAACTCTGTGGTCACATCCGCCGTTCCATGCAAGCTCGGTTGCCACTTGTCCCTGCTGGACAGACTGGGGACGGCAACAATCCGGAAAGGTTGGAATTCAAAGGGAAGAACGAATGAATTTGGAGGCGCGGGCCGGGATCGAACCGGCGCATAAAGGTTTTGCAGACCTCTCCCTTACCACTTGGGTACCGCGCCTTGGCAGGGCTGCCTCTAAATTAATTGTGTTCGCTCCGAACCGCCGTAGCCAACCCGGGTACCCCGGAGGGCGGTTTGGAGCGGGAGACGAGATTTGAACTCGCGACCCTCGCCTTGG
>CAYQOQ010000221.1:0-6317 GCA_964419175.1 uncultured Occallatibacter sp. | reverse complement strand
TGATCGTGCCCGGCTCGTCCTATTGGAACATCGGCTACGGCCGCGAAATCGGCGAGGCGGAGAAAGACGAGGAAGGCATCCGCATTATGAAGACGCTGGGGCAGAACATGGCGTGGCTGCTCAAGAAAACCAAGAGCTGACTGGCCGCTCCGCGCTTTGCCTCGGTGAGCAAAACAGGGCATCCCGCACACGGGCGCTCAATGAGACTATCCTGAGTACAGGAGCTGCCGCTTGAGAGCGGCCGTTCCGGTCAGGGTGGCCAAGGCGGACCTCGCGGACCATTCCTGCTTTGCCTCAGAGCGCCATCGCGGCGCCGCTGAGGGTTTTCCGCCATGCTGGCAGGAACTTGTCTGTGACCTTGTGCGGCGGCTTGCAGAGCAAGCGTCCTGCCTTCAAACAGGAGGAACAGATGGAAAAGACCGAATCCAACACCCCAATTCAAGACGATGTTTTGCATCTCGGCAGCGAAACAAAGCTCTCACCGGAAGAGATCGCTAAGGCTCTGGCGCACCACAACAAACACCACCATGGGGATCAACCGGCACAGGCTGCCGCCAAGGTTGCTGCCGGCAAAAAACACAAGTAGCGCGGTTCGCGGCCGCGAGAGCCGGGTGCAGAGTTCCCGTGCGGCCGCTCAACTGCGGCTCGGCTGTTAGATCCCGGCCAGCTTGCGCAATTGGCCGATATGGTTCAGGTCGTGGCCGGCCATGGTCTCAACGATGGTTTGAAACGTCATGGCGCCGCGCTCTGGATGCGTGGCCTTTCTGCCAGCCGCGGTGGGAAGCGCTGCGTGGATCATCTGCAGATTCCATCCGCGCATGGCGGTAAACGCTTCAAGCGCCTGGCCGACGGAGATTCCATCGTAGATTGCAGCCCACTTGTCCTGGTCGAACGGCTGGATGACCGGCTGGTCTTCCGCCAGCGTCTGGCGCAGACGGAAACCGAAGGCGATCTCGCAGTCGGCCAGGTGGCAGAGGATCTGGGCTGGGCTCCATTTGCCGGGAGCGATCGGCATGGATGCTTTCTCCGCACCGATAGCGGCGAGAGCTTGGGCCAGCACGCCGGGAGTCGCGGCCAGGATGGTCTGGACCAGTCGGCCGTCGAGAAAGCTGTCGTAGGGGTTGAGTACGCTCATGGGCAATCTCCTGCAAATCGAACTCTGATCAATTTTCTCATCAGGCTGCTTTCCTATTCTCTATTCCCTATTCCCTTCAAAGATACTGTTGCATCATGCGCTGCCATGTGGGCCAGTCGTGGGAGTTGAGTGCGTCCCACACATGGAACTGGTGCGGTATTCCCTTTTCAGAGAGAATGCGGTCGAGGTCCTGATTCTGCGCAAGACATTGGTCGTCCTTGCCGGTGGCAAGCACGTAGTTGTTGTTGCGATAGCGATCGAGGAACCACGGATCGTCCAGATTGGGCAAGTAGTGCGTGGGCAGGTTCAAGTAGCAGTCCTGGTCGTAGTAGTCGTCGAGGAAGCTCGTCAGGTCGAAGGCGCCGGACAACGACAACATGCCGGTAAAGACGTCCGGATGACGCAGCGCGATGTTCGCCGCGTGGTAGCCGCCGAAGCTGCATCCCAGGGCGGTCAGGCTCGGGTTGGTGTTTTTGGAGCGGATGAACGGAACCACCTCGGTGAGCAGATAGGCCTCGTACTGCAGGTGGCGTGCTATACGCCAGCGCGGCGGGGCCTGGCGGTTGTACCAACTCTCCATGTCGACCGAGTCGACGCAAAAGATCTGGAGTTGGCCGGTATCGATTTTGTCGGCGAGGGCGGCGCTCATGCCGCGGTCTTCAAACTCATAGAAGCGGCCGCCAGAGGTGGGGAAGACCACGACAGGCAGTCCCGCGTGGCCGAAGACGAGCAGTTCCATCGCGCGGCCAAGCGGGCTGAAGTATTGCTTGTGATACTCGCGATTCACAAGTGGTGCGCTCCGCAGTTTGAGACAGGCGATTGGAAAACCGCCGATTGCTTGATACTGTAACAGCCTGGGTTGGTGCTTCTTTTCAGTGCTTCCCCCAGAGGCAGTGAATGACAAGCGATCAGGAACCGCGGGGATTGAATCTGGAAGCGCAGGCGGTCGAGCCGCGGCAAGAAGCGAATCCGCGCCTGCGCCTGCATCGCGCGTTTCACAGCCAATTCTTGCCCGACGACCGGGACGTGATCGTCTACCTTCCGCCGGGCTACGGCCAGCATCCCGAGCGGACCTACCCGGTGCTCTACCTTCAGGATGGGCAAAACCTCTTCGACCCAAAGACCTCGTTTGTCCCGGGGCGCACGTGGCAGGTACGCGAACAAGCGGACGAGGCCATCCTTGCAGGCGAGGTGGAACCGCTGGTGATTGTGGGCGTCTACAACACCGGCGAACGGCGGCTGGCCGAGTACACGCCGGAACCCGATACGGACCACGGCCCGCGGATGGGCGGCGAGGCCGAAGCCTACGGGCGGCTGATGACCGAGGAGCTGATGCCGTGGATCGCCAGCCAGTACCGGGTGCGGACCGGGCGCGAGCAGACCGGCGTGGGCGGATCCTCGCTCGGCGCCCTGGTTTCGCTCTACCTTGGGCTGCGGTACGCCGAGCATTTCGGCAAGCTGGCCGTGCTTTCGCCCAGCGTCTGGTGGAACTCGAAGAGCATTCTTGGCTATCTGAACGAGCGCGCGGCAGAGATCCGGGAGCATCCGCGCCTTTGGCTGGATGTGGGCGACCAGGAGGGGCAGCGCACCCTGGAAAATGCCGAGCAACTGAACCGGCGGCTCCAGGCCAACGGCTGGAAGGAAGCGGAAACACTTCATTATGAGTGTGTTGCCGGCGGAGCGCACGACGAGACCAGTTGGGCTCGCCGGGTGCGGCCGATGCTGCGGTTTCTGTTTCCGGCGGGATAAGGGAAGCCTGAGCGCGGTTGGAAATTGATTTTTGCACGCGGCGTCGGACGGCAAGAGCGAAAAAGCCCGTGGCTGAAGCCGCTCTGCTTGCACTTCTGCTTTCAGGAGCCTGAAGGCCCCTGCTCCCTCCACGACGCCATAAAACTTGCCCTGAACCCCCATTTCAGCGATACTTAGGTGTTGTGTCTTGTGCGGCTGGGCGTATCCGTCTGGCCCTCATTTTGGCTTGGCGCGTCCGCGCTGGCCCTTAAGACCCAAAAGACCGCAACAGAGCACTGGATTTTGAAAGGAACCGTATCGCCGTGGTGATGATTCGTTTGGCGCGCGTTGGCGCCCGCAAGCAGCCCTACTATCGTATCGTGGTCATTGAAAAGGACCGCGCCCGCAATGGCCGTTCGATCGAGGTCATCGGCACCTACAACCCCCGCACCGAGCCGGCTACGGTCGTGTTGAAGCACGAGCGCGTCGCCTACTGGCGCAGCGTGGGCGCAACCCTGTCCCCGATCGTGCTGAAGCTGGTGACCAAGAACCCGGCGCCGGTTGCCGAGACGGCTGCCGCCTGATTTTTCTGCTTCTCCCCCAGGAATGTGCGCTGGCTCAAAAAGCCGGCGCATAGAATTGCTGACGGCGACGGGTGTGTGCTGATACTATTCGCGCACAGAATGACGGAGCCGTTTTCCGAACGCATCTGGTCAGAGGCAAGAACATGGCCCAAAACGAAATGGTCGCATCAACGTCAGTCGCCGAACTCGTCAGGGAGATCGCCCAGGCCCTGGTGGATGAACCGTCCGCTGTCGAAGTCGCATCGGTAGACCGCGACGAAAACACGGTTCTCAAGCTTCGGGTTGCGCCGCAGGATGTGGGCAAAGTCATCGGCAAACAGGGCCGCACCGCCCGTTCGGTGCGCACCATTCTGGGCGCCGTGAGCATGAAGCTGCACCACCGCTACACGCTCGACATCCTGGAAGAAGACGACGAAGGCTAGAATGGCGGCTCTGGAAGCATCCGGCGACTCCCCGTTGCCGGAAGGGACCGTGCCACAAAAAGCTGGGCAAACCGGCCAGGAGCCCGAGTGGACTTGGTTGGCGCGCATTCGCCGCCCGCAGGGCCGCAAAGGCGAGGTCTTCGCCGACATTCTCACCGACTTTCCTGAAAGATTTGCCGAACGGCGCCGGCTCTGGCTGCTACCGGAAGGTTCGCCCGCCAAGCCCGGACGCGCTGTTTCTGTGTCTACTCCGCGCGAGGCCGAGCTCCTGAATCATTG
The DNA here is from genome assembly GCA_964419175.1 of uncultured Occallatibacter sp. Classification (GTDB taxonomy): domain Bacteria; phylum Acidobacteriota; class Terriglobia; order Terriglobales; family Acidobacteriaceae; genus Telmatobacter. The sequence continues at coordinate 2,169 of CAYQOQ010000221.1, read as the reverse complement.
GCTGCACAAGGGCGGTGTGGTGCTGCATTTCTCCGGCGTGGATTCAATCAACGACGCCGAAACGCTGGCCGGGCTGATTGTCGCGATTCCGCGCGCTGAGCGTGCCCCCCTTGCCGAGGACGAAACCTATGTCGGCGACCTGATTGGCTGCGCGCTGGTGGATGTAGCGGGGGCTGCGCCGCAGGTTGTCGGCGAGATTGAAGATGTGGACCGCACAGCCGGCCCGGTGGCGCTGCTGGTGGTACGCGCTGCAAGTTCCGCGGACGAAATCCTCGTCCCCTTTGCGAAGAGCTACCTGCGCACGATCGACCTCGATGCCAAGCGCGTGGAGATGGCGCTGCCCGAGGGGCTCACGGATCTGAACGCGCGGGAAAAACCCTAGTTCACCTTTCTAAAACGCCAGCGGCCGCCATGCGCTGTTGTCTTTGAGCGCCAACTGGATGGGCCGTGGCGGCCCTTTGGGCGGGACAGTTACTTCGATCCATAGCTCCTGCCCGGGCTTCAACGGAAGCGGGCTTTGCGCGTGCTCGGCGATGTAGAAATCGACTGGCGCATCCAGGCGCATGGCATCGCAGGTCGCGCCAGGCCACACGGAAACCTCCTGGCCGAGAGTCCCATTCTGATCGTCCCGAATGTAGGTGGCCGTCAACCGATTGTTCACAACCTTCAGATCGGCATGGAAGATGGCTGTTGCGCGGAGCCTATATGGGCCTTGAATAGCCGCGCCGTTAATGTCGCGCGGAAACGTTGCGGCCTTCGCCGAGGGCAGCGTGCTTTGGCAGCCGTCCACCTCAAGCCGCAGGCTCAGATAGCGGCCCCGCATCGGCAAATTCGGATCGACGGCCACGGCGCGCGCCCAGACGCGCGGGCAGGTCGAGCGCTGGTAGAGGTACTTGGCGGCGATGGTGGAAACAAGAACCAACTGGATGACAAGAAGCGCGACGGAGGTTTTGGCGAGTTTCATCGTGCCTCCTCAGTGGTGCGATCGGCAGCGTCCATGCCGGCCAGAATACGCCTTCGCATCTTTTCCAGAACCCATCCTCCGGCGAGGAAGAGAATGCCCAGGCCGATCAGTCCCAGCGAGCGGCCCACCTTGTCGAAGACGTTGCTGAAGTAGAACCACGCCACCGCAATGGCGAACCCTACAATGCCCAGGTTGACGAGCGCCTTCGAGGCCATGCGCACGCCCCACCAGCAAAGGAAGATGGCGAAGGCCGCAACCAGCGCGTGGGCGGCGAGATTGGGTTCAATCCGCGTGTAGGTGCGCGTCATGCCATTGCCCCAGTTGAAACTCTCGGTCCAGCTTCGGTAGCACCACGGCAGCGCAAGCGCATACACCACGGCCAGCGCCGGTGGCATCAGGCCCTTATGTCCGTGGAAGGCCGCAATCGCCAGCGGCAGCACAGCCAGCGCGATCCATGCCCAGACGCGGACGCTGAACGGAACCAGACTCTGATCTACCGACCAGGACTGCCATCCATCCAGCATCAGGGCCGTGCCGGTTATCGCGGCCATGGCGCCGGCTGCAAATAGTATCCCCTGCACGATCTTCCGCTTCGAACCAAGGAAAAACGTGACATAGAAAATCGCCCAGACAAACAGGAAGCGGCCGATATAGATGGCTTCGCCGATGTGCCAGTTGGCGCGGAAAGCGATTTCCGAGAGCATCCACGCCGGCACCAGCAGCAGCGTCAGCGTCTGCTGCGCCTGGTCGTGAAGCAGGAGCCATCCGGCCAATGCGGCCAGCGCCCAGAGCAGCACTGCGGCCGGCCAGTGCTCCTGAATGTTGAAGATCTGCCCCACCAGCGCGATGGCCGCGCCCGTCGAAACGGTTCCGACGGCGTGGAGCGTGGTCGAGAGGCCGGGAAAGTCTTTGCGCACAAAGCCACCGCCCAAGTGAAAGACGGAGACCATGGCGATGACGATAGCGTAGCGCACGAGGGGGCCGAACTGGTCCCAGTGAGCGGAGACAAACAGCACCACGCCGCAGGCCAGCAGGATGGCGCCGAGGATGAGCGCGACCATCCCTTGCCAGCGCAAGCCGCCGGGTTTCTGCTGCTTCTCCTCGAAGGCGCGGATGCTCGCGGCAACCCCCGCATCCAGGACGCCGGCCTTTTGCCAGCGATTTAACAGCGATTCAATGTCAGCCATGGCAGTTGGCAAACATTA
>CAYQOQ010000220.1:0-6327 GCA_964419175.1 uncultured Occallatibacter sp. | reverse complement strand
CAGGCTGCGGAAAAACTCCTACGGGCGGTAGGCCGGGGATTTATCCCCGGTATAAATGCAATGGAATGAATGGGGCTTTAGCCCCTGAGGTATGCTTTTCGGGACTTTCCTCCAAAATGAGGCCTTTTTCCGCAGCCTGTTTAGCCCCTGCAAATTTCTTTTCCACCCAAAAAACCAAAATCTCCCGGTTTTTCTGCAGCCTCTCAGGCCCGTATAGGCCCGATCCAAACAATCTGCGGAATAATTCAATCGGCCCCGCTGTAGGTGTCAATCATCCACCGGCTTCATCCCCGCAAAGGGATAATAGCTTGTCGTCAAGCATTCCTCGCTGACTTGCTGACTTGCTATCCCCGCGCAGCGGGGGCTAACTTGCTGCAGTTGTTCTAAAATCCACTCCACCTCTTTCTCCCCACCCCATCAACCTCGTACACTTTCTTCAAAACAAGGAAAAGAAGAAGGAAAACGTTGAAGTTCCGCCTCCGCTCCACCCTCGCCGCCCTACTCTTCTGCGCAGTTACAATCTCCGCACAGACCCCGGAACCCTGGGAGATCGGCCCCTTCACCCGCCCCGCCGAGGGCAACCCTGTCCTCGCTCCGCGCCCCGATTCCACCTTCCTCGATCCCGTTCTCAAGCAGCTCGTCCACTGGGAAGCGCTCCACACCTTCAACCCCGCCGCCATCGTCCGCGACGGCAAAGTCTACGTTCTCTACCGTGCCGAAGACGACTCCGGAGCCATGGAGATTGGCGGCCACACCTCGCGCCTCGGCCTCGCCGAAAGTGAAGACGGCATCCACTTCACCCGCCGCGCCGAACCCGTCTTCTTTCCCGCCGCCGACGACGAAAAATCCCGCGAGTGGCCCGGCGGCGTCGAAGATCCGCGCATCGTCGAATCCGAAGACGGAACCTACGTCCTCACCTACACCCAATGGAACCGCACCACCTTCTCGGTCGGCATCGCCACCTCGCCCGATCTCCTCCACTGGACCAAGTACGGCCCCGCCTTCCTCCACGAAGCCAACGGCAAATACGACGCGCTCCGGTACAAATCCGCCGGCATCGTCACCCGCTTCGACCCCGCCAAAGGCCGCCTCATCGCCGCTCAAATCGACGATGCCTATTGGATGTACTGGGGCGAAGGCGCCATCCATCTCGCCACATCTCCCGATCTCATTCACTGGACCCCTCTCGAAGACGCAACCGGCGCCCCCGTCGAGTTGCTCGGTCCGCGCCCCAGGCACTTCGACAGCACATTCCCTGAAACCGGTCCCCCACCGGTTCTCACACCTCGCGGAATCGTAGTCCTCTACAACGGCAAAAACGCCGAGGGCAAGGCTGGCGATCGAACACTTGGACCCAACGCCTACGCCACCGGCGAAGCCCTCTTCCAACCTGAAAACCCATTCCGCCTCGCCGCCCGCGCCGAGTACCCCATCCTCAAGCCCGAACTGCCCTACGAAAAAACCGGCCAATACGCCGCCGGCACCACCTTCGCCGAGGGCCTCGTCGTTTTCCACAACCGATGGTTCCTCTACTACGGCTGCGCTGACTCCCTCGTCGGCGTAGTCACCGCCCCGCAAAAATAACCCCGCCCCTCACCGGCTTCGCAAAAATTGCGGGTGCCCCATCTGGGCGCCCTCTGGGCAGCGCGTCTCTGTTTTTGCGCCTAGGGTGGGTTCCCATGAAGTTCCCTTCGCAGAAAAGCCCCGTGCCCCTCCTCTTCACCAGAGTCGAAGGACCTGCTTCTTGAAAATTTCCGGCGAAAGGCTGGGTTCCCACCAAGCCCCCTTTGCCAACAATCACGGGCTTCGCATCAGGGCATGACGTCAGTCATGCCGAAAAATCCGCAAAAGAACGACCGCGTTCGAAGATCGACCAATGTTCAACTGCGATGCATTCCAGAGCCCGGCATCGGTAAAGTCTCCCACCGGCTTCACCGACCCGCGGGGAATGAAACTGTGCCCCATCCATCGGACGTCTTTGTTTTTGTCCGATGGGTGGGAGTCTGTAGAACTTCATGACGACATCGCGTTTTGTTGAACTTGCATTTTTGTTTCTTATCAGTGCGGCTGGCCCGTAGGAATGGCACCGGCAACCCTGCAACAGAAAAGGGCGCGAGTGTGCAACTTTGCACAGACAAATACGTCAATCCTCTTGAGACTGTGCAAACGGGGATTTGCGATCGAGTGCGAAAAAGCGACCGCATGGACGAGTACTTTGTGCAAATGACCAGAACAGTGCGTCGGCGTTACCAACTGAGAACTGGAAAGGTGCGAGTCTATGGCGGAGTTAAAACTGATAGTCCCGGCAAAAAGGCCTGTTTCAGTCAAGCCCGGAAAGCCCTTGAAGGCAGAGGACCCACGAGCGGTGTTAGCGGATATCTTTGTCCTGCTGGAAGGATATGGCCCGCTTTGGTATACGGAAGACCTTCACAATAGAGCCGAAACTGCGCTTTCCGAGCGGCGTAGCACCGTCCACGCCCCGCGCGCCAGATAAAGGCCGGGTGCAGCTTCGGGTGTCAGGCCCCGCGTCTTTTGCGGTTTGCATGAGAGACCATGAACCTGAGTCGTGAGCCTTTTCTGCTCCCCGATCCCAATTGCCTGCGCTTTGCATAGAATTACCCGTTCCCGTAGCAGAATGGATATAGGCGATCCTCCGTCTTCACCCAGCTTTCTTCCCCAAAACGCTCTCGTACCCCCACCCCCCTCCCCGTCAATTGCACCGATTATGGTGCATAGAAAAAATAACTAACCTATAATCAATACGTTGCAAGAGCACGCCCGTAACCATAAAGTAAACAAGCCTGCGAATTTTCGCGTTTTTCTGCCACTTTTCTTGCCCCAAACCGCCCCAAAACCGCCACCAAACCCTCTTTTGTCACAAAAAACACTCCAGCCAGCCTGCCGAAGCCAGCCTGTCGAGCGCCCAATTACAATGGGCCGCATGAAAAGCGCGCAATTATTTTTTGCTGCCTTGGCCATAGCGCTGCTCGCGTCCATCGCATCGCCGCGCATGAACGGCCAGCCGTCCGCCGCAACCCCGCAATTGGTCATTCTCGACACCGACATCGGCGACGACATCGACGACGCCTTTGCTCTTGCCCTGATCCTCCGCAGCCCCGAACTCCGTCTGCTCGGCGTCGGCACAGCCTTCGGCGACACCGAACTCCGCGCCCGCCTCGTCGATCGCTACCTGGCAGCCATCGGCCGCCACGACATTCCCGTCCTGGCCGGCGTCGCAACCACAACCACAAACCAATTCACCCAGGCCGCCTACGCCCGCCAGGCGCCCGACCGCAAGCATGCCGACGCCGTCGCCTTCCTGCTTCAACAGATCCGCCTCCATCCAAACCAGATCACCCTCATCGCTATCGGCCCGCTCTTCAACGTGCAAGCCGCCATCGAACGCGATCCTGCAACCTTCAGGAAACTCAAGCGCGTCGTCATCATGGGCGGCAGCGTCTACCAAGGCTACGAAACCAAGGACCGAGACCGGAACACTCCGCCCTCGCCCGAGTGGAACATCCTCTGTGATCCAGCCGGCGCCAAGGCCCTGTTCGCCTCTGGAGTCCCGGTCTTTGTCATGCCCCTCGACGCCACCCAGATCCACCTGGAGAATTCGGCCCTCGCCGCACTATTAGCCCACGGCTCTCCCCTCACCGACCAGCTAACGCTCCTCTACCACCAGTGGACCGGCGCCGACAGCCCGTCGCGTTCGCCAACCCTCTACGACCCGGTCGCCGTCACCTACGCCTTCCGTCCCGACCTCTGTCAAGCCACGCCGATGCGCCTTGATGTAAACGACATAGGTTTCACCAAACCGGTTGAGGGGGCCCCAAACGCCCAGGTCTGCCTCCACTCGAACGAAAAAGGCTTCCTGGAATTGCTCTCGAACCGGATCGCCGGAGAGAACGCGCGCTGAGGGACGAAAACGCTCGCCGCGGGTACCCATTTCGCCCCGTATTTGGAGTTGGTTCGGCGATTTCCAGAGGATCGCGCCACCTGTTGTGCGCACGGTCACTTCCAACTCCATTGACAGCAAGGGAAAGTAAGGTAAAAATGGCGAGTCGAAGCAATTCGATCGGTTGTGTGTGTCCAATGGAGGAAATGTGAAAAACGCGGCGAGAATTAATGTTTTGTTGGCTTTGGCAATTATGGGTGTGGGAATGGTTGTCGCCGGCTGCAAGTCGGCTCCGGAGCTGACTCAAGCCCAGGCGCTGGCCATGATCCAGACTAAGTACGATGCGACGCCTGCTGTCGGCGCCAACATCGTCGTGAATAACGACGGCATGGTGCAAGGCGCTACGGCCAAGTATTGGAACCGGACTACGATTTATCCAAACAAGTACTGGGCTGACTTCACCATTACCCCTGAGGGCAAGAAGGTTGTCAAGCAGGTAGCGGGTGGTGATGTCATCAAGTGGCGGCCCGACAGCCCCACCGATACCAAATACTCCATCGTCCTCGTAACCGTGGCCGCCAATCACCTCAAGGCCCGCGATATCAAGGACATTCAGACTGTCGGCGAAACAAAGACCGTCACCTTCACCGAAGGCGTCGATCTGACCGGCGTTCCCGATGTGCTGGTTGGAATCGCCCATAACCCCGGAAACATGCTCACCACCACCCGCACAGCGGAGTTTGTTCTCGACGGCGGAGCCTGGAAACTGCAATCGATCAATTAAAACAGGAAAAATCATGCGGGCTGGGGTCCTAATCCGTTGACCCCGCCCGCATTTCTTGTTATTGTAAGAAGGTTCCGCAAGAACGCATCCTTTCGTGTGTCTTAACGAAGGTTGCGTATGGGCAACTCGATCCGGCACCAATGGGCGGGTTGGTCCCCGAAGCCAAGCGAAGTTTTACTGGCTTGGTTGATCCCAGAAGTCGCTCTCTTCTTGCGGAGGGCAGGGATACATCGCATCGGAGTCCGCGCGTTCTCCACCTTGGAGGGCTATGCGGGCCGGAACCGCGAAACGGAGTCGGCTTTTCCAGCCTGATTGCAGGAAGACGCACGGCCACCGTCCCGGTTTTCGTCTGAGATTGGAACGAAGGCAGACGCGAAGCAGTAACGTAGGGCTTTTCTGCGCTTGTACGGTTAAACCCGTCCAAAACCAGAACGGTCCGAAGGACTCTGCGCGCGGCTGTTGAATTTGGATGTTGCACGGTTTTGACGCGGTAAGGAGTTTCAGTTTGCCTACATTCAATCAGTTGGTTCGCAAGGGGCGCACGGCCCCACGGTACAAGACGGCGTCGCCGGCCTTGCAGGCCTCGCCGCAGCGGCGCGGCGTTTGCACCCGCGTGTACACGCAAACGCCCAAAAAGCCGAACTCGGCCCTCCGTAAGGTTGCCCGCGTGCGCCTGACCAACGGGATTGAGGTCACAACCTACATCCCCGGCATCGGCCACAACCTGCAAGAGCACTCGATCGTGCTCATCCGCGGCGGTCGTGTCAAGGATCTTCCCGGCGTTCGGTATCACGTAGTCCGCGGCACTTTGGATTCGGTTGGCGTGGCCAACCGCATGCAGAGCAGGTCCAAGTACGGGGCCAAGCGCGCCAAGGGTGGCGCGGCAGCCAAGGGCAAGAAGTAGCAGCGGTTCCGGGGCGGATTCGAGAACCCGGACTAGGGCAGTAGAAGCGGCGCTTGAAGCGCGAAGGATTTTGAGGATTATGCCAAGAAAAGGGCACATTGCGAAGCGGGAAGTGGCGCCGGACCCAGTCTACGGGTCCACGCTGGTCACCAAGTTTGTGAACTCGATGATGTGGGGCGGCAAGAAGTCGACTGCCCAGGGCATCTTCTACGAGGCGATGAAGAACCTCGAAGAGAAGGGCGGCGGCGACGACGCTCTCAAGCTCTTCAAGAAGGCGGTCGAGAACTGTAAGCCGCTGCTCGAGGTCAAGACCCGCCGTGTCGGCGGCGCCAACTACCAGGTGCCGATCGAAGTCCTTCCCGACCGCCGTACTTCGCTGGCTATTCGCTGGCTCATTACCTACGGCCGCAACCGTGGCGAAAAGGGCATGACCGACAAGCTCTCGAACGAGCTGCTCGACGCGGCCAACGGGCGCGGCGCGGCCATGAAGAAGAAGGAAGACGTGCATCGCATGGCCGAGGCCAACAAGGCCTTTGCGCACTACCGCTGGTAAGCAAGCGGTAAGCGTTGATTGGCCGGGCTGAACGCTGCTCCGGCTGGATGGGGTCCTGAGAACAGGGCTTGTTGAATAAGAAATAACCGCGGACCAAAGCGTTCGCAAGGGATAAACATCGTGGCTCGCACCGTACCTCTGAATCGTTGCCGGAACATCGGGATCATGGCGCACATCGACGCCGGAAA
>CAYQOQ010000219.1:0-6348 GCA_964419175.1 uncultured Occallatibacter sp. | reverse complement strand
GCAACACCTTCACCAAGATGTATCTCTGCGGGCTGGGCCAGTACGACTACGATGCTGTGCCAGCCATTCCTCCGGAGATTGTTCTGTTTCCCAACTGGTTCTACTTCAACATCTACGAGATCTCGTCCTGGTCGCGTTCGATCCTTGTGCCGCTGGCTATCATCTACGCCAAAAAGCCGTACAAAAAGATTCCTCCCGAGCAGGGAATCGACGAGTTGTTTGTGGGCGGCCGGGCCAACTCGATTCTGCGCCTGCGCCGAGACCGCAAGTCCACCTTCTCGTGGCGGAATTTCTTCATTGTTCTGGATCGGCTGATGCACTGGGCCGAAGCGGTTCACCTTCGCCCGGTGCGCGCCATTGCGCTGCGTAAGGCGGAGAAGTGGCTGCTGGAGCGCCTGGAGATGACAGACGGGCTTGGCGCAATTTATCCCGCCATGCTGAATGCCATCATTGCTCTGCGCTGCCTGGGCTACTCCGAAGACGATCCCCAGGTGATTCGCGCCCGCGATGAGTTTGAAAAGCTGGGTATTGAGCAGCCGCCTACAGCCGATATGCCCGAGCCAACCTTCCGGATGCAGCCTTGCGTGTCGCCGGTTTGGGATACAGCGCAGGCCGTCTTTGTCCTCGGTGAGGCAGGCGTGCCCCGCAACGATCCGCGCCTGCTCAAGGCAGTCGACTGGATGCTCTCCAAAGAAGTTCGTCACAAGGGCGATTGGGCGGTGAAGGTTCCAAGGATAGAGCCCGGCGGCTGGTACTTCGAGTTCAACAACGAGTTTTATCCGGACACCGACGACACGGCGCAGGTTTTGATGGCACTCAACAAGGTGGACAATCCCCGCGAGCGCTATCAGCACCAAGTGGCCGAGCGCGCTATCGAGTGGGAGTTTGCCATGCAGTGCCGCAACGGCGGCTGGGGCAGCTTCGACAAAGACAACACCAAGATGATCTTCCAGTACATCCCCTTTGCGGATCACAACGCCATGCTCGATCCGCCGACTGTGGATATTACGGGAAGAATCCTCGAGATGCTGGCCAGCTACGGCTACAGCCGCGGCGATAAGCGCGTCGAGAAGGCCATCAAGTTCATCTTCAAGGAGCAGGAGCCGGACGGAAGCTGGTTCGGCCGCTGGGGCGTCAACTATATTTACGGCACCTTCCTGGTCTTGCGCGGTCTTGATGCCATCGGCGTCGACAATCTGGAACCGCAGATTCAGCAGGCCGCCGAGTGGATTCGCATGGTGCAGAATCCCGATGGCGGATGGGGAGAAACCTGCGGCAGCTACGACGACCCCAACATGCGCGGCATCGGAGTCAGCACGCCTTCGCAGACGGCCTGGGCCCTACTCGGACTGCTCGCCGCCGGCGACGACCGCTCCGACTCGATTGCAAAGGGCGTTCGCTGGCTGCTCACGCGGCAAAGGCCCGATGGCAGTTGGGACGAGACCATGGGCGAAGGTGCGCAGCGCCAGAACATTATTACCGGGACAGGATTCCCCAGAGTTTTCTACCTGTCCTACGACATGTACCGTCAATACTTCCCGCTGCTGGCGCTTACCACCTACCAGCGGGCTATGGAACGCGCCTCAATCGGCGCTGGAGGTTAACTCGAGATGGCTATTCCTATCTCCCAGATGTGGACCGTGTCCACCTACGTGCTGAAGAAGAAGCTCGCCGGCAACAAGCGCTATCCACTTGTGCTCATGCTCGAGCCGCTCTTCCGCTGCAACCTGGCCTGCGCCGGCTGCGGCAAGGTGCAATATCCGCCGCACATCCTGAAAAAGCAGCTCACTCCCGAGGAGTGCTTTGCCGCGGTGGATGAGTGCGGCGCGCCCATGGTCTCCATTCCCGGCGGCGAACCTCTGCTGCATCCGCAGATTGTCGAGATCGTCAAGGGACTCGTTGCGCGCAAAAAGTACATCTATCTCTGCACCAACGCTCTGGAACTCAAGCGCCGGCTGCACGAGTTTACGCCGTCCAAGTACCTGACCTTCTCGGTTCACCTTGACGGCCAGCGCGAGCATCACGATTACTCTGTCTGCCGCGAAGGCGGCTACGACATCGCGGTCGAGGGAATCAAGGAGGCCGTCAAGCGCGGCTTCCGCGTTACCACCAACGCCACATTCTTCGATGGCACCGACCCGAACAGCGTGCGCAGCTTCTTCGATGAAGTGATGGCGATGGGCGTTGAAGGCGTTGTGCTTTCGCCTGGCTACAGCTACGACAAGGCGCCCGACCAGAACCGCTTCATGGGCCGCGCCCGCGTGCGCCGCCTGTTCCGCGCCATTCTCTCCAACCGCAAGCCCACCTGGAAGTTCAATATGTCGCCCCTGTTCCTGGAATTCTTGATGGGCGACCGCAACTACGATTGCATTCCCTGGGGCATGCCCGCCTTCAACATCTTCGGCTGGCAGCGGCCCTGCTACCTTCTGCAGGAAGGCTACGCTAACACCTACAAGGAACTGCTGGAAGAAACCAAGTGGGAAGACTACGGCGTTCCCAGCGGCAACCCCAAGTGCGCCAACTGCATGGTCAGTTGCGGCTATGAGGCTCCCGCGGTCATCGATGGCTTTGGTACGCTGAAGGGCTTTCTGGGCATGGTGCGCGGCACTTTCAGCCGCTATCCGGATGCACATGCGCTCAAGCTCCTCGATGAGGTTGCTCCGCACGGTCCGTCCTCGTTGGTGCAGATCGAGGACCCCAGCCACGAACTCGAGGAGACCCGCGCATGACGGCCGAAGTTCTGAAATACACCCGCGAGCAGGTAGAGTCTCTGGAACTCGCGCCCGGCTCCGAGCACGAGAAACTGGAAGGCTGGGTGCCTGATCTTGCCAGCGACGAAGACCTGCGCCAGGCTCTTGAAAAGGCTCTCGATTATCGCGGCGATGTGACGATTACGCTGAAGAATGGCGAGCGGATTGAGGCTTTCATCTTCAACCGTTCCACCGGCGCAACCCTGGCCGATTCCTGGGTGCAGTACTTCACACCGAAGGCTCCGGAAAAGCGCAAGCTCAGCTACGCCGAGATTGCCCGCCTTGAGTTCAGCGGCAAAGACCGCGCCGCAGGCAAGCACTGGGAAGACTGGGTAAAGGCCTACAACGAAAAGAAGGCCGCCGGCGAGAAGAACATTGCGCTGGTTCCAGAGGCGCTGGAATAACTGCGAAGCGGAGTTAGCGGAGTTAGCCGCGCTTCGCGCGTGTTGGCGGAGTTAGAATCATCTAACACGGCTAACATTGCTAACTCCGCTAGCTCCGCTAACTCGGCTAACTCCGCTAACTCGGCTAACTCCGCTCAATTATGAAAGTCTTTCTTACAGGCGCGACTGGTTTTGTAGGCCACCATGTGGCCAAGGCTCTTGCCGCCGAGGGCGCTGATCTGCGCCTTCTGGTGCGCAAGACAAGCAATCTGGCCAATCTCGAAGGCATCCCAGGAGAAACGGAAGTAGGCGACCTGGCGCGGCCGGAGTCCTTCGCTTCCGCGCTCAAAGGCTGCGATGCCGTGGTCCACGTCGCCGCCGACTACCGTCTCTGGATTCCCGACCCAGACGCCATGTACCGCGCCAACGTCGATGGAACGCGTGACCTGCTGCGCATGGCCCGCGAAGCTGGCGTGCCGCGTGTCGTTTACACATCGAGCGTCGCCACCATGCACTTCCGCACCGACGGCATGGTGATCAACGAAGACACGCCCGTCTCGCTCGCCGACATGGTGGGCCACTACAAGCGATCCAAGTTCATGGCGGAGCAGCAGGCCATTGCCGCGGCGCAGGATGGCCAGCAAGTCATCATCCTGAATCCAACCAGCCCCATCGGGCCCAACGACCGCAAGCCCACCCCCACCGGCCACATCCTTCTCGATTTCCTCAACGGCAAATTTCCCGCCTACATGGACACCGGCCTGAATCTCGTGGACGTTGCCGAAGTGGCCCGCACGCACGTGGCGGCGCTTACCAAAGGCAAACCCGGCAGCCGCTATATCCTCGGCGGAGAAAACCTGACCCTCAAGCAGATCCTCGACAAGATGTCGGCCATAACCGGCATTCCTTCGCCCACGATCAAGATCCCCTTTGTCGTCGCCGCCACCTATGCGTTTTTCGAGGAGTGGATCACTGGGCGAATCAGGGGCAAGGAGCCGCGCGCCACTTTCGATGAGGTCCGCATGGGCCGCAAAAAGATGTACGCCTCCAGCGCCCACGCCCAGCAGGACCTGGACTTCCACATCGTCCCCGTCTACCCGGCCATGCGCGCCGCCATCGAGTGGTTCCGCGCCCACGGCTATGCGCCGCCGTCTGCATGACTCGCATCGCCATCATTGCCGCCATGCCTGGCGAGCTCAAGCCGCTGGTGCAAGGCTGGCAGCACGAGCGCCGCGAAATCCCGAATGCGGGCGCCGTCCATCTCTGGCGTCACGAGAAAGGTGAGTGGGTTGCCGCTTGTGCCGGTGCCGGCCAGCAAGCCGCAACGCGTGCCTTTGCGGAAGCCGAGAAAGACGGCCCTCTCTCTGCTGTTTTTTCCATCGGCTGGGTCGGAGCCTTAAGCGCCGCTTACGGCCCCGGCCGCGCCTATCGCGTCACGGGTGTCATCGACAGCCAGACGGGTGAGCGCTTTGCGGTGCAGGAAAGGGAAGTGGGACTGCAAACCCACCCTGGCGACAAAAACAAAGACGTCGCGAGGGTGGGGCACCCGGAACTCTGGCTTGTCACCAGCCCGATAGTCGCCGATGGAGCGGAAAAGCAGCGATTGGCTTCAGCCTATAACGTCGCTCTCGTCGACATGGAGGCAGCCGCCGTCGCCCGTCTTGCCGCCATGCGCGACATCCCGTTCCACTGCATCAAGGGCGTCAGTGACGGCTTCACCGAAACCCTCCCCGATTTCAATCGTTTTATCTCGCCCCATGGCCAGTTCTTAACCAGCCGGTTGCTGTTTTTTGTTCTTCCCCGGCCATGGTACTGGCCCGCACTCGTCCGGATGGGCGAAAATAGCAAGAAGGCTTCCCAAGCCATCAGGGACCTCCTACTCGAAAATCTTGATGCATCAGGAGTTATCGAAAACCGGAATGGCAACTGAAATCTCAAGCGTTGAAAGCCGCACCGAGCCGAAAATCCCCTCTACCATGCGCGCCGTGGTCTATCGCGGCATCAACGATCTGCGTGTGGAGACCGTGCCCGTACCCACCATCGGCCCCGGCGAATTGCTCGTCAAAATCGCCACCTGTGGCATCTGCGGTACAGACCTCAAGAAGATTCACATGGGCTCCCATTCAGCGCCCCGCATCTTCGGCCACGAAATGACCGGCACCATCGTCCGGGTGGGCGAGGGCGTCACCAGCTATGCCGTTGGCGAGCGGGTAATGGTCTTCCACCACGTGCCCTGCGGCCATTGCTACTACTGCCGCAAACAGGTTCCGGCGCAGTGCCTGGTCTACAAGAAGACGGGCACGACGGCAGGCCTTGAGCCCTCAGGCGGCGGCTTTGCCGAGTACATCCGTGTCTTCGATTGGGTGGTGGACAATCGCGGCGTCACCCGCATTCCGGACGATGTTCCCTTTGAGCAGGCCGCTTTTATCGAGCCGTTGAATACGGTGGTCAAGGGCGTGAAGCTGCTCAATCTCGAACCCGATGAAACGGTGCTCGTGATCGGCCAGGGCCCCATCGGGCTGATGCATGCCGCGCTTGCCCGCCGCACCGGCGCACGCGTGCTTACCTCCGATCTTTTTCCCGAGCGCCACGCAATTGCCGCGCGGTTTGGCCTGACGGAACCGATCTTTGCGGCGACAGAAAACGTGATTGAGCGTGTCCGGGCCGCAACTGAAGGCCGTGGTGCCGACGCCGTGGTTTTGGCCGTCGGCGGCAACGCCCTCATCAAGACCGCCATCGATGCGGCCCGCCCTGGCGGCAAGGTGATGCTCTTTGCCCAGACTCAGCATGGCGAAGCCACCTTCGATCCCGGCGCGGTTTGTGTGGATGAGAAGTCCCTGATCGGCTCATACTCATCTTCATTCTCGATTCTGGACGAAGTAACGGGCCTGGCCCTCGACGGCTACCGCAACGGGTTCGATCTGACCCCACTGATTTCGCACCGCTTTCAACTCGAACAGGCTGTCGAGGCAATTGAAATCGCATCCAACCCCCAACCCAGCTCAATGAAGATTATGATTGAACCTGTTCTTGGTGGCGGAGCCAATTAGGAGGAACTTGATGGCGGGTACTGTGAAAAACGCGATCCTCCGCGGCCGCAAAACGATCGAAGATGTCGTCGAGGGAGGCCTGAACACAGTCGAGACGGTAGTCGAAGCGGGCCTGAATACCGTCGATACCGTGGTCGACAAAGGCCGCCAGACGGTCGAATCCGC
>CAYQOQ010000218.1:0-6435 GCA_964419175.1 uncultured Occallatibacter sp. | reverse complement strand
TTGTAGCACAAAAAGGCTTTCGCTAACTCAGGCTTCACGAATTATCCGGGTTAGGGGGCCGCAATCAATCATTTTTAAGCACGAGTGTTCTGAGGTTGCAGTTCATATCAAAAAATTGCCTGTCATCCTCAGTCCAGGAGGGAATGCTGATTCCTCTATGTCATTTCTGAAAACTGCTCAAACGGTTGAAACCTGCGGAATCGCAGAAAGCAATGAACTCCAGCTTGCCTATTCCGCGCCGAAGATCCGCCGGAAGAACCGCCCCACGCGCGTAAACAATCCCGCCTTTTTCTGCTGTGCGGGTGTCTGCGCTGGAGTGGCCGCGGCCATTGACCCAGTTCCATCCGGAGCCGTCGTAGTCGTCTGCGCCGCGTGGTCCGCGCCTTGATACATCAACGGTTCCACTATCGCCGGACCGGAAGCATTCCCCGCTGGGCCCGGAGCCGGCTTCGGCATCGGAGCGAGCCCCTCACTCTGCGCCAATGGAAACTCGTTCCCCTTCGGCGTGGTCGGCGGACACCCGCACGATTCCTTTTCTTGATCCACAACCTCGTGCAAGCTGCCGTGCTGGAACATCACCCGCTGTCCCGGCTGAACCCTGTAGGCCCCGCCTTCAAACACGCTTGAAACAAGCACGTAAGGAGCGTTGGCCCCGGTGTTCCACCCCAGCGACGAAGACCCATCGCCGGGGATCCCAGAGTTATCCACGCACGTGTCCCCCTGCGAGCCTAGCCGTACCTTCACCTCTGCCGCGCCGGGCCCGCTGATCAATATCCGAAAATCGGGCGTCAGCAGAATATCCGTATCGCGCAGTGTCGCCGCCCTGGCCGCAAAACTTATTTCCACGGCCCCATGATCTATCGCCATTAGCAGTCCGGGGGCATCCCCTGAAGAAATGCTGGAGTCCGCCGCCAGCTTCACTGTGGTTGAAGCGCAAACATGCAATTCGCCCCGGTGCGGCAAAATTACCCGCGTCGTCTGCCCTGCTGCAGTCACCGAGCCGCTGGCCACAATGATCGCCTTGCCGCCCGTAACTTCGAGCGCGCCCGTTACGGTAGCTGCCTGGTCTGGATTGCTGCTGTCGAGAGGGACAATCGCGATAGGCGCTGCCTGCGGCGTAAGTGTCTGAGCAGCGGCGACACTCTGTGGAACAACTGCATCAACTGCCGCTAGCGCAAGCACTGCGACGAGCCAGACGAATCCAAACCTGCGCGTGTTTGCTCTTGCGATCCAAGGCATTGCCGTTACATTTCCAGGAAGTTGCGAATCATCTGGTGTCCGCCTTCGGTCAGCACGCTCTCGGGATGGAACTGCACGCCCTCAATCGGCAAGTGCCGATGCCGCAAGCCCATAATCACCGTTCCCCCCGAACCGTCCGACTCCGGCGTCCGCGCCGTAACCTCAAGCTCGCCGGGCAGCGACTTCTCGGCCACAATCAGCGAGTGGTACCGAGTGCAGGTAAGCGGCGAAGGCAGACCCTTGAAGATGCCCTTACTGTCATGCTCCACGGGGCTGGTTTTGCCGTGCATCAGATTGTGGGCGCGCACCACCTCGCCCCCAAACGCCTCGCCGATTGCCTGGTGTCCCAGGCAAACGCCGAAAATCGGCGCTTTGCCCGCCATATACCGTATCAGCGGAACCAGAATTCCCGCATCGCTGGGCGTACACGGGCCAGGCGAAAGCAGGATGCGCTCCGGATGCAACGCTTCGACCTCTTCCACAGTCAGCTCATCGTTGCGGCGAACCACAACCTCTGCGCCCAGCTCACCCAGGTACTGGACCAGGTTGTAAGTAAACGAGTCGTAGTTGTCGAGAACGAAGACCATAGTGAATTCCAGTGTAGCGCGTGGGCGGCGCAATCATGAGACTCACGTATTTCACGTAGATTAAGCTTCGAGATCGCCAGACAGGTTGCACACCGGCGACGCATCTGCAAAACTGACACAGGTTGCTCACAATGGTTCTTCACTTTCTCGTTCAGGGACGCGTGCAGGGAGTAGGCTTTCGCTGGTTTGTCCACCGCGAAGCCAGCGAACTAGACCTGCGCGGCTGGGTCCGCAACACCGAGGACGGCGAAGTCGAGGTTGTCGCTTCCGGCAGCCAAGCCGATCTGGCAGAACTTCGCGCCATCCTTCGCCGCGGACCTCGCGGCAGCCGTGTTGACCGCCTCCTCGAGCACTACCTCGACGACAGAGAGGCCGAAGACCTAAGCTCCTTCAGAATCGACGGCGCCTGGTAATCGAGCCTCGATGCCCGCTCGCTTTCTCTGTTTCCTGTTCCCCGCTCCTCTATAATCTCTAAGGAACCCAAATCGAGGAGCGATCGTAGCAATGCCCGAAAATACTATGCCCATTAACGTAGAAGACCTCAAGAAGCTTGTACGCACCGTTCCCGATTTCCCCAAGCCGGGGATTCTCTTTTACGACATCACCACGCTCCTCAAAGACAAGACCGGCTTCGCGCAGATGATCGACGCGCTGGCGGCGCACTATCTTGAACAAAAGATCGACCTCGTCCTCGGCATCGAAGCCCGCGGCTTCATCTTTGGTCCGGCCCTCGCCTATCGCCTCAACGCCGGATTCGTGCCCGTGCGCAAGCCGCGCAAGCTACCCGCCCCTGTCGCCCGCGTCACCTACGACCTCGAGTACGGCTCCGACACGCTTGAGATCCACATGGACGCGATTCAGCATGGCCAGCGCGTAGTACTCGTCGACGACCTGCTTGCCACGGGCGGCACCATGGAGGCGACCGTAAAGCTGGTCAAGCAACTCGGCGGCGACATCGCTGGCCTTGCCTTCGCCGTCGAACTCGACTTTCTCAAAGGCCGCGACCGCTTCAACGGGTACGACGTCTTCAGTCTGCTGCATTACAACGAATAGACGTCTTCAGGCGATTTCCTACTGTGCCGGCGTCTCTTCGTGCTGATCGGCATCCGGCATGACGTCCGCGGAATCGCCTTGCAGCATCTGGGCGTCCGCAAATCGATAGCCTACATACACGTCCGTCAGCAGATAAATGGGGTTCGACGGATCGTCTTCAATCTTCTTCCGCAACTGCCGCACAAACGTCCGCAGATACTCCACCTCTTCGCGGCAGTCGGCTCCCCACACTGCTGTCAGCAGCTTGGCATACGTCACAACGCGCCCAGCGCGACTCATCAGGCAGTGGAGAATATCGAATTCCTTTCGCGTCAAATGAACAGTCTGGCCGCGTTTTGTCACGTTGCGCTTCACCGGATCCAGGCGGATCTCCCCAATTTCAATCGGTGCGTCCTCGGCGCGCGCCGGCGCATGAACCCGCCGCACTGCCGCGCGAATCCGCGCTATCAGTTCCCGCGTGCTGAATGGCTTCGTAACGTAGTCATCCGCCCCGGACTCCAGCGCCTCCACCTTGTCCTCCTCCTGGTCCCGCACCGTCAGCATCAGAATCGGCAGCCTCGGCGTATTGGCGCGAATGCGGCGAAGCGTCTCAATCCCGCCAATGCCAGGCATATTCACGTCCAGAAGCACCACATCGTAGGTTCCGGAGCGCAGCAGTTGCAATGCCTCTTCGCCGCGCGAGGCCTCCGCCACATGAAAGCCCAGCTCAACCAGTGGAGGGCGCAATGCTCTGCGGATGGCCGATTCATCGTCAACAATAAGAATGCGTATTGCAGGCTGGTTCATCACGTTCTCCCTTTTTGCGTTGCGTCTGGAATGGCTGCAAAGAACGTGGTCCCCTCTTGCTCTTCGCTGGTAACCCACACATACCCGCTATGAATCAACGCCACTCGCTTAGCCACCGAAAGTCCAATGCCAGTGCCCGATGCGCGGTTGGCGTGGGTGGAGGAACGATAATAGCGGTCGAAGATGCGTTCCCGATCAGCCATTGGAATCACAGAGCCAAAGCTATGCACTGAAAAAATAACTTCATTCTTGTCATGCACTACGCGGATGGTGATTGTCGTGCCGAAGATGGAGTACTTGCAAGCATTGTCAATGTACTGGGTCAGCAACATCACCATCAGCTGCCGATCGCAGTAAAGAACCAGATCCTCATCCTCCAGATCGATCGCAACCTTCATGCTTGCCAGACGGTCCTTCAGACTTGCCAGCACCTCGTCGATCAGAGGCCCAACTCCCACCGGCGTCGCATGGATCGCCACTTCGCCGGCATCCAGACGCGCGGTGGTCAGTAATCGTGTCGTCAGGTCCCCCAGCAGTCCCGCCTGCTCGTCAATAAGTGCAACAAGTTCAGCCTGCCCTGGCGACAAGCGCCCCATCTCGTTCAGTCCGCTGCTTGCCGCGCGAATCGCGGTTAGCGGAGTCTTGTAGGCGTGCGCCAAACTATCCAGTACTGTCGCCCGCAACTGCTCGGTCCGGCGTTCGGTCTCAATCCGGCTTTCATTGGCGAAGGCGCGGTAGCGATCGAAAGTAATCGCTATCAGTGAAGCAATCGCATTGTTCGTCAGCGGGCTGGTGTCCCCGCGCACCACAAGACTGCCCACCGGCACTGACCCAAGCCGAACAACGCGCCGCCCCAAACCTGTTTCAGGGTCGTCGTCCGAGGTCTCAAAATAATAGACGTTCTGGGCTATCTCCTGCGGGTCATCGCTCCAGTAGCCAGCCTGGTAAACGTCGTGCAAGTCGGCGTCGAAAACTGCTACCGCTTCAAGCGAGAATATCTCGTGAACAAGCTCAGCCAGTTGAGCCCCAGGCTCTACGTGCAGATTCATCTGCAGCGTGCGCCGCGTGAACTCATAGAGATCGTGCATCTGGTGACCCCACGACTCCGCCTCGCGCGCATGTCCCGTTACGCGCGCTGAAAGCCTGCTCACAATGAGTGCGACCAATACGAAGGCAAGTAGCGTTACAGTATTGGCGGGGTCTTCCGCCAGCTTGAGATTTGTCTGCCGGGCGGTCAGGTAGCCGTGCGCCACAACCGCAGAGAGAGACACAATCACCGCCTGCCAGAATCCGCACAGCAGTGCCGTCGGTAACACAATCAGAAGATACAGCAGCAGGACAACCGGCAGCAGCCATCCGAACCAGTGCGCCACGGCCGCCACTAGGATTACTGCAAGGATTCCCAGCGCGCACTCCAGCGTAAACAGAAGAACGCGCGACCCTGAGCCACGCAAGCTTCTGCCGCCGAAAACAAAACGGCCGGAAATTGAGCTTGTAACCAACCCTCAACCACCTTCTGAAATTCACTAAAGTAAGACAGGACCTACAACCCGGTCACGTAGAGCAGCGGGCAAACCCTGCGCATCTCCGCGGTTCAACTGACGTGCCCAAGGCTATTCAACGGGAAACGCTTCTTAGCGGCAGACTCAGTTACCAATGAAAGCGTACGAAGATTTTAGCAGGTTCTTCATATTGTCTTTATGGGAATGCGTGTTGTCTCCCCCGCCGCATTGGTGGCGTAACTCCTGCAAAATCACGGCATCACCGACTCCATCTGGCGCACTTTCCAAGACTCACAGATTCTTTTTTCAATCCTCATAAGTTCTTTATGCCTTGTTTGCATTACTAGTGTTAATCCGTTGCGGTCGAATCGCATCTGATCGCAGCGCAGTACGATTGCAAATCTTTCCGATGAGAATCCTTAGGGCCGGGAAGCTCACGTGGGCTTAACGACTTCGTGTGCGCAAACTGCAAACTGCAATCAGCTATCACAAAGCCTCTTTCCCGCATCTCCGGCTGAGTTCATTGCTCGTCATACCAAAACTGATTTCTGGAGGAATAGTGCCGATGTTTTCTAAGCCGAATCGCATTCTGCAAACGATGGCCGAAGTTGCCATGGCAACCGCCCTTTTCGCTGGCGCGCAAACACCAGCTCCGGATGCCGCTCAGGCCCCCGCAACGCCGCCTGCTGCGGCCCCGGCGGCACCTGCAACAGCCCCAGCACCGCTTTCCACGTTTGTTCTCACGGGTCCGCTGCAATGGCTGCCGCCTGCGACCTTTGATGCCGGACCGTTTGGCAAGCTGTCCGTCAATGGCATCTTGACCGGTTTCGCGCAGTTCCAGAACAACCCGGTACCAGGAGACAACACGTCGCAAGCCACTCTGAGCAACGGACAGATCTTCATTCAAAAAGCGGACGGGAAGTTCCAGTACTACGTCCAGGCTGGCGCGTATACCATGCCGACGCTTTCAGCACCGTTCATGAACGCCCAAAATACCGTGAGCAACTACTACGGACCCGTTCCAGTTGCTTACGCGAAGTTACCGGTAGGAAAAACTACGACGTTCCTACTCGGCGCTCTTCCCACGCTGATGGGTGCCGAGTCCACGTTTACGTTCCAGAACTTTAACATCGAGCGTGGCATCCTTTGGAATCAGGAAAACGCCGTCAATCGCGGCGTCCAGGTGAATCAAACACTGGGTAAATACCTGACCGCTTCGCTCAGTTGGAACGACGGTTATTATTCCAACCGTTACTCGTGGCTCTCGG
>CAYQOQ010000217.1:0-6481 GCA_964419175.1 uncultured Occallatibacter sp. | reverse complement strand
ACGATTTCCAAGTCCGAGAAATACTTTCCATCGTAGAAAACCCAATCGGCAAAGCGTTGTAGCGGATACTCGCGCTCGGTGGTAGTCACGCGCACTTCGTCGCGAAGGATCCGCGCAGCGATGAAGGGGCCGATAACCGGCCCGAGCATTCCGGGTGTGTGTGAGGGCTCGTCGAGTGAAACATGCCCGTCACGTAATTCGAGAAACAACATGGGCGCTCCTTCATGTCTTTTGGGGCAGCGAACGCGTGTTCTTCACGGATCGATGGGCCGGTGTCCATATAATCGGCAGTCGCATGTCGATGCAGAGCCTTCGAAGACTCTTGCGGTTGACAACGCCCAGGCGCCGGTATACACGGCTCAGCGTGTTCTTGACAGTTTGTTCGCTGGTTAAGATGTTGGCGGCTATATCCCTGTTCGTGAGGCCGCGAAGAGCCATTGATATTACGCGAGTCTCGCGTGCATTGAAGTGGGGCAGTGTGGGTGTGGTTTCTTCGCCGGCAGCGCGGCGCTTCCTTTGCCAATCATCGATGAGCCAGTCCAGCACTGTGGGACTCACATAATGACTGCCCCTGGCGACAGTGTGGATGCACTGCACCAACTCGGCAGGAGCCACGTGACGGGGAACCACGGCATGTGCGCCGGCGCTCAACACTCTCAAACAGAGCGCAGGCTCTTCGGAGGTCACCTCGGCAATCACCTTGGTGTGTGGATGGGCATTCAGTATCCATTGCAGATACTCGGTGTTCTGGTCAATCAGAGAGTCATCCAGCAGGACTATGTCCGGCTTCAGTTCTGCGACCATCGGCAAGAGCACCTGTAAGGACGTTGTCATGCCAACAGTTTCAAAAGTCGGAACGGATTCAAGCACGTGCAGAATCCCGGCGGAGTATACCGGCTTGGATTCTTCGACAAGGATGCGAACCTTGCCAGCCGTGGATGCCACTGTTTGGCCGGATGCAGTAGAAGTGAACGATGAAGTTGGTGAAAGATTTCCAAGTGTATGCATGAGATATTTCTACTTGTTGGGGCCTAGAGATTCGAGGGTCGCCACAATGGGAATCGTGGCGACATCGGGAACGATTGCGCGATGAACGAGCTTGTAGCCGGGCAGGTAGACGTAGATGTCGCGTGGGGCATCAGTCTTGAGCAGCACGAATGACAGTGGGGCTTCACCAACCTTTATGCCATCCACGACGATACTGGCTCCAGGCGGATAGGTGCGAACGGTACACAGCGAGGCTTTGCCCGCCCGGATCAGCGCAACCTTCCGCTCGGCGCTGGCGGGATTGCCAGGTGTCTGGCCAGGTTGTCCTGCTGCTAGTGGGGTCTGTCCAACAACCGGGATGGCGCTCCGTTGATCGATACCAATCGGTACGCTCTCAGTGTTGTCACCGCGATATGCGCACTGCAGCATTCCGTTGTCAGACCATTCGCTGCCGTCGGCAAAGAGAACCGTATCCGGCCACACTGTTACCTGATCGAAGGCAGGAAGCACGGATAACCAGGCGCTGTCGCCCCATTGAGCTGCGTCGGTCGTCCCAGAGCCAACCGGGTGGCGCACAGACAAAGCGACCGGACGAAGACGTGAGCTGAAACGCGCATCGAAGACTATCCCGGTAATGGTCGTAGACGTGGTATTGCGGTAGTTGACCAGCAAAGCTGTGCCGCCGTTTATGACGGACACAGCCCGCGGGTTGACAGCCACAACCTCTATCGGACAGGTGGACTGGGCCCCAGCAGTAAAAGAGATCGCCAAAAGGCACACAGCCAAAACCAACAGATGCTTACTGGCCGCTTTGACAGCCGCCGTGGGTCGGCCGAGGCTTGTTGCGCTAAGGGACCGTTTCGGCCCCGATGCGGGTGCGGAGGTGCGGTTTGGCTGTCTGTTTGAGGGAGAAGTGGCGCGTTTGGTAGGCGTCCAGGGTTCTGCAAGAACTCGGAGGTCACGGATTGCGGATTCGGCCTTCTGCTTTGCAATCCAAACCGAGAGTATTTGTTGGCAGGTCGAGCAGCCCCCGACGATTCCTCCGGCGCCATCGGTGGCTGGGTTATATCGGCTGTGGTTTGGACACATTGCTCGAACGACTACTCTGCTTGTGTCGTGAAACGTGAATCTCAACATAAAACTCCTTGGTCGTGGGAAGGGAAGGGCTACGCCGGAACGGGGGCAGCCCAGAAACCTACTGAGCAGCAGAGGCGCGCTCACCCGACGCCGCAAAATGGATGTTGAGCGAAACGGGCGAGCCATCGGGCCACAATTGGTACTCAACGGTTTGGTATCCGGGCAGCGAGAGGGTGACGTGTCTCACCTCGTCTTTGCGCAAAAGGACGAACACCAACGGTGATTCACCAAGACGCTTGCCATCGATCGAAACCGTGGCGCCGGGCGGCGTTGTCGTTATCGCGCAGACACTGGCCTTCTTCTCCGCAATGAGGGGAGCGTTCCGGCGCATCGCTTCCGGAGTGGCCTCCTCGGTTACGAAAGCGTTGGAAGTGGCTGAAACGGTGGCAGTCGTCGGTCCACCTGGCTGCGGAATCGCAGCGGCAGGAGAGGGCTGGATGCTGCCCTGTGTAGCGGTTGCAGGACCTTGTGTTCGAGCGGGGCCTTGCACAATGAGCGGCAGCGAGGGGTTTGGCTGTTGGACTGCCGTAGCCAAAGTTGAGGCAAGTTGCGAGGTGTTGTCCGTCGCCTGGCGGCTCGCACTGACGGAACACATACCGTGACCGCCATCGGACCAGACATTGCCATCGGCAAACACGATTTTGTCTACCTGGAGGAATGTTTCCGCATCTCCTGGCAAAGGGGGATCGGTATGCCATGCTGCCGTCGTATGTTTGCCAGGTACCAGCGTGACGCTCTCCCGGATCGTCTGCCGGGCCTCCCCAGAGCGAACCGTGAACACCATGCTTTCCACTGTGCGGTCGCTCTTGTTCCGGATGGAAGTGTAAAGCCGTCCAGCCCCGCCGACGTCGAGATAATCGGCGACCACCGGGCATAGCAGAATCCCTCTGAGAGGGAGCAGGCGAGGCTGAATCAAGGGCAACTCCTTGACGTCGAGCACAATCGGGTCAAGCTCAAGAGGGGGACCAGAATGCACGTGCGAGAAACGTGCCATCTGGACAGGCGCGGATTCATCGACAACCGGAGCATTGCCGGATGGAGGGACCAGAAGACTTGCCGGTTGCTTGGCTGCCTGGCCGGCCGCTTCTTGATCCTGCTCCGGGGCGGGCGAGGCATCTGCCTCCTGGGTGTTGCCGGGAAACACGGCAATGCCCGCAAGCGAATCCGTCCTAACGACAACCGTCTGGCTCGGTACCCGCGGGTGCTGCGCTGCCGCTGCAAATACCTTTGAACAGAGATGGCTGCCATCGTCGAGCCATGTGGTGCCGTTTGCCCAGACAACCTTGTCGGGGCGCACTTCAAGGTCCATTGCATCGCCATATTGCCGGACGAATGCGGCGTCTGACCAGACACTCACGTCGCTCGCGTGGCCCGGGACCGAATGCGTTGCGGTAAATTCTCCGAATGCTCCCAGGAAGTGAACCTCGAAGACCACCCGAGTGATGGCCAGAACGCTGTTGTTCTGGAAGAGGATCTTCAGATACGGGGGGACGGAAGTTGGGGGCGGGGAAACGACACTCGCGCGAGGCTCCAAGTGCGTGATCGTGATCGGACAAGACTGGCTTTGCAAATGCGCTGGCAACAGGCTGAACAGTAGCAGAGTTAGAACGAAAGGTGATGGCTTCTTTCGCATCTGACGGTCCTTTCAAGAATTGCGATGTGGCGACGCTGCGCCGCCTCCGTTATGAAGAAAGCCCGGCCGCAGCCGACGTTCGCACCACGCTATCCCCGGCCGTAGCCGGAACAGGTGGCGTGCTTCTGGCGTCACCGTAAGGCAAGAGAACTCACCGAGGGAAGTCTAGGAGTGCAAAAAATGCAATTGGAGTGAAAAAATTCTGCTCAGGCCTCGACACTGGTTCCCACGTAGCGTTGGTGGCCCCAATGTGGATATCTGCGCGTCCAGCGGCATGAAAACCGCGCAGCCGTGCGGCCCCGTTGCCTCTGGCGGGCTGGATCAAGCTGAAAGGGCGCCAAGTCTCGGCCCCGACCGTCAAGCCGCAGCTGGCTGCTCTGCGCACCTATTCGACTGGCTGGTCAGTGGCCAGGTTGTGCCGGTGAATCCGGCGGCCTCGGTTCGCGGGCCGCGCCACGTGGTGCGCTCCGGCAAGGCCGCGGGGCTGGAAGGGATCCTCGAACAGTTCAATTCAAGAGAAGGCGATTCCTTGACCCTTCGGCGTTTTCCGTTACCGATCTGGCGTGACTCAACTATACGATTGATTCCACGCTGGTTCAGCATCCACAAGCGCTGCATCTCATTCTTCCCCAGTAGTTTCCCGTGCGCTCCGTGACCTAGTGCATCAACTCAGAACAAATAGCGGAGAGAAACCTGTTGTACTCGCGGTTTTGTGAGGGTCGCATCATACACACCGAATTCTCCGCTAGTTGTCATGTTTTGCAATGAGGTGAGCGGGTTGACGTCGAAACGAACGGAGTTTGAAACGTTGAAAGCCTCCCAGGCAAACCGGATGCTGTTGCGTTCGCTTGTCTTCCAGGTCCTCGACAATTCGGCATCGGCGCCAAAGTAGCCGTCGCCGCGGAAGTTGTTGCGTTGCCCGGCTTCGCCCGGATACGGGTTGCGCATATTGTCCAGTGCTAGAGAAGGATTCGCAAAGACCTGCGCCTCGCCATGATCGATATGAGTGTGGGTTTGGATCGGTCCCGTCTGGACCATGCTGCTCTGCTCATCCCAATCGGTTCCCCAACCCGCTCCGCAGATCACGCTGAAGGGAAGCCCACTGGTCCAGCGCACAACCCCGGAAAGCTGCCAGTTTCCGATCGCTCCATTGACGGCGCGGTTAGCGCCGCCCAGCAGTGCCTTGCCTCTTCCAACCGGAACCTCCGCCACCCAGTTGCCGCTGACGAGGTGACGGACATCGAAGTCGGATACGGCGCGATTCAAGCGTGGGTTCCAGGCATTGAGGATGGCTCCGAAGCTGCTTCCGGCGCTGGTGCCTGTACTGGAGGAGAACATAGTGCGCTCGCTGTCCGATCCCATGTCGAGGGACTTGGAAAGGGTATAGCTCAATTCCATCTGCACGCCTCGACTCATCTTCCGCCGCAGCGTAATCTGTCCGGCGTTGTAGCTGCTGCTTCCGATCGACGACCACGCATACATGCTGGCATACTGGCGCGGCCAGAAGCGATTGGGCGTGCCTCCGCAGCCAGGAGTACAGAGAATATCGAGCATGTAGAGCGATCCCGTCTCGTTGCCGGGAAACCATACCTGATTGTAGATATTCTGTGTCGCGCTCTGCCCGCCCCCGGCTGCATCGGGAAACATGTTCTCGAAGTAGGGAACGGCGGCCACGCTGGCAACTCCCGCATACTTTTGCTTGGAGAGCTGGGTAGCCGCCGAGAAGTAGTCCTGACCCGATTTCGGATCCACCAGATCGAGCGGCTGCGCGAGGTCGATCTGCTGCAATTGGTGGCGGCCGAATCTCCCGATGTAGGCGATCTCCAGGGCGAATGCGCTAGGCAACTCGCGTTGAATCGAGAAATTGACCACCTGCGAATAGGGCGTCTTCATGCGATCGTCGAGACCGTGTGCAATTTCGAATCCCGTCCAAAGCGGATTGTTTGGCGCCAACGAGGGGTAGGTAATCGTGCTTGCGGGCACGCCGGTTATATCGGGAAGATTGTGAATGCCCGTGAATCGCGGCGACGTGCCGGGAGTGAGTAGATTGGTGGGATTGGTGATGCTTTCGCTGAGCCCAAACGACCCGTACTGGTCGAAGAGATTGACGATTCCCTCACCGTAGTGGTCGTAATAGATGCCGTACCCCGCGCGGATTGAACTCTCCTCCGCTCCGCCAAAGAGCTTGTGCCAGAAACCATGCGCAACCCCGGGGGAGAAAGCAACGGCGATCCGAGGTGCGACATTTCCCTTCTGCATCGGCCAGTAGGCCTTCAATCCCCGCGCCTGCCCCGATGGCGCAAAGGAGAGATCCGGCTGCACGCTATTGCCCAACGCCGCCTGCTGTCCTCGAGTCCTGAACCACTGGTCGATATCCACTGTGGGCTGCACCTGCTGCCCGTGAATCTCGAAAGGTGTCTGCAGCAGCGTGTGGCGCAATCCGAATGTCAAAGTGAGACGTGGGCGAGCGCGCCAGGAATCTTGCAGATAGTATTCAAACTCGTTGCTCTTGAATTCGCGATCCAGGATTGCTCCGGCAGGCAGCAGGCTCGCAGTGCCCCCGCCGGGTGCGATCTGGTAATTGGATTGCGTTGTCACCAGATCCAGAAGGCCTGCAAGATTGCCCATCGCAAAGTTGTACGAGTCTGCGAAGCTGCCGGCGACCGCTGGGTACCCGAATGCCGCTGGATCGAAACTCTGCCCGGTGTTGGCAATGCCGGCATC
>CAYQOQ010000216.1:0-6499 GCA_964419175.1 uncultured Occallatibacter sp. | reverse complement strand
CGACGACCCAATAGGGCAGCGGCGGTTTCTCGATGTAGCGGATGCCGTTGATCTTCGAGGTGATCAGGTCGCCGGTATCGACCATATGCTGCGCGGCCTGCGCGTGGGCCGAGTCCACGTCGTCGAGCAGGGGCGGCGAGAAAAGCGAAGCAAACTGCACGGCGGCAAAGATGGCTGCCAGAAGCAGCCAGACAGCGAGCGTGGAAGGCGCTTGCTGGGGGCGATCGAGTGTCTTCTTGTCGGTGGTCATCGCAGGTTGGGCCATTGATTCAAGGATAGCAGCAGGCCATCCGGACTGATTGGAGAAGCTGGGGCGGATGTTGGATTATCGGGGTGGCGTGGCTGGATTTGGGAATTGAGCGGGGGAGCGCTGGTAGGTTCTTTTTATAGATCCGGCAAATAAATACTGTCTTCGTACTACCCCCATCCTAGCCACAAAAACAAAGACGTGGCGAGGATGGGGCACCCGAACATTGTTGGTATTTATTTGCCGAATCAATAGGGGCTGGAGGGGGATTTTTGGGGGAGATAAGCGCGTAGAAATACTGAAAATGGAATGGTTAAGGAGATGTTGCACTGGAGGGGGTGCACCAATTTCAGGACTGTATGGTATTGCGCCGGGCGGACTCGATGGCCGCTGGTTATCGATTGAAGTAAAATTTTTGCCGTTTTTGTATCGGTGGATCGCTGTGTGTTATAATTTTAACTCCAGACTCAGTCGCCATGACGCATAACCTGATGCCAAGAGGAAAGCGCGAGATGCTTGCCTGCGGGTTACTGCGGAGCGGCTTCCACTTTATGTTGTCACAGATTCCTGTGCGCGACTCCTTGATGGTGCTGGATTACCATCGGGTCGGCGATGCGGAGGCGGACGCCTTCGATCCGGGCGTTTTTTCGACGACCGGCGAGCAGTTCGATGAAGAGATCTCGTATCTGAAGCGCAACTACACGCTGGTAACCCTGGAAGAGGCGCTGGCGCCGCCCGAGCGGACGAGCCAGGGCAAGACACGCCGCAGCCGCGTGCTGATCACGTTCGACGACGGCTACCGGGACAACTACGATATTGCATTTCCGATTCTGCGCTCTCACGGAGTTCCGGGCGTGTTCTTTCTGTGTACCGGCTTGATTGGGTCCAGCTATGTACCTTGGTGGGATCGAATCGCTTCCGTGATGAGGACGGCACAAGAGCGCCGTTTCACTCTTCGCTATCCGGGGGAGCTGGTGGTGGACCTGGATCAGGAGGAGTTGGACAAGAACTTGCGCACGGTTTTGCGGGAGTACAAAAGGCCAGACAATACCGACCAGGAGCGCTTCATTCGCGAGTTGAAAGAAGCGGCGCGGGGAGAAGAGGCGCCAGTAGCGTTGCGGCTCTTTTTGAGTTGGGACGAAGCCAGGGAAATGATACGCGGGGGCATGGTGATCGGCTCGCATACGGTTTCGCACCATATTCTGAGCCAATTGACGCCGGAGCAACAGTTCGAGGAGATCACCAACTCGCGAGCGACGTTGAAGGCCGAACTTGGCGTCGAGATCGATGCGCTGGCTTATCCGGTGGGATCGAAGTACAGTTTTTCCGAGCTGACCCAGAAATTGGCGCAGGAGGCGGGATACCGCGCGGCGTTCTCCTATTACGGCGGAACGAACCATGCGGGAGAGATCAATCCGTACGACATCAAGCGCGTGCACGTCGAACTGCAGAGCTTTACGCGATTCCAGGTTCAGTTGGGTATGTGCCGGCTGACGGGAAAGTGCTGGCCGTGATCGGCTCGTCAATTTCCGCAACGTCTTTTGCGGGGGAGCGCGGCAGATGCAGGCAGCGATCGTATTCGAGATTTGAATTTGACGTTTTTTGGAGGCAGAGACTCTGACTCAGGACGATTTTTTGCCCAGGACCATGGCTTTGCCGCTTCGATAGGTTTGCAGCATCGCCTTTGAGGCGCTGCGAGGAAGAAGGGCAATCCCGAAAAGGAGAAACATGCGGGGTTGCCCGATTTGATTTCGAAGGGCGAGCAGGGCGTGCTTTCTGACTCCGGCATAGTCTTCGATCTTGAGTAATTCCTCGGCATACCAGGAGTGAGCTTCGGCGAGCACTTCATGGATCATGGGTTGCGGAAAAACGCCATTTCCGCGCTCACGCGCGATCGCTTTCTCGACCGTCTTCAAGAAGTTTTCCGCAATCAGTTTTTTATGGAGCGTGAGGCGGTCATCAAAGTCGGTCTGATACTGCGTGGAGGCAAGATCGACGAAGCAGACAGGGCCCCACTTGCAGGTGCGGAAGTGGAAGTCGTAGTCTTCGCCGGATAAACTGAGCGATTCATCAAACTCCTTTACCTTATCAATCCGGTCCCTGGATAACATGACGGTTGAGGTGTGGACGAGATTTCCCCTCAGCATCTGAGTGTAGATGTTTCCCGTGTAGACGCGAGCGCCGGGCTCCAGTGTGTCGGCAGAATCGATGACAGTTGAGAGGGCGAAGGAGTGCTCGAACAATTTGTCGAACGGCTGGAAGAAGCGATAGGCCTCGTACATCGTGGTCATGTATCGGGGATTGACGATCACGCCGGCTTTATCGACCGCTTCATAATTCGTCCACACCATGCCGATTTCGGGGAAGGCGCGGAAACAGGCGAGCTGGACCTCCAACTTCCAGGGCTTCCAGACATCGTCGGAATCAAGCAGGGCGACGAAGTCTCCTTTTGAGGCGCGGATGCCGGTATTGCGGGCGGCGGAGACACCGGCGTTGGGCTGGTGGAGATAGCGGATGCGCGGCTCGGCGCCGTATCTGGAGGCGATCAGGGCGGCAGTGTCGTCGGTGGAGCCATCGTCGACGATCAGCAGTTCCCAGTTATGGTGGGTTTGCGCCAGGACACTGTCAACAGTCCGACAGATGCAGTAGGCGCGATTGTATGTGGGTACGACAACACTGACGAACCCATCCCTCATCTGTCACTACCTCCGAACGGAACCGATCGAATCGCAAAGACAGTATAGCGAACACAATCGTTCCCGGAATCCTGTGGTAGATTTTTGAGGAGTCGAGCGGTAGAGTGAAAGCAATCCAATTCAGGTTCTGTGCCGTTCGGGATGCCTGGCTGTTGGTTCGAAAACAGGGAAATGTCAGGGAATTGTTGTTTTGTACGAGGACGCTATTACAGTCCGGCGCAGGGTTGCCGCGTTGATACTTCCCCAGGGGACATGGCGCTGCGTCAGGAAAGAAAGAATGGTGAATGCAACTCATCCATCAAAACAGTAAGACAGGTCTTCAGGTGCTGTTGGTTCGTGGGTTGGGCAGTGAGCGCGACAGCGCGGAGCGGGAAGTGCTCGAGGCCGGCGTGGCGCTTCCACTGTTGCATCGAGCGGTATGGGCAGCCAATCTTCTGCGTTCGGAACCGCTGTTTCTATTGGTGCGGGACGGCGAGGGGAGAGCGCGCGGCGGCGTGGCGATCGAAAAGGTATCGACGCGCGCTTTGCCGGGACACGTGATTCTTCGTGTTGGCAAGTTTGGAGGGAGCCTTCCGGTTGAGGTTTGCCTGGCGCAGATTTCGGCCATTGCCAGCCTTGCGCGGAGCATTCCACGGGTTCTGCGGGTCGAGTTGAACATGTTTTCGCGCAATGGCTTCGAGGCGTTCAGGGAGACGCTGACGGAACTTGGATTTCACGAGGTGGTTCCGCCGAGCTCGTATCGCTATACGCTGGTGATCGATTTGAAGCCAAGCGAGGAGGAGATTTTTGCCTCGTTTGGCAAGTCCGCGCGCAAACGGGTTCGCGAAACGATGAAGCTGCCGCTGCAGTCGATCGCGATCAGCGATCCGGTGTATGCCGATCGGTTGCGGGAGTTGCAGGAGGTGGCTTTGCGCCGAACCGGTGGGCAGATCGGCGTAGTGAAGTGGGAAGGTCTGTTGAAGCTCTCCAAGGAACGCCCGGAACTTTCGCGGGTTTTCGGGTTATTCCAGAGCGAAGACCTAGCGCCAGAGAACATGGGGGCCTTTGTCTGGGTTTGCAACCACGGAGATCACGCGGAATATTGCCTGGCGGGTTCGAAGAGCAAGGGCGAGGTGCGGATTCCGTTTGGATATCTTCTGGTGTGGGATATGGTTCGATGGTCGAAGGCGGCCGGCGCCGAGTGGTTCGACATGGGGGGCGTGACGCTGGTTGGGGGCGATGAGACCACGCTCGAAGGGATCTCAGAGTTCAAGCGGCACTTCAGCCACGAAGTTGTGGAGGTTGGCGCGGAATGGCAACTGGAACCGGCCCCGGTGCGGGCCAGGATCGCAGCCATGGTTTCAAACGGCACGCGCGGCCTGCAAAGGCTGATGGCGAAGCGGCCGTAAGGCCTGTGGGCTATCGATCCAGCAGATCATTACTGGTTTCGTGTTCCCGCCCCACGCCCCAGGTCTCCGACCGGTTGAAGAAATCCCATTGAGTTCGACCTTTCCCAGGTCTCAAAATCGAGACCTGGGGCACCCGAAGGTTGTTGGTATTTATTTGTCGAAGCAATGGTTTCGAGGGCCTGCATCGCGGCATACGCCTGCACGGATATGTCGCGGTCTTGTATTGTGATCCGAGAGATTAAATTCAACTTTTCTGGAGAGTGGCGCACATCACTATGCCTACGTTTGCTGCTATCGACATCGGATCGAACTCGTGCAGGTTGAAGATTGCCAAGGTTGTGGCGCACAGGCTGAAGACTCTGGCCGAGGATCGCGAGGTGACGCGGCTGGGGGCAAGCGTGTTCGAGTCGGGGCTGGTGTCTCCGGAGGCGATGGCGCTGACGCTGCGGGCGCTGAAGCGGTTTCAGCGGGCGGCGCAGGCACATGGAGTGGACCAGGTCAGGATGGTGGCGACCTCGGCGATGCGCGATGCGCGCAACGGGGCGGCGTTTCAGGCCTGGGTGAAGGCGGAGACGGGCTGGAATCTGGAGATTATCTCGGGTCTGGAAGAGGGGCGGCTGATCCACCTGGGAGTGACTGGGGCAGAGTACGGGGCGGGCGGGAAGGCGCTGCTGATCGACCTGGGCGGGGGCAGTTGCGAGATTACGCTCTCAGAACACAAGCGGATCAAGGAGACGATCAGCGTGCCGCTGGGGGCGGTAAGGCTGGTGGAGGATTTTCTACCGGCCGATCCGGCGCCGGCGGAGGGACTGGCGCGGATGCGGCGGTGGATTGCCAAGGAACTAAGGCGGGCGCACCGCAGGATTCAGCCGGGGAAGGTGCCGCTGGCGATTGCCACGTCGGGGACGGCGGCGGCGCTGAGCGATGCATATGCGGCGGGAGTAAAGCTGAACAGGGCCGCGAACAAGCGGGCAGGCAAACCGGCGGATAGTGTACCTCTCGGCATTGTGCCGACGCGCGCGGTGCGGAAGCTGTCGACACTGCTGGCGAAGATGACGCTGCCGGAGCGGGAGGCGGTACCGGGGATCGGGCCGCGGCGGGCAGAGATTATTGTGGCCGGGGCCGAGGTGTATGCGGAGCTGATGGAGAGCTTTGGGCTGGCGGGATTCCGTTATTCTCCGCTGGGGCTGCGGGACGGCATACTGGCGCAGATGCTGGCCGAGCAGGATGCGCGGGCGACGGCGCATGTGGAGTTCGAGCACGAACGGTGGGAGAGCGTGCTGGCGACGGCGCGGCGGTTTGGCGTGGATCCGAAGCTGGCCGAGCCGGTGCGGGCGCACGCTGTGCAACTGTTCCGCGAGTTGAAAGCGCTGCACCAGTTGCCGGTGGAGTACGAGAGTTGGCTGGCGGCGGCGGCGATGCTGCGCGACACGGGCAAGTTCATCAACCACCAGGGACACCACCGGCATACGCAGTACATTGTGTCGAGCTCAGAGATTTATGGGTACGGGCAACTGCAACGGACGGTGGTTTCGGCGATTGCACGGTACCTGGGCAAGAGCCGTCCGCAGGCGGGGGACCGGGCGTTGCGCAATATTCCCGCCGACCAGCACAAGAATGTGCAGAAGGCCGTGGTGCTGCTGCGGCTGGCCGAGGCGCTGAATCAGGACCGCGCCAGCGACGTGCTGCAGGTGGCAGTGAAAGTGTATCCGAAGCGCGTTTATCTGGAGTTGCAGCCGGGGCGGACGGGCGCGGAGCTGGAGCTTTGGTCGCTGCGCAAAGAGGCGGTCTACTTCCGCGAGGTTTTTGGGCGGGAGCTTTTTCCAACACTGGCGTAGATGTTGCGGGCCGTGCGCGGGTCGATGAGCCACTGGAGGCGGGGCGGGTGGTGCTCGAGATCGACGCGGGCGATGGAGCCCTTGCGCATGCGGATGGCCGCGCCGCCATTGCCGGTGATGAGGCGGCCAAGGAACTGAAACAGAATGGGGTTGTGGCCGACGGCCAACATGCCTTCGCGGTTGGAGTATTTCACAAGCATGTCCTGGAAGGCGGCGAAGTCCGCGCTGGGAGCGAGGGCGGGGCTGATCTCGACTTTGGCGTCGTAGCCGAGCTCGGTGCCGACAAATTGCGCCGTTTGCAAGGCGCGCTTGAGGGGGCTGGAGACGATG
>CAYQOQ010000215.1:0-6643 GCA_964419175.1 uncultured Occallatibacter sp. | reverse complement strand
GCTTGAGGCGGTAGCTGTCGGCGTTCATCTCCAGGATATGTACGTGATGTGTGAGTCGATCGAGCAGGGCGCCGGTCAGACGCTCCGAACCGAGGACCTCGGTCCACTCTTGGAACGGCAGGTTGGAAGTGACCATCGTTGATCCTCGTTCGTAGCGCTGGCTGAGTGCGCGACCCCCCTCGCATTCTTCTTGCCCTTCACCGTTGCGATACACTAACAATCTCACCGTTACAAAAGATCGGGTAGACCACCACTCTCTCTGCCAGAACTTCCCTTATCTTCCTGAGTTTGGACGTAATACACCGATAATAAGCAACTAACAAAACTTCACCATAGTCACATGTGTCACCTGGATACCGTCCAATACTCTCAACTCCACATGAAAGCCACAAAATACGAAAATCGCTCATAGATTTGCAATCACGAGACTAGATGTAATATCTGCCTAATCAGAGCATTCGCCCGCACCTTTCCGCCGACGCGACGAGGCATTTCCGGTTGCGGCCACCGGTGGTTCATGGGCTTTCCCTTGTCGCTGTTGCGAGTATCTGGTCCAGTTCCGCGTCGGATAGCTGCGATCGGTAGAACCTAGCGTAAAACTGCCGTGTCGCAGCTCTCATATCGTCGTGGAAGAGATTGGGGTAGAGCAGGTTCGCAATCCAACGGATGCCAATGATGCGGTTGACGGAGGGAGGCCGGTCGATCCAGCCGAAAGGATACTGCGGCACTTCATACACTTGATGGTCTTTCACAGCGCGCACATGCCGCCAAGCGGCGTTCGTCCAAACCGAACGGTAAAACTCGCCGGGAGTGCCGGCGTGGTCGTATCCCGAGATTACAACTTCGGGGTCCCAAGCGAGCACCTGCTCCATTGAGACCGGAGTGTGCCCGTAGCCCTGCTGACCGGGTACAGCGGCAACATTCACGGCGCCGGCGAATTCCAGGGCCTCCGAGTGGATCGAAGTGCCGGGCTCGGTTTCCATGCCAGTCGGCCCTTCAGCGTAATAGACACGGCGCCGCTTTGCGGGGGGAATAGTGCTGACCTTAGATTCAATCTCCTGGAGTGTGTTTCGGCATTCGGCAGCCAGCTCGACCGCCCGCGCCGGATTGCCGAGGAGCTCTCCCGCCTTGAGGTAAGCGTCGGGGAGCTTCTTCAGATCTCCGCTGAGGAAGAACACCGGAATATGGATTTGTTGCTGAACCCGGTCGGCCACCGCGATTCCCTGCGGATCTCCCATGGAGATCAATACGTCGGGATGCGCCTTGACGATCTCTTCCAGATTGCCGGTGTTGTTCTTTCCGTACCACCCTCCGAGCACGGGAAGATGCATGTACGGCTCCTGAATGAAGGCAAGTTCTGCAGGTTCGAGCTGGTGGTTCCAGCCAGTCAGCAGTTCCGGTGAAAGTGTGTAGACGAATATCGTACCTACCGGGCTCATCCCCAGCACACGGGTAATCTTTCTGGGCACGATGACGGTGCGGTCTGCCATGTCGATAAGAACTCGCTGATCGCCTCGCAATGCTGGGCTGGACGCGGGTTTGTGGGAACAGCTACATAGAACAAGCACAGATAAGATTGCGATCCTTCTATTCGTCACGGTCACCTCTACGCAGAATAGGAACCACTACCCTAATGCCGTGTCCAGCGTCGGCGATGCGGAGTGGCGTCCCGTAGGCTTCTTCAAGATTTGCCTGGGTCAGAGTGGCGTCTGGGCAATCGACGGCCAGGATGCGACCTTGTTTCATTAGTGCGACCCTGGAGGCGCAAAGAAACGCGAAGTCTGGAAAATGAGTGGTCATCAGCACGCCTAGTCCGCTTTGCGCAAGTTCCCTCACATGGTGAAGTACGCGTATCTGGTTACCGAAATCCAGATTCGAAGTTGGCTCGTCGAGCACAAGCACGCGAGCCTGCTGAGCAAGGGCGCGTGCAATCAATACCAGTTGGCGTTCGCCGCCGCTGAGCTCCGTGTAGTGTTCATTGGCTAGGGACAGGATGCTGAGCCGCTCCATCGATTCCTCGGCGATCGCGATGTCCTGCTTGCCAGGCGAACCGAAGACGCCGGTATGCGCCGACCGGGCCATCAACACCACATCTCGAACGCGAAATGCAAAGGGAGGGGTATGCGCCTGCGGCACATAGCCCAGTGTTTTTGCCAAGCGCCTGGGCGGCCATCGGGAAATATCCTTCCCATCGATGGAAACTCGGCCTTCAATTGGGCGCAGCAGCCCCAGTAGAGTTTTGAACAGGGTGGTCTTGCCCGATCCATTTGCGCCAAGCAGGCAGAGTACTTCGCCGGTGGCAAATTCCAGCGAGATGTCGAAGATAACGGGTTTGCCGCGGTAGCCGGCCGTTAAGTGCTCCACTGAGATATTCATGCGCGTTCCATCCTGGTCCGGAACACCAGATAAAGAAAGAACGGCACACCTACTAGGGAGGTGAGAACTCCCAGAGGTACTTCAAGGGAGAACAGACCCCTCGCGCAATCGTCCACCAGCAGCAGATAACAGCTCCCAACAAGAAAGGACGCGGGTAGCAGAACCTTGTGATTCGCTCCAACGATCATGCGCGCTAGGTGCGGAATCACCAGGCCAACCCACATGATCATCCCTGCGATGGAAACAACAGCGGCGCTGATCATTGCCGAGCATAGGATGACGACAATGCGAATACGCCACGGGTTCACGCCCAAGGCCCTAGCCTCCTCTTCTCCAAAGCTCAACATATTGAGCCTCCATCGAAGAAGGAGGATGGGAACCACGCCGACAATGATTGGGGCCGCGGCAAATTGAAGATCGTGGGGAGTTACCGCTGAAAGCCCTCCGACTAGCCAAAAGGTAATGGCAGCCAGCTTGCCATGGGGGTCAGCCACATATTCAGTCAGGCGGATGAGCGCCATGCCCGCTTCGCGGATGATGATGCCTACCAGAATCAGTGTGAGCGTGGGGTCGCCGCCGAAGCGCGACGCGCTCCCGGCCAGCGACCAAGCCAGTAGCACTGCAGCGAGGCCCCCGGCAAAGCCCAGAAACTGAATGCCCACGATGCTGAAACCGCAGAGGATGCCGATGGATGCGCCAAAACCTGCACCGGCGTATGCGCCCAGAATGTCGGGCGACGCCATTGGATTGCGGAACAATCCCTGGAAAGCCGCTCCGGAGACCGACAGTGCTCCACCAATCAGCACGGCGGCAAGCACGCGCGGCAACCGCACCTCGAAAAGTACAACTCCTGCAAGGCCGCTCGATGCAGGCTGCGTCAATACCTTCCACCAGGATTGGAAGGTCAGATCGAAGCGACCAAAGAAAAGAGAACCAATGACGAGAAGTGCCAGCGCTGTCCAGAGTGCAGGAAAGACGAATCCTGGGTGCGGAAGGTGCGGGCGCCCGACCGTAGCTTCCCGGGCATGGCTAACATCTTGGCCAGCAGCGGGCTCGACTGCGACCGTCATGCGCGCAAGACCGGAGAAGCCTTGATTACCTTCACCATCCGCGAGCCGTATTCGAACAGCCCTAACCGTCCGCCCTCGCTCACAGTCTTCCATGCCTTGCCTTCGTCCTCGACCACAAGACCACCAAGAACATCAATGCCATGCTCGAACAGAATCGGCGATAGCGGCGTGCTGGGCCCTGCGATCACTACCTTGGCATGGCGGCTGAGTTCAAGCAGACGTGGGAGCGTCTTGTTAATTAAGGTTGTGGCTGTCATAATGACCACTTCCTGTTCTGGAAGTACGAATTCGCAAGCCGTGTCTGGCAAATCTCCCGGCTCAGGATGGCGTTCGAGAATCGAGAGATCGCAAACCGCTGCGATGCGTTCCAGATCGCGAAAATGCCCGATTACCGCAACCCGCTTGCCGCGCAGTTCGTCCAGAAGATAGGTAAAAACATTCTCGTTTCCCGTCCTGTCAAGCAGCTGACCGCAGCTGCGCTCCACCACATCGGCAGCATTCAGCGCGGAATTGATGGCCGCCAACCCCAGAGCCGCTTCATACGGATTCCACGATTTAATCCAGCCGGCAAGTTCACGTGTTTTTATGCCGGCCAGTTCCCCGGCTTGGGGGACAGTCCCTTCCTCGCGCGGCCGCATAGCCACTCCGGTCCCCTCTGAGCGAACCAGAAACCAGCTCAACCCAGCCAGACAAGAAGAAGCAACGGAGCTACGGGGAACGGCGGCGATCAGATCGTCGTAGATCTTCCACATTCGATGTCCTAGATTAATTACAAAGTTTCTTAAGCCAAGATACCCTGCAATCTTTGCATCTGGCTTGAATGAGTTGAAATTCAAATATCCACGCGGAGTCTTCCGTCTGTCAGGATCTTGGCCCGCAGTCCGCCACGCCCCTGCATTGCTGCCTCCGCGCCTGGTGCAATTGCCTGGTCCATCCAGTAGCAGGGCTTGCATTCGCAAACACCTTCGAATTCAACACCTTGAACTGTGAAGCGTTTGCCAACGAGAGAGTTCAGGTCCGTTCCTTCTGTAATGACATTGCGCCGAGTGGCGCCGGCTGAGGGAACATTTGCGCCCAGCGAACGGCAAACATCCTCGAAAACTTCGCGCGAAAAGAAGGTAATCTGCCCCTTATAGTCGTCCCTGTAATTGAAGAAGCGGTCGCCACGAACGCCGTGCCCTGCTACACATTCAATCTCATCCACTTCATGCAGGGGATTCTTCGCGGCTTCTTCGCCGTGATGGCCGAAAAAATTGTGGCCGGGAGAGATGAATAGATGCCGAATTGTGATCGTGTTCATGCCTTCGGATTCCTGATATGGAAATCTACGGTTAAACAACCAGAAAAATCGCCGCCGTCAAACTTCAGCAGCCTTCCTTCTTCTTTCTCGCCTGCGGTCCAGCTTGCGGCTTTGCGCCAGTCGTGACTGGAGTTGCCTGGGGCACCGGCGCCACCGGTGCGGGCAGTAGCGGAGCAGCAGTCGTTGACACGGCAGCACCCTCTGCCTGTTGTGCCCCACCAAAGTATTTCGCCATCTGAGCTTGCTTCTCGGATGAGGCCGCGTCAACTCCGGCTGCCTTCTTCGGAAACAGCACCGTGTCCTGCCACGCTCGCATCCCACCGTCCAACGAGTAAACGAACCGGTACCCCTGCGCTTCCAGCAGAAACCATGCTTTAGCCGCTTGCGTGCCGTCATCAGAACAAAGAATGATCTTTTCGTTATGCGCAAGAAGATCCGGTGTCAGCGAGGCAAGAGGCACATTCTCAGCCGAGGGGATGTGGTAGGCGGTGAAGTCCTTTTCAGCGCGCAAGTCAACAAGTTTGAAGTCGTTGCGCCCCTGGATAATCCAGTTCGCGAGATCGGTGGCCTGGATGGAATCGGCGCCTTTGGCTGCGCGGAGTTCCAGATCCTTGGTGTCGATCGTTGTGCGGCTGCCGCGGTAGGGGGCGCCGGAGACTGCCGCGACAAGGCCGACGGCAAGCAGAGCGAGCGCGAGGATGCGAACGGAAGTAAGGCGCCACGGCCGGCCGATAAGCGAGCCTTTGGGATCAGGCTCCTTGCCGCCGAACTTCTTTTCCGCCCACTCGCCGGCCATAAATGCGCCCAAGGCCATCAGTACAACCGCAAAGACGAGCAGACCATAGGGAAGGTTAAAGAGCCGCGGAAGCGTGATCTGGCCCATCGGCGTGATGGTCACGAGGTTCTGAATGTACGGATAGAACTCGGCGAAGCCCACCAGTCCTGCGATCATGCCGGCGACATAGACCATGCCGTCAATACGGCCCGTTACCGCGGAGACGCACGAGGTCCCCGGACAATAGCCGCCGATCACGAAGCCGAAGCCGAGCAGAAGACCGCCGACGATCTGCGGCACAAGGAACGTCGGCACCAGGTACACCAACGACAGGTCCACCATGCCGAAACGCGACAGCATGTAAAGTCCGGTCATCGCCGTAATGATAGCGGTGAACATAACCTTGAGAACGCTCAGGTCGCGCAGATAGAACTGCGCCGCAAGCTTGCGGCCGCTGCCGAATCCAGCGCGCTCAAGGAAGAAGCCAAAGCCTATGCCGATGACGAAAGCAATGATAAAGCTGGCTTCGTCGCCGAAGAGTCCGAATTTGAAAAAGGGAGCGTTCATGTTAGATCCATTGCTTTCTGAAGAAGTAAGCCAATGCGTAAGCCCCGCCGAAGACGCACCACATAAAGGCCCAGCTACCGACGTTGAGTAGCGCGCCGCCGGTCAAGGCCTGCCCGCTGGTGCAGCCCAGCGCAATCTTGGCGCCGATGGCCATCAGCCCGCCGCCGACAAACGCGAAGAGCAGTCGCCGCCCGGTGGTGATGCGCGGACCTTTTTCCACGAAGAATTTCAGACGGTTGGCAAGCGCGCCGGAAACGAATCCGCCCACGAAGACGCCAAGGACTTCGAAGACCAGCCAATCCTTGAGCGGGCTGTGCGTTCCGTCGCCAAGATACTCGGCATAGAATGCATTGTTCTCAGTGTGCGCTGGAGCAACCGCATGGGCGGCGGTAGCCACGGCCGTTGTAAAGGCACCGGATGCGCCCAGACCGCGGCCCATGATGACAAACGACGCGAGCAGCACAAGGCCGAGTCCGAATCCGGCCCAGTAGGAATTCCAGTAAGGCTTGGGAGTGCGTTCAATGGTATTCATGGGTAATTGATTCCTTAGTTCAG
>CAYQOQ010000214.1:0-6671 GCA_964419175.1 uncultured Occallatibacter sp. | reverse complement strand
AGTCGCCTATGCCGCCCAGCACTTCGCGCCAGGTGCACAGAAGAACCGCTTCCTGAAGTGGGATGTCGGCAGGAACGGTGGTCTGCACCTCGAAGACTTCTGCCCAGCCATGCGCCGCATCGGCCACGCCGTCGGCCAGCATGGCCAAATGGTCGTTTACCACGGCGTACTCCGCGAATGCGCCCCAGCCGCTGTGATACTCGCTGCTGCCAAATTCAAAGTTGAGAGCGCCAATGGCCCGGTCGCCTACGCGGAAGTTGCGCACCTTGCCGCCAACCGCTTCAATGATACCGGCCGATTCGTGGCCAAGAATGAGCGGATAATTCTTGACGCCGGGAAAGTGGCCGGCAACCAGTTTGCCGTCTGTCGCATTGCACAAACAACAGGCCTCCGTGCGCACCAAGGCCTGATAATGTCCTATGGCAGGCTTCGCGATGGGAAGGTCAACCATCCGGACGTTGCCCGGCTCCATGACTGCTACTGCTCGCATTGTCGTAACCTCGCTAATTCCGAATAGACATCCTTCAACGCCGTGTACGCGTGTTCGAGCAGCGGCGTCATGGCGGCGTAGAGTGCATGGCGCTTGGCGTCGGGAAGGGCGCGATCGCGCACCTGGACGAAGCGGTCGATGACGTTGAAGTCCGGAAAGATGCCTGCAGCCACGCCGCCAATCACGGCGGCGCCCATCGACGTTGCCTCTTCCAGGTAGTTCAGGCTCTCCACCGGACAACCGAAGACGTCTGCATGAATCTGCCGCCAGACGCGGCTGCGCGCGCCGCCTCCAATCACAGTGATGCACTCGATGGGCACGTGCTTGCGGAAGATCTCCACAATGATGCCCAGGTTGAGCGAGACGCCTTCGAGCGCGGCGCGCAGAAAGTCCTCGTGACGTGTCTCCAGGCTTGCGCCGATGAACGCCGCGCGGGCTTCAGGGTTCCACCACGGCGTGCGCTCGCCCAGCAGATACGGCAGAAAGATGAGACCGCGCGCGCCCGGAGGAACGCTCTCGATGGCCTGATCGATAAGCTCATAGGGATCGCAGCCGCGTTGTGCGGCTTCAGCAATCTCGTTCGCGCAGAGCGTCTCCTTGATCCACTTGTGGGTTGCCCCGGCGGTCTGCATAGTGCCGCTGGGATGCAGATAGCCGGGCACGCAATGCGCCCAGTTCATAGTCCGCATCAGCGGGTCGACGATGGGTTCCTTTACCGTAAGTGCAATCCACGACGAAGAGCCCAGATAGTTGTAGGCAGTGCCGGGACGCACGCAGCCAACGCCGACGCCGGCACAACTGCCATCGCCGCCGCCCACGGCAACGGGCGTGCCCTTCAGCAATCCTGTGGCGCGCGCGGCATCGGCCGTGATGCCGCCCAACAGAGTACTGGATTCCTGCGGCTCGGGAAACATATCGGCGGAGATGCCGGCGGCGTCGAGAACCTCACTGGACCACTCAAATCGGTTCAGGTCGAAGGCATTCGTGCCAGAGGCATCTGAGAAGTCGGTGGCCATGCGGCCGGTAAGCCTGCAGTTGATGTAGTCCTTTGCGCAAAGGGTTTTGGCCGTGCGTGCAAAGACCTCGGACTCCTGGTCGCGCAGCCACATCAGCTTTTCCAGGGTGTACGACGTGCTGACACGATGGCCGGTAATGCCATAGAAGCGCTCCAAGCCGACGCGCGCAATGAGTCGATCGGCCTGCGCTGTTGCACGCTGGTCGCAGTAGAGCATGGAGGGACGCAACGCGATGCCGTCGCTCGACACCGGCGTGCAGCCCATCATTTGGCCGCTCAGCGCGACCACGGCAATCTGCGCGGGCGTAACGCGAGCCTGGGCCAACAGCGACTGCGTGGACGAGCAGATGGCCTGCCACCAGTCTTCCGGTTCCTGCTCCGCCCAGTTCCCGTTGAAGTAGTGCGTGGGATAGCTTGCGATGAAGCTCGCAACCAACTGCCCAGCCGGTGTGTACAGGGTGGCCTTGTTGCCTGTGGTGCCCAGATCGTGCGCGAGAATGTAGTCCGCCATGTGTGTGCTCTTTTCCGCCTCGATCAATATCCGAACAGATTGGCGCCGCTCCAGCCAACCAGGCCAGTGAGAGCGCCACCGATGATGCCACCCAGAATTGCCGCGCCGATGCGTGGAAGACTCTCCACGATCAGCGG
The DNA here is from genome assembly GCA_964419175.1 of uncultured Occallatibacter sp. Lineage (GTDB taxonomy): Bacteria > Acidobacteriota > Terriglobia > Terriglobales > Acidobacteriaceae > Telmatobacter. The sequence continues at coordinate 4,518 of CAYQOQ010000214.1, read as the reverse complement.
TGCCCGCTTGCCGCGCGCGACCAACGCGATACCGTAGACCCACATACCGAAGGCAATCGCAGTACCCATATCGACCCAGGGAGCCGCACCGCGAAAGCCCTGATAGATGAGGCCGAATTGCTTGAAACCTCCATCCGGATGCGGCAGGCCCTCGGGGTGGATGCCGAAGCCGGGCAGTTTGTGGTTGAGCACCCAGAAAGTGCCGATGATGAAGCCAGCGGCCATCATGCCGCCCGCAGGGCCGAAGTCGTCCACCAGCTTTCCCCAGCACCGGATCACCACAAACGTGACGCAAAAAGCCCCGAAGATGGTGGTCACAATGGCGGCAGGCGTCATGCCCAGCCACGCAATGTAGTGCGAAAAGAACTCGGCCATGCTAGCGCGCCTCCTGCTCATAAGACGCGGATTTGGCTTGTGCTTCAGTCCGAGCGATTCTAGCCGCGGCCAAACCGGCAGCGGCGCCGCCCATCAGGCAGCAGACGATGACCGGCAGCGCCGCCAGCAGTGGCGCGTGGAAGCGCACCACCGACCACGCTACTCCGGCCGCAGCCACTGCCCAGCCCTGATCGACCCAAAGCTTGCCAGGCGGGTTGGCGAAGAGGCCGTTCCAGTGGTTCATGTACCAGCAGATACTGATGGCGATGGCCGCAGTGACCCAGCCGCCCAGGATACCGTAGCTCTTCCACATCTCGGGCCAGATACCGAAGCACAGCGCCCCGCAGATGGCTCCTCCGATGATGGTTGCAAGTTTTGCCACAGCCGGAACCGCCTTAGCTCTTGTACGTTGATCCCTTGAAGAGCCAAACCCGATGCAGGCCGTTCCCGCACAAATAGGGGGGGTGGCTGGTCCGGAACCGAACTGATTGGCTTTTCTTTTTGAATCATACCATACATGCTATCATTACAGCTTGGGAGCATGTCAGCCATGAAGCGTCGAGAGTTTTTGCGCAATGCGGCGAACCTTGGCCTTGCCGCCACTGGCGCCGCTGCCCTGCCGCCGTTGGAAGCTGCGACAGTAACAGGCCCAATCGATCATGTGGGCAGCTCCATGGTGGTGCGTGTTCGCAACGCCGCGCTCGCCCTGCAGCGGAAGGATTGGGAGCACGGCTCGCTGGCACAGGCGTTCCTGGAGATGGAAGACTGGCCGCGGCTGATCCTGATGGCCAAGGCTGCGGCAGTGCTATGCACACCGGATGGCAGAGAGGCCGTAGTGAGCGACGGCAGCCCCACCGACCCAGCCATGGGAGGCGAGGCTTATTGGAAGGCTGCGCAACTGACCCAGGATTCCGCGCTAACAGTTGCTGTGAACGGCATGTTGAACTGGATACTGACAGGCGCGCCGCGCTCGGCCGACGGCACTCTTTCGCATGTCTTCAATCACATGCAGATGTGGTCGGATGGCTTCAATGGTGCCGCGCCCTTTCTTGCCGCGATGGGCCACTACGACGAAGCGCTTCGCCAGGTGGAGGGGTACAAGCGGCGGCTGTGGAATCCGGAGAAAATGCTGCTCGCGCACATTGCGGAAGAAGATGCTGCGGGAAACGTGACGCTGGCGAAGCCTGTCGAGTACTTCGGCACAGGCATGGGATGGGCTGCGGCAGGGCTGGTGCGTATTCTGCGCCAGTTGCCTGCGAGTTATGCGCGGCAGCGCACGGACCTGATCGCCTTTCTCAAGGATGTGATCGATGGGAGCCTGCGGTATCAACGACCGGACGGACTCTTCCACAATCTTGTCGATCAGCCGGAAAGCTTTGTGGAGACCAATATGGCGCAGATGCTGGCTTACTCCATCTTTGTCGCCGTCGACCACAAGTGGCTGGACACGAGCTACCTTACCGCAGCTGAGTGGATGCGCCAGGCCGCACACAAGAAGGTGGACGCCTACGGATTTGTGCAGGGCGCATGTGGTGCGCCGCAGTTCAACTCGTCCGGAGTCTCCACCGAAGCGCAGGCATTCTTCCTGATGATGGAAGCCGCCGCTGCGAGGCACGGAAAGCACTGACTATTGGGGTAGGTGGAATTTGAAGTCATTTGAGAAGCGGAGTCAAGCCGCGCGCGTAGTTGCGCGCAGCACGGGCGCAGCAATTTGACGTGCGGCGCTGATCTGGCTTCTGGTGTGCGTCATTCCGCAGCCAACCCGCGCCAGCTACCCGTGCCAGCGTACAGCAAGGCTGTGTTGCCAGGTTGAAAATACTTTGGAATCAGGTGCTCAATGGATCTCTCTTCCCCATGCCTCAACTTCCGTAAGAGCGCACCAGCCAGGCTCCTCGGCAGGCACCAGATGGGAGATGCCAATCCACAACGTGCGATGGCGCGGGAAGCGAACCTCCTGCAGTCCGGCGCTTTTGGCCAGGGTAATTTTCACCTGCGTGCCGTCGGAGAACTCGATTGTGACCTCCTTCCAATGACTGTCGTGGGGAAAGTCCGAACGCACCGCGATGCGCAGCTTGTCCAGCTCTACGATGCGTCCGAAGTCGGCGCGCCACCAGAGGCCATCTACCTTGTCCGGTCCCCATGATTGATAGGGCCACCTGCCATGATTTCCACCCGCCACCACACCATCGATGGCGTTACGGGGAGCGAAGACCGCCATTTCGCGATAGGTGCTGCTGGCCGTGGCGTGGGGAAAGGCAGGCAGCTCCGGTTGCACCGTCTGGTCGCAGGGATTCAGCGCAAGGTTCCTGTAGCCACGCAGTTCGTGCCGCCCCAGCACACGCACACCCACGGTGTGAGCGGCTCCTTGAAAAGCGTTCGGATCGTACGCGCCACCCAGCTCGTTTTGGCTGTGGCCAAAGGGAATCTCAAAACTCCACAGGCCGGCGCTCTGGCGGTAAAGCCTGCACTCAGGCTGGCCGCTGTCGAGTTGAACAGCGATCCGCTCCGGACCGGAAACGACAATGCGATCGCCTGGCCGATAGCTGTGCGCAAAGCTCAAGTGGACTTCGCGCTGCGTGGTTTTCGCGGGCTCGCTCGCGACGATCTGCGCGCCCTGGGCATCGAGTACCTGGATCTTCAATGCAGGTGCGGATTTCGATTGCGCCGCCAGACCGGTTGCGCAAAGGGCGATGCCGATGGCGACAGCCGGAGTCAAACGAATGCCTTTCTGTTGTTGGACCCGTTGTATCACGTACTCACCTCTCGGGATTCTGACCAGCGGAACAGGACAAAGGATCCATGGCGATGGATGGTGCGGAGTATGCCAGTTGGCTGCTAACCAATAATGGTATGATGATAGCATTAACAATTACTAGTTCTATTCCTTAGCTCTTCACGCTGGAGATTGTCCCATGAAAAAGCTCCTGTTTGCCGCCGCCCTTCTAGCTTGTTTCGTTCAGATGCCGCTGCTCGCCGCGCAAACAGAGGCCCACCTCTTCCTCAAACTGCCTCCCTTCGTAGTTACGCCGGACGGCATGGCGATTGCTCCGGACGGTTCGCTGGTGGTGGCTTGTCCTAACTTCACCAGCTACACGCAAGGCACCGGCAAGCCTGCCGTGCCGGCCTGTTTGGCAAAGATCGATCTGAACGGCGTGGCGCACAAATGGATTGAGCTGCCGCCGATGGCCGAGACCGGGCGCATCTGCCCGATGGGAATCGAGTTCGGCCCCGATGGCGCGCTCTACATGGTGGACAATCAGAACTGGCTGGCCGGCAATGGGGCGAATGGAGAGATCAATCAGGGCCGCATTCTGCGGCTGGTCATCCGACACGACAAGCTGGAAGAGTTCACCGTGGTGGCGAAAGGGATCAGCCATCCGAACGGTATCCGCTTCCATAATGGCAATCTATTTGTTACGGTATCGATGCTTCCTAAGGTTAAGCTGGTGGATGGTTTACTGGTGAGCGGAGTCTATCGCTTCCCCGCGAATGGGAAGGAGATCGAAGTGACCGACACCCTGGCCGACAGAAGTCTGATCGCCAGTTTCATTACCCACAATCGCTACACGCAATACGGGCTGGATGGAATCGCCTTCGACGGCAAGGGTAATTTGTTTGTGGGTAACTTCGGCGACGGTACGATTCACAAGCTGGTCCTCGATGCGGAAGGCAACGTGGTTGCGAACACACTGTTCGCGCAGACGGACTTCGATATTACGCGTGACCCCGCCAAGCCAGGCTTTCTCGACTATGCGGCGAACACCAAGTTGCGCACCACGGATGGCATCTGCGTGGATGCCGACGACAATCTCTATGTTGCGGACTTTTCGAACAACTCCATCGACAAGGTGACGCCGCAAGGAAAGATCACGGTGCTGGCGCACAACGCCGATAACGACGGGCAAATGGGCGGGTTGAACGAACCTGGCGAACCGATTGTGTGGGGTGGCCGACTAATCGTCTCGAACTTCGATGCTGTCTCTGGCCCGGACAAGGTGCACACACAGCACCACAGTCCCGCGACGCTCTCAGTCGTGAAGTTGCACAAGTAACTGGAAGCGGGCGCACTCTCACGATGCAACTGACGATCTCTAGCCTGCATCATTCATGAACCCCTCGGTGGGTAGGTCTGTGGATGGAGTA
>CAYQOQ010000213.1:0-6755 GCA_964419175.1 uncultured Occallatibacter sp. | reverse complement strand
ACTCGATTTCCTCAAGTTCCTCATCGGCCACCTGGGCAAAGTGGGAAAAGTCGAAACGCAGCCGCGTCGGGTCGACCGACGACCCCGCCTGCTTCACGTGCGTACCCAAAACCCCTCGGAGTGCGGCGTGGAGCAGGTGAGTCCCGGTGTGGTTGCGGCGGATGGAGTTCCGGCGTTCGCCATCGACCACCGTGCGGACGTGATCGCCGACCGCAAGCGGCTCCTTGAGCAGGGCCTTGTGGGCGCGAACGCCCTGGACGGGCAGGACGCAGCCCTGGATTTCGGCGATGGTGGTATTGCCGTCCGCCGAGCTGAACCAGCCGGTATCGCCCGTCTGGCCGCCGGAATCGCCATAGAAGCTGGTCTGGTCGAGGACAACATCCACCAGATCGCCCGCGGCGGCAGCGGGAACGCCTTGGCCGTTTTTGACGATGGCCAGAACTTCAGCGCCGGGGGCGGTGAGTTGCTTGTAACCGAGAAAGTCGGTCTTTGGCAGGTCACGGAAGGCCGGGCTGGCGGTCTTCTGGCTTCCGCCCTTCCAACTGGCGCGGGCGCGGGCCTGTTCTTGCGCTTTCGAGTTCTCGAAACCCTCAGTATCGAACTCGACGACCGCGTCTCGTGTCGCGTCGATCATGAAATCCAGAGGCAAGCCGAATGTTTCATAGAGGCGGAATGCTTCATCTCCAGGCAGTCTGGCTCTTCCGTTGCCTTGGTATTTCGTGTCCTCTGGAAAGGCCTCGTAGCGAAGCTTCGCATTCGCAATCGCAAAATCCAAGTTCTTCGAGCCGACTTCAAGCACGCGATCGAACTGTTTCTCTTCGGCCTCGATGACTTTGGCAACGCGGCTGGCAGAATCCTTCAACTCCGGATAAGCGCCCACCATCAGGTCGCGGACGGCATAGACCATCTGGCAGAGAAACGGCTGTGCCTGCCCCAGTAGCCGTCCATGCCGAATGCCGCGCCGGAGAATCTTGCGCAGCACATAGCCCCGTCCTTCGTTCGCGGGCAGCACGCCGTCGTTGATGAGGAAAGTTGCGGCGCGTGCGTGATCGGCAATGATGCGAAGGCTAGCGGACCCAATCCGCTCCCTTTCATAGCGCAAACGAAGCTCTTCCTCAGTGGGTAAAGGCGGAAGACCGACAGATCGCTTGCCTGCAGATGGGTCGCTGTACTTGAAAGCAGTCAACTCCGCAGCTCTCTCAATCAGCGGCGTGAACAAATCCGTCTCGAAGTTAGAAACCTTGCCTTGCAGCACAGCAGCTACGCGCTCCAGCCCCATGCCGGTGTCGATCGACGGCTTGGGCAACGGGGCGAGCTTGTATGTGGTCGCCTTGGTGACGGGGTCCACCACCGCCGAGCGATCGAACTGCATGAAAACCAGATTCCAAATCTCGACGTAGCGGGCTTCGTCCTCGCCAAACGGCTTATCGACGCCCGGCGTCTCGGCCGCTTCCAGGCCCATGTCGTAGAAAATCTCGGAGCAGGGGCCGCAGGGGCCGGTTTCGCCCATCTGCCAGAAGTTGTCCTTCGCGCCGTACTCCTTGATGCGCTCCTTGGGAACGCCGGCGGCAATCCAGAAATCCTCGGCCTCGGTGTCGCGGGGAACACCATCTGCGCCCTCGAAGATCGTCACGTAGAGCCGGTCCTTGGGAATCCCCAGCCACTCCGGGCTGGTGACCAGCTCCCATGCGAAGGCGATGGCTTCGCGCTTGAAGTAGTCGCCGAAGCTGAAGTTCCCCAGCATCTCAAAGAAGGTGTGATGACGGCGCGTAAAACCAACATTTTCAAGGTCGTTGTGCTTGCCGCCTGCGCGGACGCACTTTTGCGAAGTAGTCGCGCGCGAGTAGTCCCTGCGCTCGGCCCCCAGAAAAAGGTCCTTGAACTGGTTCATGCCGGCGTTGGTAAACAGCAGCGTCGGGTCGTTGGCAGGCACCAGCGAGGAAGAATGCACACGGCGGTGCCCCTTCGACTCAAAAAAGCGCAGAAAAGCTTCGCGTATCTCGTTCCCAGTGCGTGATTCCATGTCGTAATCAGTGTATCCAATGAAGGCCGCGGTCTGGAGCGTTCGCGGCAGGCGGGTCGCTCAAAGCTCCAGCTTGCGCATGTATTCGGCGTCGAGCCGCAGGGCTTCGATGGGGTCCATGTCGAACTCTTCCTGCTCGATGAAATAGTGCTTCAGCCCGGTGGCCGCGCGGAAGATCGGCCGGTAATCCACCACGCCGCGGCCCATCACGGTGGAGTGGAAGCCGCCCGTGGTCCCGCGCACCATGTCCTTTACGTGCAGCAGCGGGAAGCGCTCCGGCGTCTTGCTGAGGTATTCGACCGGGTTGCGCCCGGTGGCGGAAACCCAGCCGCAGTCCATCTCAAAGACCACCAGTTTGGGGTCGGTGAGCCGCAGCAGTTCGTCATAGAAGACCGTTCCGTTCTCCACGCCGAACTCCGGAATGTGGTTGTGATAGCCGAAGGTCATGCCCGCGGCCTTCACCTTTTCGCCGATGCGGTTGAACTCGCCCGCCACCCAGCGCCAGTCGTCCAGCGTCAGCGGTCCCTTGGCCGCCGGATCGCGCCGCACCGACGAGGAGCAGATGATGTAGTCGAGTCCCAGCGCATGGCCATATTCGATCAGCGCGTCGAGCTGCGGACGCAGCACGCCCAGCGGATGGTGCGTGCTGACGCAGCGCAGACCGGCCTGGTCCATGGCGTGGCGAAACTGCGCGGCCGTGCGGTCGTAGTAGCCCGCCGCCTCGACCTCTGTGTACCCCGCCGCGCGCACCTTGGCGAGGGTCCCGTCAAAATCCTTGGGCAGCAGCTCGCGCACACTGTAAAGTTGCAGGCCGATGGGCCGGCCGAGCGGCTTGGCAACCAGGCGGCCAGCGCCGGCGAAGGCCGCACTCACGCCCAGCCCAACAAACTCCCGCCGGGTCAAAGAAAATCGTTTCACTTGGGGGTTCTCCCTTGCGACTGACATTCTTACTCCCCGCCCTGATCGCTGTCCACAAAGCGCCTCATTTCATGCTGTTGCTTTCCGTCTCAACAAGGGGAAACGTCAAGCCTCGACCAATCGCGGCGCGCCAGCCCGGCAAATCATGGGAGAATGAATGGGTAAACCGTCATGACAAACGACAACCTCGAAGAATCCCTGCCCACCCCCGAAAGCACCCCTGAGCCAGCCGCCGAGCCCGTCGCCGCCGCCCCTGCTCCCACACCTGCCCCCGAGCCCGTTGCCCAAGCTGCACCCGAGTCAGCGGCAAAACCGGCAGCCGAGCCGGCGCCGGTGCCCGTTGCCGAGGAACCAGCCGAGTCCTTTGCCGACTTGCTCTCCGCCTTTGAGCGCACCCACTCGCACAAGGCCGAGCCGGGCGCCAAGCAGTTGCAGGGCACGGTCATCTCGCTTTCCGCCGACCAGGTCTTCCTCGACATTGGCTACAAAACCGAGGGCGTGCTGCCCCGCTCGGCCTTCGACAAGAACGCCGAGGACGTGAAGCCCGGCGACACGTTCCCGGTCTCGGTCACCGGCCGCAACGTCGAACACTATTACGAGCTTTCCCGCTTCAAGGTCGCTCAGCCGCGCGACTGGTCGGCACTGGAAGCGGCGTTTGCCGACAAGACGGCGGTCGTGGGCACCGTTACCGCGGTGATCAAGGGCGGCCTGTCAGTGGATGTGGGCGTGCGCGCCTTCATGCCCGCCAGCCGCAGCGGCACCAGGGACGCGGCGGAACTGGAAAAGCTGGTCGGCACGGAGATCACCTGCCGTATTACCAAGCTCGACGTGACCGATGAAGACGTGGTGGTCGATCGCCGCGTGGTTCTTGAAGAGCAGGCGCGCGCCCTCTCGCAGGCGCAACGCGACGCCATGAAGGAAGGCGACACGGTCACCGGCACGGTCCGCACCCTGGTCCCCTACGGCGCGTTCATCGATATCGGCGGCGTGGACGGCCTGCTGCACATTTCGGATATGGCCTACAACCGCGTGGCCAAACCGGAGGACGTGGTGACCGCCGGCCAGGAAATCCAGGTCAAGATCCTCAAGATCGATCCGGAAACCAAGAAGATTTCGCTCGGCCTGAAGCAGCTCCAACCGGAGCCGTGGCAGACCGCGCCCGATCACCTCGTTGCCGGCCAGCGCATCACCGGCACGGTCACCCGGCTGGCCGACTTCGGCGCATTTGTCGAGATCGAGCCCGGCGTCGAGGGACTGATTCACATTTCGGAAATGTCCTATGGCAAGAAGCTGCGCCACCCCTCCGACATGCTCAAGGAAGGCGACCGCGTCGACGCCATCATCCTGAACATCAAGCCCGAGGAGCGCCGCATCGCGCTTGGCCTGAAGCAGACCCTTACCGACCCCTGGGCCGAAGTGAGCCGCAACTTCCCCGTCGGCTCGCAGATTGAGGGCCCCGTGACCAAGCTGATGAACTTCGGCGCATTTGTGCAGTTGGCCGAGGGCATTGAAGGCCTGGTCCATATCAGCGAAATCACCGCCGACAAGCGCCTCAACCACCCCTCGGATATGCTGCACGCCGGGCAGATCGTCAAGGCGCAGGTCCTTGCCATCGACACGGAAAAGCGCCAGATCAAGCTGAGCATGAAGCAGCTCATCCCCACCGACATCGACGAGTACATCGCCGAGCACAAGGTGGGCGACGAAGTTTCAGGCCGCGTGGTTGAAGCGACTGAGACCTTTGTGCAAGTAGAGCTGGGCGAAGGCATCCGCGCCATCTGTACCGTTGCCGCGTCCGCCGCGCCGGCCGCCAAGGCAGCAACACCGGCATCGAAAGCCAAGCCCGCGGTGGATTTGTCCAGCCTCTCGTCGATGCTGAAAGCCCGCTGGCAAGGCAAAGCCCCGGCAGAGGCAGCCAAGCCCGAGCCGTTAGCCGAAGGCCAGATTCGCACCTTCAAGATCGTGAAGCTGGACGCGGACGCCAAGAAGATCGAGGTGGAATTAGCCTAGGAAGAAGTCTATCGAGCAAACGGAATGCCTCATCGCATCTATTCTTGGGTGGGGCATTTATGTTACTTAAACGGAGGGATATCGATAGGCAAACCTACACGCATGAATACGCGGGCAAATGATTGAGAAAGACGCTCTCTGTAAGGTGGAAGCAACCGCAGGTGTTTTTCCTTTGTGGCTCTTGCTCGAAGGAATGATATAGGTAAGGAATATATCTTCTGAAAATCGACAATTCGTATCTCGCGCTCAAACCCCGAAACGGCGGGTGGCCACGATCTCGATGACGAATCAAAACCCAGCTGAGGGTGCCCCCGGTCCCTCGCCCTTGGGGACCGGGGATTCCCACAGAACAACTGACCGGAACCAGGAGACCACACCCCGATCAGTCTGCGAAAACGCCCATTCGGCGATCCGGATGCCCCGCATCTCGTCTTCTGCATTTCCCGGCGTTTTCCTGCGCCGCAACGCTCTCACAAAAATCTCGATGATTCCGAAAATACTCGAACCGCTGGGAGCGCCCTACAGATACACCTCATCCACATAACACCAGCGCCAGTCTTCGCCGCGTTCGGCGGACTGGATCAACGGGTGCTGCGTCGCATGGAAGTGCGCCCGCGCATGGCGGTTTGGCGACGAGTCGCAGCAGCCCACATGGCCGCACTCCAGGCACATGCGCAGGTGAACCCACGTGTCGCCGCTCTTGAGACACTCCTCGCAACCCTTGGTTTGCGGTTTCACCTTCTTCAGGTGCTCCGCAACATGACTGCAAACCGCTGCCGCCATCTCAACCTCCCGCTCGATTGATCCAGCCCTTGAAGAGTGTCGCGCCTTCCCACCCATTTCGCGATATAGCCTGCGAAATGGATGGGGCACGGTGCTTCTGTCGGGGGCGGATCGATCGTCCTTTCTTTTTACACCACCCGGTACTGCTGTGCCAGAGAGCGAAATTCAGCAACCTGCGCCGCAACCCAGGCCTCGTCGCGGCCTAACTCGTCCGCCAGCAGCCAGGCCACGCGCTCGGCCATGGCGCTCGCCGCTTCCGCATTCAGAAACAACGCGCGCGTATGCCGCGCCAGCACATCTTCGACCGTGCGCGCCATCTCCGCGCGCGCGGCCCACACCACTTCCGCGGCTATATACGGCAACGCCGGATCAAGCTGCACGGCCAAGGCCGGGTCCTCGGCCAGCGAGCGGATAGCTGCGGCATCGGAGCCGTACACTTCCAGGCTGCCCAGCGCGGCGGAGTCCTCAATGTAGCCGTGAATATGCAGCTTTTTGGTGGTGCATTCGGCGTCGGGCAGTTTGCCCAGGGTGATGGCGTGGTCCACGGTGTCCTCGGCCATGTGCCGGTAGGTGGTCCACTTGCCGCCGGTGATGGTCAGCAGGCCGGAGGTGTCCACATGAATCACATGGTCTCTGGAGAGCGCCGAGGTTTTGCCTTCGCCCTTGACCAGCGGACGCAGCCCAACGAAAACCGCCAGCACATCCTTGCGGGTGGGCGGCCGGACCAGGAAACGCGAGGCCGTCTCCAGCACGAACTCGATCTCCTCGTCGAGCGGCCGGGGCTCCAAGCTGGGCGCATCCACAGGCGTGTCGGTGGTTCCGGCCACGGCGTGCCCATGCCACGGAATCACAAACAGCACGCGGCCGTCGCTGGTCTTGGGCACCATCAGCGCCGTGTCGCCCTTGAGGAACGAGCGATCGAAGACCAGGTGAATTCCCTGGCTGGTGACCACCAGCTGCTCGGCTTCCGGGTCGGCCATCTGGCGAATGGAATCCGTGAAAACTCCGGTTGCATTGACGA
>CAYQOQ010000212.1:0-6757 GCA_964419175.1 uncultured Occallatibacter sp. | reverse complement strand
CTGGCGGCCGCTGGTGTTTGTGGGCGAGGCCAGCTATTGCCTCTACCTGCTGCACTTCAACTTCTGGAACCTGATTCACGATTCGCATGTCTGGTATTGGTCAGGGCTGAACCGATTTGACCCATGGCTCAGTTACGTGGTGCTGGTTGGGATGGCGCTGTTGGCGCTGCACCTGGTGGAGAAGCCAGCCCAGCGCATGCTGCGCGGGTGGATGCGTGTGGGGCGTTGACCGAGGCCGATTTGCCGGATGCTTGGGCTTGGCCGCGGTGTTGTCTTTCTAGCTCCGAATCTGCAATTTGAGGCATGGGAAGCCATCTGGCTCGGATAGAATGTGCACGGATGGAGTGAGTTCGGCCATGAACGCAAAGGCAATTCGGAGAGATTGGGCCGGCCGCGTCATTGATGGAAGATTCACTCTTCTGGAATGGCTGGGCGGCACGGAACGAAGCGGCGTCTTCGCAACGGAATTGCCGGGTCTTCCGGCGCAGAAGGCGGCGATCAAGCTGATCGAGGCCGATGCCGATTCGGAAGCGCGCCTGGCGGACTGGGCGGTCGCGGCGAACCTTCCTTATCCACACCTGATGCGGCTGCTTGCTACGGGGCGCTGCGAGCTGGATGGCGTGCCGCTGCTCTACGCGGTTTCAGAGTATGCCGGCGAGCTTCTCTCCGAGATTCTTCCGGAGCGCGCGCTGACGCCGGACGAGACTCGGGAGATGCTGGGCCCGGTGATCGATACGCTGGCGTGGCTGCACGGTAAAGGTTTTGTGCACGGCCACCTGAAACCTTCAAACATCCTGGTTGTGGACGACGAGTTGAAGCTTTCGGCCGACAGCATTTGCAGGGCAGGCGCGGCGGGAGCTGAGTTGGCTGCAGAAGGCATCTATAGCGCGCCGGAGACGGCAGCCGGGACGCTGACGCCAGCCTCGGATGTGTGGTCGCTGGGCGTAACGCTGGTGGAGACGCTGACGCAGCGCCTTCCGGTTTGGGACGGGTCGGCGGAGAGGGAACCTGCGTCGCCGGCGATCCTTCCGCAGCCGTTTGCCGGGATTGCCCGGAGTTGCCTGCAGCCGGACCCGGAGATGCGGTGCACGCTTGAGCAGATTAAAGGCTGGCTTGCACCGGCTGAGGCGGAGACGGTCGCTTTGGCAGGGAATGCCGCGGTGGCTTCGCCGAAGAGGCAGGCGCCCGAGAACAAGGCGCGGGACGGAATGCCTGTTGCGGCGATGATTGGGTTGGTAGTTGTTGTGGTTGGGGCGGCTGGGCTGCTGTATATGCGGCCGCACGGGACCGGTGCTTCGTTGCAGACTGAATCCCAGCAGCAGGGACCCGTGGCGTCTGGGCAAGAGAAACCGGTGGCTGGGAAACCTGCCGGGACACAGGCTCCGGAGCAGGCGGCGGCAGCGGATTCGGCTCCGGTGCAGGAGCCATTGCCAACTGTCGCGGCTCCTGAGGCCGTGGAGCGAACGCCGGAGACCGATGGCGCACAGACGACGACGGCGACGGCGGGCGCGGTGAGCAAGCGGGTGATGCCGGAGATTCTGCCCGCGGCGCAAGGGTCGATCCAAGGCAAGGTCAATGTACGGATACGCGTGACGGTCGACGCGGCTGGCAATGTTTCCAATGCGGCGTTTGAGTCGCAGGGACGGAGCCGGTATTTTGCCAGGGCGGCACAGGATGCGGCGTGGCAATGGAAGTTCCGGTCCGCGCAGCCAGGCGGACAAGCGGTTGTTCGTGTGTGGGTTCTGGAGTTTGAATTCACGCGGGCGGGGACCGAGGTTACGCCGTTCATGGTTCGCTAGATCTCGGCTCGTGGCTCACGCAGGGCCTTGCCTGGGATGCAGAAAAGGCGGGCTTACCCCGGTTTGCGGGCGATGAGGCTCATTTTTTTGGCATAAATCCTCGAAAATTTGTAGTTGACGCTGAGGCTTGCTTTGTTTGCAAGTCTTTTTTTTTGTGTTGGTTATGAATTTAGCCGGGATGGTCGCTAGTGACCAGATGATAACGGGTTCTGTGCGCGTAAGAGGTTTATTTTCTGTTGATTAAGACGGATGTCACAGTTTCACAGGAAAAGAGGGGGAGGGGTAGGGCAGGGAATAGGGAATAGAAGGGCTGTGCGGGTGGGTTGCAAGGATTTCGATGGAGATGTCCATGGATTCATTGTGCGCTCTTGGGGGGTAATTGTAAGCAGAAGGTGGGGAATGGAAAAGCGGTCCGGTTGAGTGTTTTTCTATCCCACCCTAGGGCCTGTCTCCGAAGTTGCTTGAAAAGCAACAGCAGATCCTTCGACTCACCACCCCCACGCTGAAAAGAAACAAAAATGCAAGTTCAACAAAACGCGATGTCGTCATGAAGTCCTACAGATTCCCACCCATCGGACAAAAACAAAGACGTCCGATGGATGGGGCACAGTTTCATTCCCCGCGGGTCGGGGAAGCCGGTGGGAGACTGAAAAGCGCTTGGGGCCCCGTTCGCTTAGGATGACAGCCTCTTGGGAGAGCTCGGGATGGCGAGGGTGGGGCGCCGGGCCGGAGTATTTCGAGTACAGCAAAAAGCCCAGCCGGGGAGGCTGGGCTTTTTGTTGAAGCGAGTGGAGGGTTTACGGCGTAACGGACTGGACGGAGTGGTTTCCGTGGGGAACGATAGCTATGGCAGTTGGGTTTGCGCCGCAGGGGTAGGGGGTCGCCTGATTTGAAGTGACCGAGCCGTTGTCGGGGTTCAGGCGGAAGCCGGAGACCGAGTTGCCCAGATGGTTGACGGTGTAGATGAAGCGTCCGAGTGCAGGCTCGATGGCAATGGCTACCGGCTGCGTATCGGTTGCGTAGACGAGGCTGCTGTTGCTGTTGACGATGGCTGAAGGCGAGCCTGTCGGCAGGGCGATGGAGTAGCCGGAGATGTCGGAATCCAGCGCGTTGGTAAGGTAAATGTAGAGTCCGCGCGGGTCGACGACGATGCCGGAGGGCTGATTGCCGGTCTTGAAGGGGCCATTGACCAGGAAGTTGAGGGAGCCATCGGTTTGGATGGAATAACCGATGAGCTGGTTGGAGGCGTAGTCGGTGACGTAGACGAAGCGGTTGACCGGGTCGCCGGTGAGGCCGCTGGGCTTGACGCCAGCCTTGTAGGGGCTGTTGGTGGTGGCGGTGAGCACACCGGAGGAGTTGACGGCGAAGCCGAAGACCCAACCCGGATTGGCGGTGCTGGAGACTGAACCGCCGGGGTTGTAGGCCGAAGCGTCATAAGCCGAGACATAGACTTCGTTGTTGTTGGCCAGGACGGCGACACCGGTGGGCACGATGGAATCACCCGAGTTTGCGGGGAGGGTAAGGGCCTGCTGCGCCGCAGCGGTGCCGATAACGCCCTGGGTAGAGAGGGGATACTCGGTTAACGTGGCGGAGGTGGTTCCGGAGACGACATAGAGATAGGTGCTGGCAGCGTTGACAGCTACGGCAACGGGCGTGTTGGGTAACGTGATGGTATCCGCCGCAGTGAGCACGCCGTTGGTGGCGATGGTGTAATGGACCACGTTCTTGCTGGCCGCGTTGGCGACATAGAGGTGGTAGAAGTTGCCGGTGACGGCAATGGCCACGGGGCCTACGCCGCCTGAGGAGACAGTGGGCGCACCCTGGCGCAGGGCGCCTGATTGCGAGTCGACGGAGAATGTCTGAATCTGCCCGGTGCTTCCCGATCCGGAGCCGGAGGAACTTGCGACGAAGACAAAGTCGACGGTGACTAACTGGCAGGCAGTCAGGAGAGAGGCCACCACAAGGCCGAGACAAGAGACCAGGACGAGCTGGCTCAATTTGCTGAACTTCATGCGCTTCCTTCGTTGCGGGCGATCAGGTTGCAGGCCCAGAAAAACTCGTTTAGGTTGCCCCGTAAGTATTGTAAAAGGCCGGTACGGGGTGTTGCTATGGGCTCCCGGTTAAGAGAGCCAAGGAGACTGGTTCCCTTTAGTGCACGCCTGAGCCGGTGCCGTTGTGCGGAATGGCCGCGACGGCAGTGGGCTGGATGTTGGACGTGTAGGGGGAGTTTTGCGACAACACCAGAGTGCCGTCGGTTTGATTCAACTCAAAGCCGGAGACGTTGTTGCCAAGAAAGTTGGCGGTGTAGAGGAAATGGGCTGTGGAGGGATCGATGCCGATGGCAACCGGCTGCAAGCCCGTGGCGTAGCTGCCGACGCGGGAGAGCACGCCGTTGTTGATGGAGTAGGCGGTCACGTTCGAATCGATGGAGTTGGCGACATAGGCGTAGTTGAAGGATTGGTCGACGATGATGGCGCTGGGCGCGTTGCCGGCAGGGAAGGGGCTACCGCTGAGCTGCGTCAGGGCGCCGGAGGCAACCGAGTATCCGAGGATATTGCCGTTGGTCATGTCGGTGACGTAGAGGTATTTGCCTTTGGAGTCGCTGGCGATGGCCGAGGGCATGACGCCGGCGGCAAAGGGCGAACCTGGGACTGCGCTGAGGGCGCCGCCGGAGCCGACGGTGAAGGCGAAGACGTAGCCGACATTGGGGGTCACGGTGGAGTCATAGGCGGTGACGTAGACGTAGGAGCCGGAAGGGAGGACGTTGACCGCGGTGGGGACAATGACGTCTGAAGTCTTGCCGGCGACGGCGAGGGGCCAGTATTGTCCGTTCACGCTGGTGTTGGAGACGGCGGGGTTGATGGTGATCGGAGTGGTCTTGGTGGCGGCGGTGAGGGGAAAGACGCCGATGGAACCGGAGCAGGGGGCTGCGGTGGAGCAGGTGGGCAGCGGCTGGTAGGTATCGACGACGAAGAGGCTGGATGCGTTGGCGGCCAGGGCCATGGGGTAGATGCCCGGGGTATTGACGGTGTTGTAGGGATAGAGCTTACCATCGCTGCCGACGATGAACTGGACGATGTTGTTGTCGTCTCTGTTGGCGACAAAGATGTTTGCATTGTCAGCCGAGACTGCTTCGGCAACGGGGTTACGTCCGTTGGAGGGGACGGGGGAGGCGGGAATCTGGCGCATTTTCCCGGACTCGGAGTTGACCTCGAAGATGTTGATTTCGCCGTAGTTGTTGGAGCCAGCGGCTTTGGAACAGGCCACATAGACGAAGTCCACGGTGAGCGTGGCACAGGCGGACATAAGGCCGGCGACCAGGATGCTGGCCGCGGAGACCAGCAGCAACTGGCTCGATTTGTTGAACTTCATGCGCATCTTTCGTCAGTGGGCCGGAACCGCGGGCCCTCAAAAAATCAGGTTTGGAATCGAACTCCGAGGCGCGCATAGAAAAGCCACGCCCGGCATTCGGCTACGTTCTTTACGGCTGCCCCCGGAACTGAAGCCGGGGGCCTGGCGAGCCTGCTGGCCTAGAGCCAACCGCCCGCCGACAACAGCCGCCAGGCACGGCGGCTTCACAGCGCTAGTTAGTACGGCCGTCCACGAGGCACCAGTTGGCCTGCCCCTGGAGTTTGTAGCTGCTGGCCACTTTGAGAGGGTTGAGTACGCCGTCGTTGGGGTCGACCGCACGGCCTGTGATGGTCGAATCCGCGAAGTTGGCGGTGTAAATGAATTGATCGGAAGGATCCTCGACGAGGCACTGCGGCCCAGATCCCGACCCATAGGTGGGGGGAGACAGGAAGCTGAGCTGGTAGGAAGGCGAGGTGGTGAGGAAGTAGCCGGTGATCCCGCTCTGCGCGTTGGTACCGGTGACGTTGCTTCCCTGGTTTGCGACATAGAGGAACTTGCCCTTGGACTCGACCATGATGTAGATGGGATTGGTCACAGTGGTGGCGTTGGGAATGGCGCCTCCGGTTTCGGCCTGGAGGGCGCCGTTGGAGCCGACAGTAAAGGGCAGTAACTGACTTGGATAGGTGCCGGCGGTAAAGCTGCCACCAGATGGGATCGTGACCGGCTCGTTGTCGAGCACATAGAGGACGCTGGAGGCGCTGACGATGGCCGTGGCCTGGTAGGCGCCGAGGGGCTGAGAGCTGTTCTGTCCGAGCGTCAACTGGCCGCTGGAGGCGGAGTAGGTGTAAGGGAAGACGGAGTCGCCGGTAGCGGGAGTTCCGCTGAGGGTGATGACGTTTCCGCCCGACAGCACGAAGTCGATGGGGTTGGCCGGAACCGGGAAGTAGGTGAGCGACGAACCGTTGGACGAGGTGACCTGTGCGTTGACGACCAGGGTAAGGCGTCCGGTGGTGGGGTTGATCTGGAAGACTGTGATGTCGCCGCAGGCTGTGGCCGAGGCGCCGAGCGCCAGCTTGCATTTGGTGTTGTCGGGGGAGTCGTGGTCAAGGACGAGGAGGTAGTTGCCGGAGGTGTCGGCGACCAGGCGGAAGGGGTTGATGCCCTGGGTGTAGAAGGTCTCCTGCGGGGTGATGATACCGTTGCCGCCGATGGCGAACTGTTCGATATTGGAGCCCGAGCAGGGGTTGGCGGTGGTGCAGGTGGCGCCGCCCTGGGCGTTGACGCCCTGATTGAGGACGTAGAGGAAGCGGCTGCCGCTGATAAGCACGGCGCGGCCCGGATTGGCGCCGCCGGAGGAAACGGGCAAACCACGGATGGGCGTCAGGAAGCCGGTATTGTGGTCGATGCTGTAGCCGCTGATAATTCCGTCACCAGAGGACTGGGCCGTAACCGTGCCTGTGACATACAAATAGCCGACCGAATAACTACGAACGCAAGACGTAACGCAGAGGATAACGCCAGCAGAGAGGGCGCTCATCAGAAGTGCCTTGCCAAATTTCGTGAACTTCATGCGATTCCTTCATCCTGGTCAGGCGTGCGCCGCCAAG
>CAYQOQ010000211.1:0-6848 GCA_964419175.1 uncultured Occallatibacter sp. | reverse complement strand
TCTCGTGCTGAATCGCCCGCGGTGCTGCCGATCAATCGTTGCACGTCAGACCAAGGGGGACCGATAGGAAGGCCTTCATGCTGAAACATGTGCGGGCCATCTATACCGCTGGCGATGCTGTGTGCACACCACCCGCGTGCTGCCGCGAATCGAAAGAAAGCGCGCAACGCTTTGGCACTGGTAGCAACCGACACACGGCACCAACCGTCCTTTCCTTTGTCGGCCAAGAAGACATCAACGTCTTCCAAACAAACATGAGCAAAGTCGCGTTTCCGTTCGCTCAACCAATCCAAGAATTTCTCTATTTGCCAATTCTGACTACGAATGGCGGCGAGAGACAGACCGCGTTCATCTCGCCGATAAGCAGTAAATTCGGCACTCAGGTCAGAAAACGCAACCGCCTTGGACGGCGCAACCTCCAAACGTCCTAAGAAGCAAAGCCAGTCTATAGCCGTCTTGACAAAAAGCTCTCGCGACCACCGCAGGCCGCCCGCATGCTTCCTTTGCTTCTGCTCACGAGCCCATTGTTCGGCGGCTGCCTCAATGGCCGCTGATGCGATGATTTGTCCCGTTGCAATGTCAATTCGCTCGGCTACAACCAAAAGTTCCTGAGCGCAGCGCTGCAGGGTTGCTGGAGCATAGCCTTGATGGATGCGATGTTCCAGAAACCGTTCTCGGGCTTCTGCAAATGGACCATTCCGATGTCGATCGATGATCGCGGGATAGCGGAATAGGGTTTCGAACATATTCGGATCTCCTTTCTCCGTTGTGGAGATCCGATCAGTATCGAGGCATTATTTATGTGGTGTCCAGGCCAGCCGTCTCTCTGATTCCACAAGATTTGTCCGCTCGGCGCCACATATTTTTCGGGAACACATATCGCATCAAATGTGTTCGAGCACATTTGATGCGGGAAATCCGCTCGTCCGGATCTGTGGAGGGGGTTGTGAGTAATCATGATCCCTACTCCGACTTCGGTTATTCCACAATTGGTCGAGAACCTGAATTTGCGGCTCTCTTCAACCGCCCAGATTTATCCGAATTTGATCCATCTCTTCGGGTCGAACCGTGGTGCGAAAGATAGATTGCCCTTAGGAACGTCCCAGGTCATGTTTTCCGGCCAGTCCCGTTCCCTCAGATTCGATGGGATTTGTTTCAGGTTCCCGCCCTTGCCGCGGTGGTCTCCAACCCCGTAGACGCCTAACTTGATGGCCAGTTGTGTACCCAACTGTTTGAAGTGCAGACTGCACCCCGCCTGCTTGCTCGATGAAAACAAATACTGAGCATCCTCGAGCGTCATGAGGCGTGAGTCCTTCTTCGATCCCGACTCCCCGCCGATCACACTCCAAGCGATCCCGCTATCGCCAAGCAGGCTGGCGAGGTTGGGACAAGCTTCTTCGAGTGCGATCTTCGGATCGGAGATCCAGGGTTCGAATGACACCCATTTGACTCGCGCCTGCGTCTTCTCGAGCGCGGCAATCTTGTTCAGTTCGCCTTTGGCCTGCGTGCAGACCAATACGCCCATCCACACGTTCTGGGGCCACTCGCCGAACTCCTTGATCACTGCGGCGTTCAGTTCCTTGAGCCGGTTGGCGCGCTTGGTGAGCACCTGGAATTGCAGCCACGGAACACCGCGAAAGACCCGGAAATGTTCGAGAATGACGTCCATCGGAACCGCGCTGTGCAGCAAGTCCGAGAACTCGTCCACGAAGACGAGGTTCCCGGGGGCATTCTTCCTGAGGAATGCGTACATCTTGGCGGGATTGAACAGAATTCTGCCAGTAAAGCGCAGTCGTTCCTTCGCCTCCTCGGCGCCGGCGCGCGAACCCGGCCTTCGCGCTATCTCGACCAGGTCGCTATAGCGGTTATCGTGGTTCGTTGCGCTGCACTTTGAGAAGCGATAGGTGCGCATTCGCGCGTAGCAACTATCGCAGCCCCGAGAACACTCCTGGCAGCCCACGAGACTGTTCATTGCCTCGTTTGTCCAGGAAATTCCTATATTGCCTTTCGCCACGTACTCCTCCTGCTTCTTCGTTGTACAAATCTGAGGCGTTTGAGACATTTCTATTGCCGGCCGGTCCTTCCCGGCGGTCAGCAACGAAGCTTAATTTTCCGGCTGCGCACCCCCATGTCAAAGTTGCTTTCCGGCCTCATCGACGCTTCCGATATCGACGCTTCCGATCAGGACAAGGGCAATTCAAAAACAGGACGCCTCACTCCTTTATCGACGAAGGAATCACATCTGATTAGGGATCGAGGGGAATAGGCCCAGATATTGACGCTTATCAGGGGCTATCTGCGTGACATTCCCCGCGTCGTCGATTGCATCCGAAACCTGGCTCTGTCTATCTGCAGTGAATCTGACAGCCCTTCCGCAAAACGACGATTGCTGTCGATTCCTGCGGAATTGCGCATTTTTAGCGTGGAATTATTGAACAGAAGTCCAAAGGAGGGCCGACTTTCCTACCTCAAAGAATTCAGCATCTTGCCGATAGGCAGCTTATAGCCTGAACCGGCTGAATCCGAGGTGCGCGTGACCGTCTGCATTTCTGAATCCGAAGTCAGCGATAAACTGCTGAGCATATATCTGGGAATCGATCATACCTGCAGGAAAATTGACTCTCGACTCGAGCCGACCGCTGCAGGAGAAGTGCACTTCATCGATCCGGACCATGGAGAATACAAATTCCGGACCCATCAATTAGGCCGTCGTTCTGAGCTATTGGAGGCGATTCGGACTGGCTGGATCCCATGCGGTTTCATCGTAGTCCAAATCGTGGGCGGACGTTCGGAACTCCATGTCGGAAATTTCTCATGGATGGAGTCCGCCGACGAGTGCGCTCAAAAGGGGTGTAATCGTTATATCGCGAAACGAATGAAAGAATTCGTAAAGCGCAGAAGTGCGACCGAGGAAGTAATCAGGAGCCGGCTAATCAAAATTTGAAATTAATTCCGTGCGAATCCACGGAAGCTGCTTCATCGCTCGGAAGAGCACAACGAGTACACTCGTTCCATGTTTGACCGACTGTTCCACGGTTGGTTGCGATTCTGATGGCCGCACCGGAAGTGCCGGGCCAGGAGGCTATCGCCCGAAGAGGCGCAACGGTCTATTCCTGTGAAGAGTCCCCTGGGCGGCGAGTCCCTTCTCCAATCGGGTTCTTATATATCCGCCATAAATATTTTATTCGCCTTCATAGCCGTCGAATGCTTCGCGTACGATGGCCTCGATCGAGGTCACTTCAGCATCCGTCAGCTGGGCGAACTCGGCCTCACGCCGATTGCGCCCCAGCCTGCCCTCGTTCAAGCGGATAAACCTGACGAGGTTCTCCGCTATCCTGTCCGGCATTTCGACTGTGTTCATGACGCGGCGCATCGCCTCGTCATTGCGGCGCAGGAAATCGATCTCGCGCGGCAAGTCCCGGTCGACGGCCTGTGCGACGCAGCCATAGAGGAATTCCGCCGCCTCCGTGCAGTCAAAATAACGGTAGAGATCGACGGTGTCATTCTGCACGTCGACGTTGCGCTCTGGCGTCGGGCGCCAGTCGATATAGTCCATCAACGGACCCGAATGCGCGCGCAGCGTGTCCCGATAAATATCGATGCGGTCAAGCATGACCGGCGAAACAGGGAACACCATGCCCGGCGGCGTGAATTTCCGCTCCGCCAGGACGTGATGGATCAGGCAGCGATGCAGACGGCCGTTGCCGTCCTGGAAGGGATGGATATAAACGAAGCCGAACGCGGTCGCCGCCGCCTGCAGCACGGTGTCGAGGCCCACCTCACTCATCCGCTCGTTCGCGTAGATCAGACCCTGCATGAGCGTCTGCAGGTCGTCCGGCCGCGCGCCGATGAATTCGGGCAGCGGATCGCCTTCGTGATCGCGCTCGCCGAGAAACACGCCGTCCGGCCTGAGGCCTGCCCGCGTGAAGCGCGTGTCCTCGATCAGCACGGTATGCAGCCGCACGATTTCATCAAGCGTCAGCTTGTTCTTGCCGGCCTGCAGCACGGCGCGGCCCCACCGCTCAAGGCGGTTGCGCGGCGGTTTCTCGCCTTCGATCTCGAAGCTCGCGCGGCTGTCCGCCAGCAAAAGGAAACTCGCCGCGCGCGCGACGACGTTCGCGCCGGTGTGGCCGATGATGTCGTTGGCTTTCGCCGGGAGAGAGCGCGCGCCGAAATCGGTCAGTGCTTTCGTCTTGCGGATGACCGGGCAAAAGTCGCGGTTGCCGAGCAGATTGTCGCGCACCTTGTGGCGGCGCGATGGCACGGGCGCAGCCGTGAAATAAAGACGGCTGTCGAGCAGGTCGGTGAAACTGACCCCGGAGACGTCCTTGATATCGAGCATGCGACCCGTCATGAATTCATAGAGGAACCAGACGCGGCGGTTCGGGGCGCCGGTTGGGGCGCTGCGCACGAAGGTGGCGACTGTGTCCTGGGGAACAGCGTCGAATATGCGTTTCAGTGCGAGCAGATCGAGATTTTCATGGCGCAGGGCGAAGCCGAAATGATCGCCGAATGTGTCGCCCGGCCAGTACCGCTTGTCGTAAATCGTCCACTCGCCCGCCTGCCGGCGGCTCGCCTTGACGTACTGGTCAGAGACTACGCTCGGGCGGCGAACCGGCGCGCGCGCGCCGAAGCTTTGAACGAGCCAGGCCCAGCCCGCCAGTTTTGCCTCTGCGGGCACGGTCTTTTCCTGGAAGGTACCGGGGCGATAATTGTTGATTGGTTGATTTCGGGTCGCCATGGTCGAAAATCCTTCTTTTCGGTCGAAAATATATCAGTTTTTAGCTTTCTAGTCGAAAGCAAACATAACAGGTCTTTGGTCGAAAGGCAATCGGTTCGGTCGAAAACAGCTAATACTTTGGCCTTTAGGTCGAAAATAGGATTGGAATAATGCTTTGTCATTCATGGGCCAAGCTTTTGTAAATAAAGGAAATATTGACGGCGTGCACTCCTGCGACTCACCCGCCGCCGAATAAAAAGACTGAACATCTAGAATTCTTTGCATTTGCTGCCATCGAACATCGGAACAGTGAGGGCTCTTATCAGTTCGCTGATAGACCCGGAGAATCATGCCTATATGGGGCTTTCTGTGCCGCATTCCTCGCATCGTCGGCTGCACGCGGAAACTAGCACAGATCCAAGTTCGTAAATCCGTCCTCAATGCTCTCTGCAGTCAATCTGACTGCCCTTCCGCGAAAACGGCAATTGCTGCCGACTCCTCAGCAATTGCGATGCGCCCCACCGGGTGAAACATGCGTGAACAACCTGAGTAGGCATAAGGCGGTGCGCGAAACCTGAGCCGGATCGCGCTGCATTACGATCCGAATTCGGAGTGAGTTGCGTTTTCGGATCGCCGAGAGCCAGAGGTTGATGGCTGAAGCCGAAAGTCTATGGTGTGCACCCGCCGGCTGTGCCGGGAGTCGACGTAATTGGCCAGCATCGCGCGCAGGTCTTCGAGTCCGTTATCGCTCGTGTCCCTGGGAGAGGGGGAAATATGGACGAACACATAGGTCATCCTCATGGGAGATGCATGTGCTGATGGGGGTTGAACCTTGAATCTGACCTACCTAGCCACCTTCTGTAAAGAACGAAGATTTTCTGCGCTGCTGGATATAGGTGAAAAGCCGAATATGTAGGACCCTAAGTGTAGGCAGAAATTTGCAAGTTAATGAGGTGTTTTAATCAGTGGCCCAACTCAGCCACAACACGGAGACGGGAAATCCGGAGGGTGCCGAAGCCTCCCCTGGCGAGATCCTTACCCCCGCCCCCGAGGGAGAACAGACTGTCGAGGAGATCATTCTTACACAGCCGACGAATACTGCGTCATCCGCATCGGATGCCCAGTTCAGTGAGGGGTCCAGCACACCCCGATCGCGCAAGAGACCGGAGCCGATATTTATCGAGCGGTCGATCGATGAGGTCCACGTGGACAGCCGCTATGGCCGTAGCCTCTGGGAGGCTGGCTTCGTCAAGCGGTTATTGCCAAGAATGAATCTCCTTAGCGAAGAGGGGGTGCGAATCCTATGCAAGGCATTTCCGATACGGGTCTCTGTGATCGATGGCAAGTACTATACGTTCGGCGGCATGCTCTCCTATGACCTTGCGCGCCATTGTCTCGGGGGCTCACGAAGGATAAGCGTATTGCGCTACGAAGAGGTATCTGAGGGCGAGGTACTCGATGCGGCTCTCTTCGATCAGATCATCTTGTCCTTACTAATGCTCACGAATGATCAGGCTGACTCCTGGCTTATTGACGAGCTGCTTATGGTGCTGAGGCTCCGGCCCGAGATCTTTGCGCACCCCGGCAAGGCGAAGCTGATCGCAGACTTCGGTCGCTCCTCACGCAACTTTCGTTCCAAGAAGTCGGCAAAAAAGCCGATAAGGGGGGAAGAGGATGCTGCATGAAAGCGGTAACCAACTATCCCCAGCGACAGGCCGTGCTGCTGGCAGCCGATCGTGCCGGACTAAAGACTCAGGAAGTCGAACAACTTCTGTGGCTGATCCAGGCCTGCCCCACTCTTGAGCGGCTGCCGCTCGCACTCGCCGGCCTGAACAATAGTCTCGTCGCCGCAAGCAGGACCTGGCCGGGACTGCTCGCCAAGCTCGGACTGGACTACCTCCTCCCACTTTGCCAGAGGTTGATACCCCTACTCGCGGGTACACCGCTCCCGGCGACGCCAACTAACGCTCCGGGGTTCCTGGATTGGCTCAAGGACGGCGAAAACATAGACCGTAATCCCTTTTACGCGGCTCTATGCGAGCTTCCCGCAGAGCTAACCCCATATGCCTACCGTTAGCGCCACAGCACAGGCACTTGTGGTCGTACTGTTCGAGCAACGCCTGCCATT
>CAYQOQ010000210.1:0-6892 GCA_964419175.1 uncultured Occallatibacter sp. | reverse complement strand
TTCCGGCGATTGGGAGCCTGCTACACATGACGCAAACGCAGTTTGGCCTTTGGTCGGCGCTTGCCATTCACGACACAAGTTCCGTTGTCGGCGCGACAGCTAAGTACGGAGCGGTAGCTCTTGCTGTCGGCACAACTGTCAAGCTGGTGCGTGCGCTATGGATCGTACCGCTGTCGATCGGCACCGCAATCGCCAAGAAGAGCAAGGCGCGCATTCAATGGCCCTGGTTCATCCTGTTCTTTTGTCTGGCGGCGGTAGCCAACACCTACGTACACGTCTTCCAGTCGTCCTACCCCGTGCTCAAGCATCTCGGCATCATCGGCCTCACCGTCACGCTGTACCTGATTGGCACCGGACTCTCCATGAAGACTCTCCGCGAAGTGGGGGTAAGGCCGTTGCTGCAGGGTATTCTTTTGTGGGTCATCGTTGCAATCGGATCGCTGACCCTGATTTGCAGCGGCTGGATTCATCTTTAGGAGCTTGTATTTGTGCTTGGAACGGCTGCGACCCGAGCCAAAATGGCAAAAGCTCCGTCAAACTGCCATGGTAGGCTGATCGTATGGCACGAGTTCCCACATCCCGGAACTTCCGGCGCACAGCGCTTGCCCTTGGCTTGTGCCTTCTGGCGTTCGTCTTTGCGATAGAAGCCAAGACGGCCTGGTTCAACCCGGGGGGCGGCTCGAGCAGCGAGATTGCTGCCGCCAAGGCGCGCCCAGCCGATCTGCCTGAGGTTGTGGCACATGGCGTCCCCACACCCGATCCCGTACACCCGCAGATATTCTCCGTCTTCCTGGCGGCATTGACGGCCGCAACTTTGTGGAAGGCAGATGTTTTGCCGGGGCGCAATCTCGTTCACAGCGATCTTGCAGTTTGCTCCGCGGCCTATTTCTCGCCAAGTCTCTTCTTCCGCCCCCCACCTGTCCGCTAGCTCTCCCTCAATCCCTTTTTGAGTTGCGCCCGCACATTGATTGCGGGTGAACCTTCGTGTTTGTAGCCCTTGTTTTCAGCGAGGTTGTCTGTCATGTCTCTGCCCATTCCGGTCAGGTGGCTGCCGTTTGGCTTTTTGTTTCTGTTGGGAGCACTTAGCACAGGCTGCCATCGATCCCAATCGTCTGCGCAAGTCACTCTTCCCGCTGCACCGGTCGTGCGTGTGGGGCGCACGCCGCTTTCGAATCGCCTTGAAGTGGCGGGAGAGTTCCTGCCCTTTCAGGAAGTGGAGATTCACGCCAAGGTTGCAGGATATATCCGGAAGATCTACGTCGATATTGGCGACCGCGTCCATGCCGGACAACTACTGGCGGAGCTTGAGATCCCGGAGATGACGGCGCAGGTGGAAGGGGCGCAGGCGGTTGTGCAACGCAGCCAGCAGGACATCCTAAGTGCCCGGAGCGCAGTTGTACGGGCAGAGGCGGATTATGCTGCGCTTCACGCTGCATTCGGACGTCTCAAGCAGGCCTCCGCCGCGCGGCCGGGACTGATCGCGCAGCAGGAACTGGATGACGCCGAAGCCAAAGACTTGTCCGCAAAGGCGCAAGTTGAGGCTGCCCGCTCCGAGCTCGCGTCCAGGGAGCAGGGGCTCGGCGCCGCGCAGGCCGACCATCGCCATTACGCATCGCTTGCCGATTACTCCCACATCACAGCTCCCTTTGATGGCATAGTGACGTGGCGTTACGCCGACACGGGAACGTTGCTTCAGGCAGGCACCTCCAATTCAGGATCGATGCCGGCGATCAAGCTGGCGCAAGTCAACATCCTCCGCCTCCGGCTGCCCGTTCCTGAGTCTCTGGCGGGATATGTGCATATCGGCGACACGGCGCGAATTCATGTGCAGGCCACTGGAGAGCAGCTCACCGGAAAGGTTGTTCGGACCACGGGCGAACTGGATCTCGCCACGCGCTCACTCCAGGTTGAAATCGATCTGGACAACAAGGATGGAAAACTTACCCCAGGGATGTACGCCGATGTCACGCTCGACATTCAACGCAGCGGCAACGGATTGACGATTCCTGTCGAAGCCGTGGATCGCAGCCAATCCGCCCCGTTTGCGTTCGTTGTGAACCAGCAGGGCCATATTGAAAAGCGGACGCTGCACCTGGGGATGGAGACGCCACACTCTATCGAGGTGATTGACGGGCTGCGGGAAGGGGAGCGCGTGGTCGTCGCCAACCTCTCCAGCTTCCAACCGGGCGAAGCCGTGGAGGCCAGAGAAGTGACGGTACCGAATGGGAAGAACGATGCCGGAAGCGAGGAGGAGTAATCATGTCAAAATTCGCTCTCCGATACCCGTTCTTCATCATCATGCTTTGCATGATCATTACTGTAGTTGGCTCTGTCACCGTAGCGCGCATGCCGGTGGATCTGTTTCCAGAGATCAAGATTCCGGTGGTTGTGGTGGCTACCTTCTACAACGGCATGCCGCCGGAGCAGATTGAAGCCAATATCACCAATCCATTCGAACGGTTTTTCACGCTGGGCAGTGGAATCGATCATATCGAGTCGCGCTCGCTGACCGGCGTGAGCCTGGTTAAGGTGTATTTTCAGCCCGGCACCGATGCCGACGCCGCCGTCACTACCATCTCCAATCTGGCCATGGCGCAGTTGCGGCGGCTGCCGCCGGGCACGCTGCCGCCGGTGGTGCTCAAGTTCGATGCTTCCAGCCTGCCGGTCTGCCTGATCACGCTCAAGGGCGAAGGACTGAACGAGACCCAGTTGCACGATCAGGGACAGTTCAACGTTCGTAACCAGATTGCCGGCGTGCCGGGAGCGTCTGTTCCACAGCCTTTTGGCGGCAAGTACCGGCAGATTCAAATCTATGTGGACCCCGTGAAGCTGGAGGCGCACCAGCTTAGTCCCATGGATGTGGTGCGCTCAGTGAACCAGGCGAACACCATCCTTCCGGCCGGCGATGTACGCATCGGCTCTCGGGATTTCAATATCTATACCAACTCGCAATTCCCTACCATGGGAGAAATCAATCGGCTGCCGCTGCGCTCGGTTGGCAATGGACAACTGCTGATCTCCGATATCGGCGAGGCAAAGGACGATGCCGCGATTCAGACCAATATCGTGCGCGTCGACGGTCAGAAATCCGTCTATCTGGCCATTCTTAAACAGGGCGGTGGAAGCAATACCATCGCCGTAGTTAATGGAATTAGGGAGGCCCTCAAGCACCTGCTCGACGTCCCCAAGACGCTTGTGACCAAGGTGGTCTTCGATCAGTCAGTCTTTGTAAAGACCGCCATCTCGAATCTCGGCAGCGAAGGCGGCATCGGCCTGGTGCTCACAGCGCTGATGATCCTCATCTTTCTCGGCAGTGGACGGGCGACCGTGGCCGTCATGCTCTCCATTCCGCTCTCGGCGCTGGCTGCGTTTCTCATCCTTAACCTGATGGGGCAGACGATCAACTCCATGGTGCTTGGCGGCCTGGCACTGGCCTTCTCGCGACTCATCGACAACTCGGTTGTGGTTCTGGAAAACATCTTTCGCCATCTTGAAATGGGCGAGTCTCCTGAAGAGGCGGCGGAGAAAGGCGGCAGCGAAGTGGCGCTTCCGGTTCTTGCCGCCACCTTCACCACCGCCATCGTCTTCTTTCCCGTTGTCTTCCTCTACGGCGTCAGCCGCTTTCTGTTCACGGCGCTGGCGCTTTCCGTTGTGCTCTCGCTGTTCGCTTCCTATGCGGTGGCGCTCACCGTGGTTCCCCTCTTCTGCGCGCGCTTTCTGCACAGCCCGCACTTGCAGGATGTTCATCACAGCGGCGACAACTGGTTTACGAACTTTGTGCGCGGATTCAATCGCCACTACGACCGCCTGCTGATGCACTACGACATCGCGGTGCGAAAGAGCCTGTTGAAGCCAGTCGCAACCGTCTCCGGCATTCTGGGAATCTTCCTGTTGAGCCTCTGCCTGTTTCCCTTGCTGGGGCTTTCCTTCTTTCCCAGAACGGACCCAGGGCAGTTTGTCATCAATGTGAAGGCCCCAAGCGGTACGCGCCTGGAAGTTACCGACCAATATATCGCAAAGGCTGAGGAGGATATTCGCTCGGTCATTCCGCCAAACGACCTGGGCATGATCGTTTCGAACCTCGGCATCACGCCCGATTTTTCGGCAATTTATACCAGCAACTCCGGCCAGCACACGGCATTCGTGCAGGTAAGCCTGAAGAAAGGCCATAGCAAAAGCAGCTTTGCCTACATGGACCTGGTACGTGCGAAACTGCGCGACGATCTGCCTGAACTGACCACGTATTTCCAGACAGGCGGCCTTGTGGATGCAGTTGTGAATCTTGGCCTTCCTGCGCCTATCGACATCCAGGTCGAAGGAAACAATCTGAAAGAGGCCTACGCCACCGCAAGCAAACTGGCAGCGCAGATTCGCAATCTCAAGGGAGTGAGTGATGTACTCATTCCACAAGATCTGGATTATCCCGGCCTCGAACTGGATGTTAATCGCGAGATGGCGGGGCGGCTGGGGCTGGATTCGAGCGAGATCGTCGACAACGTCATCACCGCCTTGACTTCAAACGGCATGATCGCGCCGAGCTATTACGTTGACCCCAAGAACGGAAACAACTACTTGCTGACCGTGCAGTTCCCCACGGCCGACATCAAATCGCTTACCGACTTCGCGCAAATCCCCATCCGCGCTCGCAACGGCACGGTGGCCACCAACCTGGGCGCGGTTACAACCATGCGGTCCATTCAGACTCCTACCGAGGTGGACCACTATCAGATCGAACGTGTGATCGATGTGTACGTTTCGCCGTCGGGCGAAGACCTGGGCGGCCTTGCCCGGCGCGTCGATGGCGTCATCGCCGGCACAAAGATTCCCGGCGATGAGCGCGTGACCATGCGCGGATCGGTGGAGGGAATGAGAAAGTCCTTTGCCAGCTTCGGCATTGGGCTGATCCTCTCGGTAATTCTGGTCTACCTGATTCTGATGGCCCAGTTCGCCTCGTTCAAGGACCCATTCATCATCTTGCTTGCCATTCCGCCCGGCATCATGGGGGTCATCCTCTTCCTGCTGGTTACCAACACGACGCTTAATGTGATGTCCCTGATGGGCGTAGTGATGATGACCGGAATCGTGGTATCGAACTCGATTCTGATTGTCGAGTTTACCCGCAAGCTTCGCGAGGAAGGCATGCCGGTTGAAGAAGCCGTTGCTATGGCCTGTCGTGTTCGCTTGCGTCCTGTTTTGATGACTTCGCTGGCAACGATCCTTGGCATGGTTCCCATGGCACTCGCGCTCGAGGAGGGCAGCGAACTCTACGCTCCGCTGGCGCGCGCGGTGATCGGTGGACTCTCCGTATCCGTGGTGCTGACGGTCTTCGTGGTTCCGGCAGCGTATCTCATCGTGCATCGCAATCGAGCAAAGCGGTTGGAAGGAGAACAGGCATGAACGGATTCATGAGAACCTGCATGGCCGGGATCGCACTGGCGGCGGCTTGCACAGCCATGAGGGCGCAGCAGGCATCATCGGAATCGGCGCCCGCGCTCACCCTTGCCGAAGCGGAGCATTTGGCCATCGAGCACAATCCGCGCATCAACATTGCCCGGTTGCTTCAGCTTGCGCAGGCGCAGGTGGTGCGGGAGGTGCGTTCAAGTGAGTTGCCTGGCGCCTCTGCCAACCTGACTGCCATCGATTCGCACAACGGAAGCCGGATCACTGCGGGCGGCATCAACAACCCAATCGTCTACGAGCGAGCAGCGGGCGGCGTCACCATCAGCCAGCTCATCACCGACTTTGGACGCACGCACAACCTGGTTTTGAGCGCGCAGTCCCAGGCCAAGGCACAACTTGAGGCGCAGCGTGCGACCACCGCGGATATCGTGCTGGCTGTCGACCAGGCTTTCTACAACGCCCTGGCCAGCCAGGCAGTGCTCAAGGTAGCGGAGCAGACGGTGGCCGCACGCCAGGCCACAGCCGACGAGATCGGCGCTCTCGCTGCATCCAAACTCAAGTCGTCACTGGATTTGAGCTTCGCCAACGTTGAGCTTTCCCAGGCCAAGCTTTTGTTGCTCGACGCGCAGAATGCGGAACAGGACAGCATGGCTAATCTCAATGCCCTGCTCGGGTCCGAAAACGACACACGATATACTCTGACCGACCAGACGCCGGTCAGCGCGCCGCCGCCTCCGGAACAGATCGAGCCCCTGGTCAATATGGCGTTCGGTTCCCGTCCCGATCTGGCCGCTCTCAACGAAAGCTACAAT
Source organism: uncultured Occallatibacter sp. (assembly GCA_964419175.1). Taxonomy (GTDB): domain Bacteria; phylum Acidobacteriota; class Terriglobia; order Terriglobales; family Acidobacteriaceae; genus Telmatobacter. Next base: position 680 of record CAYQOQ010000210.1, on the reverse strand, counting down.
GCTGCGAATCGATTTCGCGCCGCCGAACATGCACTGAGCCGCCCAACCGTCTCCGCCCTCGGAACAGCGGGCGGAACGCCCATTCGAGCAGACCAGATCACTTCGTCCTGGTACGGAGCCGTTGGCGCCAACGTGAGCATACCAATCTTCAACGGCTTTCTCTACTCCGCACGCGCCAGCGAAGCGGACCTTCGCGCCACAGCCGCGCAGGAAGAGGTGAGGAATCTCCGCGAGTTGATCGCTCGCGACGTCCGCTCCTCAGCGCTGTCGGCGCAGGTCGCCTTTCACCGCATCGATGTGACAAGGCAATTGCTCGACCAATCCAACCTTGCATTGGATCTTGCTCAGACGCGGTACAAGCTGGGGCTGAGCGGGATTGTCGAGTTGAGCCAGGCTCAACTGGCGCAAACGCAGGCGGAGATTGCTTATGCCAACGCACGCTATGCCTACCAAACAGCCTTGGCCGTCCTGAGCTTTCAAACCGGTCAATAGAGCCTCTTATTTGTTGCGACACGTCTTTTACTCCTGTCGCGTCAGCGGACGAACAGGGGCAAGATTACCTTTGACGTTAAGTGCAGTTCCAGGCCCCATCCAAAGAGTAAGGACCTCCGGCAAAGCCGGAGGCTTTCTTAGAGCCTGTTTACGATCTTCTGAGCAGCAGGCGGAGGAATGCCAAGTGG
>CAYQOQ010000209.1:0-6990 GCA_964419175.1 uncultured Occallatibacter sp. | reverse complement strand
GTCCCGGTCGCGTATAAAAGTTCGCTATAGGCCATGGCATTTCCGTAAACGGCATGCCAGTAATTGGATTGGCTCTCCCGCTCGGCGTCCTCAGCCCGCAGCAGATCAGTGATGGTGGCAAGGCCCGCGCTGTAGCGGTTCTTCAGAATGCGAAGACTTTCCGCTGATTGGTCCATCGCGGCCCGCGCCGTCTCCAGCGAGAGCTCTGCCGTCTTGCGGTGGATGTGAGCCTGGCTTACCTGCAGCCGAAGATGCTGCTGCGTCGCTGCCACTTGCGCATCAATCTTCTGCTTGGCCGCGCTTTCGCGGGCCAATTGGGCGCGCTTGCCGATGGGTAGAATGTCCACACTGATCTGCATGCCGGCCACCCAGTTGTTTCCACCCGAGCCGGTAAACGAGGTGCGATCTTCTTCCCAATTGCCATAGGCGCTTACGCGTGGGCCAAAGTCGGATTTTGCCGCACTGAGCGCTGATGCCTGTGCCGATTGCACCTGCCCCAGCGCCATCAGATCAGGGCGTGTCTTGACGGCTGTAGCGATCTCGTCTTCCAGCGCGCCCTGCGGAAACGTATGCGGCTCAATTGGCTTGAGATCGCTTTCTTTCAGCTGCGGCGTCCCCATCGCTTCGCGCAACGATACCCACGCCAGTTCCAGGTCGCCCTGGGCCGTAATCAACTCCTGTTTGCGCGCAGCCACGTTCACCTGGGCCGACATCCTATCCGATTCCACGGCTAGACCGGCCTTCACGTGATCGTCTACAGAGTTCAGTAATGCCGCCGCAGTCTCCTGTTCGTGTTGGTCTACTTCGACCGCCCGCTGCGCATAAAGCACTTGCTGATACGCTCCGACAACGCGGAACACTATCTGCTGATCCACCGCCTTCGCGGATGAAGAGGCGCTTTGCTTGAAAAAATCCGCGCGATGAATCTGCTTCTGTGTCTTGAACGAGTCGAATGCGATCCATTGCCCGGAGAAGCGTGTGGAGAAGTCCCCGATAGGTTGCGGGCGATTCAAAGCGTTCAGCGCAAAATCGGCCTGCGTAAATTGCCTCTGCCGCAACCGCGTTCCAAACGCATACACCGGGTCGTTACCGCGAGAAATGTCCTCCGTAAAGCCGAGTTGAGGCAGCAACGCGGTACGCGCCATGGCGGCGGCCGCTTTGGCATCCTGGTTACCCGCGCGCGCAATCGCAGCCTCGGGGTTCTGCCCCAGGGCCTGATTGATGGCTTGCCGGAGCGTCAGCTGTTCTTGCGCCGCAGCGGCCAATCCCACCATGCAAAACAGGAGGAACAGGCTTGGAGATCGATAAATGCGAGAACTCATGGGATCAGATGTCCTTGGGTGATGCTTTCAATTGAATAAAGTCACGGAATGGCGAATCCGTTACAAGAAGCGTCAAATTAAATTCAACTGCGACCGCTGCGTCTGTTTCTGTACAGCCTCCCAATCTGTGAATCTGAAAGGATTGAAGGCAGGGTGCGCAGGGTGATTACTTCGCAAATGAGCAGGAAAGGTTCGTATTTGAAGGGCTTGAGAAGGAGTCGGCAAGCAGGCTTCCACCTTCTCCTGAGCCACGGTCGGTAGCGAACAGGCCAACGAACCGGGAAGATTTCGGTCGATACGGTGGATCGAACGCCTGCATGCCTACACCGGCAAAGGGCGGCAACAGCATGGCCATGTCGAAGGCCAGCTCATGCTCTTCCCCGGCAAGATTCTCGTAGAAGAGCCGGCCGGATTCGATGTTGCGCGCGTGTGCGCTTGTGACGGACCATATTTCCCGTTCTGCAAGAACGGACTCGGTAAAGATGTTCGTCGGTGTGATGTATCCGTTGCGGCGGATAAAGGCGCCATCCATGCCGAAGTCGCCCAGTTCGTATTCGTTGGTAAAGAAAATGACGTTGGCTTTGTCTCTGACGCCATGGCGCCGCAGTTCGAACTCGAGATTGACAACATATTCGAACGCGGCACCCTGACAAGTGCACATCCCGTGTCCTGTTCCGATCACGAAGCGGCAGTGTTCTCCCCGCTTCATCCTTTCGACCAACGTCAGGAAATGTTTAGCAGCTTCAGTGGCATGACTGGCCGTGCAGACCGATAAGGTGTACTTGCCAGGTCCAAGCCCTTCAGTCGCGGCGAAATTCAGCTTGGGACCGGTTGCGTTGACCAGGTAGTCGTACTCGAGGGGAACGCGTTCCGTTGTCTGGCCGGGTACGCCTTTTCTACAACGACAAAAGGTCTTGCCTTGTCCGCGCTTCCTTCCGGATGAATGGAGACGGCACGGGCCTGCTCAAAGCGAATTCCTGCTTGGCTGTAAACCGGGCCAAGCGGAAATGTGACCTGCTGCTCGGTCATCAGGCCCAAGCCCAGCCAGATATTTGAGGGAACCCAATTGTAGGTCGATTGAGGCAAAACTACGACAACTTCGTGCGACCGGTCGAGCCACTTGCTCAGGTACGAGGCTGCAGTATGCACCGCAATCCCGGCCCCAAAAAACGACCAATCGAGAAATGTATTTCTCTTTCCCGGTCTGCATCGCGGCCCTGGTGCTGTCGATGGAAATCCGTAACAACGGTGCGCATCCGTCTAGCTGACTTTACTGGTGAGCAGTCTGAGAGAGGTTTACAAAACTGTCAAGTTCGGTGTGTGATTATCTTCCTCTGGCTTCAAATTTGGTGAAACCTAAAGGAAATGGAGAATTCTTTCGCTGCGTGTATTTCTTAGATCAAGCGCCCACTATGCAGGGCGGGGTTTCCTTGCAATCGGTTTGCGCGGGGACTTTCGTGCTTCACGCACAAAGCGGTTCATGGACTTTGAAAGATTATCGAGTACGGCGACCCACTCATCTAGGTGCTGCTCGCCATCCTTCGTAAGCGTATAGACACGTCGCGCCGGGCCTCCCTGACCTTCCTCCCAAGCGGACTTGACATTGCCGTTCGCCTCCAATTGCCGCAAAGTCCTGTAAAGAGCGGCCTTATCAATCTCGGCATCGGTGAGTGCGTGCTCCTGTAGCTCCGAGCAGAGATCGTAACCGCAGGAGCGGCCTTTGGCCCTTAATAGAAGGAGTACGACCGGCTCCACAAATCGATAGAGATTGCCCATACCGCAGGAGCAGGGGTATTCCTTGCCATGGCGCACGCAGATTTTTCGTGGCATTGCCGCTCTCCGATGGTTTCCGCCGAATAAAATTCGGCAGCTTTTAAGCTAAACTATACATCACCTAGATGTGAGATACATCTATTTCGATATGTGATCAAGGTTACAGGCTGCAGGGCCTGCTGTTATGGTATAGGTGTTTCTTGCACCTAATGAGTAAAGTTCATGGAGCATGCTTGGATGCATTAGCTCTGGCAATCCTGGCGAGCGAACCTGGGCCTCTACCTGAGCAACTCACAAAAAGGTTGCCGAGTCCATCCGGACAAGTAGCGCATCACTTGTCTTGCTTCACAAGATAGCCTGTCGATGAAAGGAAGAATACCAATGCGAATTGCCATTCCGATGTCCGGGAATTGCCTGGAACAGCACTTTGGTCACTGCGAGAAGTTTGCGATGGTTGATGTTGCACCAGAAACAAAGGAAGTGGGCGCGGTGACGGAGATTCTGGCACCTGAACACCAGCCAGGCCTTTTGCCTCCGTGGCTCAGGGATCACGGTGTGACCCTCGTCATAGCGGGTGGTATGGGGGCTCGTGCACGCTCACTATTACAGGAGGCTTCGATTGAAGTGATTACGGGCGCGCCTTCGGAGGATGCGACAACGCTTGTCCACCGGTACCTGGACGGGGCGCTGACGTCAATTGAGCGCACCTGCGATCACGTTTGCAGTCACTGAGTACGTCTTGTGGAACGCGCGAATGAGCTTCGAGTGAACGGTCATGCTGCAAGAGAAAGATGAAGTCAGGAAAGAGACTCGGACCAGTATGCTTGCGGCGCCGTCCTGCTTTGCATGTGGTCCGGACAATCCACACGGATTACACCTCGTGTTTCAGAAGAACGAAAGCGGGGAGATGACTGCCGGGTGGATTCCGGCGCCGGAGATGGAAGGCTACCGGGGCATTGTTCATGGAGGGATCGTGAGCACGGTTCTAGATGAAGCAATGGCCCAAGTTGTGGATGCATCCGGAGCTCACGCCTTGACGGCTGAACTTCGTGTCCGTTTTCGGCAGCAAGTCTCGTCCGGGAGCTCAGTGCTTGTGCGTGGTTGGATTCAAAGCCGGAATAAGCGCATGATCAACACCGAGGCCGCGTTGACCGGCGCCGACGGAGTTGAACTTGCTCATGCCTGGGCGGTATTTCTCGCGTTGAAACCGGAGAGAAGCCCGATTGCCGAGGAGGTGCTTTGATCATGGTTTCCGTTCCCGTTGCTCTTCCTCCGCCTGTTTGTGAGCCTGCAATGAATCCTCTAACTGAGGCCGCGCTGCATGGAATTACACGTGCGCTAGCCTCTGTGGGCCGGGCTTTCATCTGCCTGGACCCCTCGTTTCGCATTCTTCATGCCTCCACCCTACTGGACCGGTTTCTTGGTCAGGGAGCTTCTGCGGCTCTGCGTGGCCGTTCGGTAGAGGAACTGCTGGGAGAAGACCTGTTTGGCCCGCGCGGACCGCTTCGTCAGGCATTGCTCGATGGGCAGGTGCGCGAAGGCTGGCGCGCCACGCTCAAATTCGACGATTCCAGCGCCTGTCCAGTTTCGATTACGATTGCGCCGATGCTTTCAGACCACTCCGCGATTTGCGACCCGCTGGTGCGGTACCTGATCTTGCTGCGCCCCGCGGAAGAGGACGAGGCCTGTCCTGACGGGCCTGTCTTCTGTTCGGGCGCAGTGGCCTGTTCGCCGGCAATGCAGCGCATCTTCCGATTGGTTGAGGCATTGCAGCATAGCGAGGCAACTGTTCTGATCACCGGTGAAAGCGGCACAGGCAAGGAGGTGGTTGCCCGCGCCATTCACCAGAACTCGGCGCGCAGTGGCGGATCATTTGTGGCGGTGAACTGCGGTGCACTGCCAGCTGACCTTCTGGAGTCGGAACTCTTCGGGCATGTGCGCGGAGCGTTTACCGGCGCGGTTCGCGACCGCGTGGGCCGGTTCGAGCTGGCCTCAAACGGCACGCTCTTCCTGGATGAAATCGCCGATCTGCCACAACAGCTTCAGGTGAAGCTTCTTCGCGTTCTGCAGGAGCACCAATACGAGCGCGTGGGCGAAAGCGAGATGCGGATTGCGTCGGCGCGGATCATTGCAGCCACCAACATCGATTTGCACGATGCATTGCGCCAAGGCCGCCTCCGGGAGGATCTCTATTACAGATTGTGCGTGGTGCCGATCGAGGTGCCTCCGCTACGCGAGCGCCGCGAGGATATTCCTCCGTTGGCCCTTCACCTCTTAAGCTGCATTACGTCTCAGCGTGGGCTGGTACGCAGGGTCTCGCCGCAGGCCATGCGGTTGCTGCTTGACTATGGATGGCAGGGTAACGTCCGCGAGCTGGCCAACGTAATCGAATACGCAGTCGTCGTATCAAGAAGGGAAACCATCCTGCCGGAGGACCTTCCCCTCGAAATCCGGCAGCTCTCTGATCCCGCTTCATCCTCCTCAAACCAGATCCCAGGTTCGAATGGCGGGGCCGCGACGTTACCCGCGGCTGCGGACCCGGAAGTAGAATGTCTGCTTGAGGCACTGGAAAAACACCACTGGAAGAGAGCGGATGCGGCCAGGGAACTGAGTCTGAGCCGCTCTACGCTGTGGCGGCGTATGCGGGAGCTTCACCTAGAATAGATCTGGAATCGATTGAAACGAATCGTTTCAATCTGAAACAAAGTGGTGCAACTTTCCGTTTCGCGCTATTTTGGTATTTTCGCCAAGTTATTCATTACAAAAGGCGAATGCTTTGGTCCCAGGCGTGCTATTCCCTCAGGTCGAGATTCCGTTTCCGTCGCTCAAAAACGCTGCGGCGAACTCAGGACGGTCTCGCGGGGACAAAAAATGAATAGAACGCACATGGGATGGGCTGGTTTAATTCCGAGCCTCCAGCTGACACTCTTGCTTCTGCTGGCCTGGCCAGTCAGCCTCTTCGCAACGGATGGACACTTTCTACATGGTGCTGGCCCTGTGAACGAAGCCATGGGCGGTGCCGACACCGGTATCTGCCTCGATGCCACCGGCTCCATCGCCTGGAATCCGGCCTGCTCCACGGAATTCAAAGGCCATCGCTTCGAGATACATGGAACCCTTTTCGATCCTTGGCGGTCGCTTTCGAGCACTGTGAATGCGAATGCATTTGGCGTTGGCATGCCCGGTGCGGCCCTCTCGGGAACTACGGTCAGCCATCGCGACATGTCGGTGATGCCCGGCCTGGCACTCATTTACCATCCCAAGGGGAGTGCCAATGCCTATCACATCGCCATGCTGGCGGTGAGTGGCTTCGGTGTCGACTACCCAGGAAACACCAACTTCTCCAATCCTATTCTTACGCCGCAGGCGCCGAATGACTTCGGGTTCGGCCGCATTCGCTCGAACTATATGCTTGTCACCATTCCCATCGGGCTTTCGCGACAGATAAGCGATCGCCTCTCAGCCGGCTTCTCTCTGGTGCCCGCGTTGTCCATGCTCCAGGTGATTCCGGCGCCGTTTTCCGCTCCGGTAACCGCAGGCAGCACGATGCCCTACTATCTCTCGGCCGGAAACCAGGCGCCTGCGCTCGGGTTTGGATTTAACGGGGGCGTGCACTACCAGATCAATAAAGTAGTCAGCATTGGTGCGGCCTACCATTCTCCTGTCTGGTTTCGGAATTTCAACTGGAATCGCGCCGACCTAACGGGCGCCAAGCATGCGATGAGCTTCAAGATGAACCTGCCACAATTGATGACGGTCGGTGTTGGGCTCACGCCCTCCAAGGGAACAAAGATCGGCGTAGATGTGCGCTGGTTCGACTACGCCAACACCGCCGGTTTTAGCAAGGTTGGCTATAACGCTGACGGCTCGGTTGCCGGCTTTGGATGGCAGAACA
>CAYQOQ010000208.1:0-7025 GCA_964419175.1 uncultured Occallatibacter sp. | reverse complement strand
TGTCGGATGCCGAGCAACAGATAGCGGACCGCCGGGAACATGTTCTGCATGTGATGAGCCGTATGGACGGTGCTACAGGTCTGCCCGAAGCGGGAAGAGCGCAGCTGCGGGCGGTCTTCAATACACTGCCAGGGCAGGCCGGCAAGGACCTGCGAGAGATGGAACTTCTGACCGCGCATGCGGCAGATCTCGCTCCGGTTGAGATGCCATGGAGCGGCACTCCTCGTTCGCCCATGCTGCTGTTTCCGGACCCCTATCGGCAACTCCTGCCTTTCAGCCCATTCGACCCATCACTTGAGAATGCCAACGCGATCATTGCGGCGACTTCGGGCACTGGCAAGAGCATGCTGGTGCAGAAGATGCTGTTGACGGCCGGCAGGCAGGACATAAAGGTCTCCATTCTCGAGCGCGGCGACAGCTACCTGAATACGGTCCGCTACATGGGCGGGAAGATGGTCACCATGTCGTTGGACTCGAAAGTCACTATCAACCCGTTCGACTTCGAGCCCGGCGTAGCGGAGATGACGAACGACCACCGCTCGTTCCTCATCAACCTCATCCGGCACATGATTGGCGATTCCGCTTTGAGCGACGTCGACATACTGAACAATGTGGTCGAGACCTCGATTCGAAACGCCTATGCGCGCGCCCGCATGCGCCCGGTGCCTATTCCCACGCTCAGCGACGTGCGGGACGAACTGGAAAACTACCTCGACAAGAATAAAGAAGAGCTTGTGATGAAGGAGGCGCGGATCGCTGCCGTCAAGTTGCGTGCCTGGGTTGACGACGGGATTTATGCGAACCTGTTTGACCGTCAGACCACGGTCGACATGAACATTCCGTGGCTCTATTTCAACATTGAAAAGCTGAAGGACGATCCAAAGCTTGAAACGGCCATGAGCCTGTTGATCGCCTACGCCACGACCAAGCGCGCCGAAGGCGGCGGCGGCACACGCTGCATCACGGTTCTGGACGAGTGCTGGGCGCTGCTCCAGTCTCGCAGCCTGGGCCCGGTTGTCGAGCAGCTCTTTCGTACGGCACGTAAGCGCAATGCCTGCGTGTGGGGCATCAGCCAGGCGGTTGAGGACTTTACAGGAACGCCCGATAAGCCAAACGCAATCGGGGGTGCGATTCTGACGACGACGGCTATACGCTTGATCGGCCGCCAGAAGGGCAATATCGATGTCTTGAGCGAGTTCTTGCATTTGTCGCCGGCGGCCGTCGAGCGCATCAAGAATTTGGGAATGACCGACAAGGGCAAGCGGAGTGAGTTCCTGATCTCAATTGGAGAGGACTCGGCAAGCACCCATAGCCTCTACATCGAGCTCACCCCGACGGAATACTGGCTTGCCACATCGTTCCCGCGCGAACGGCAGTATCGCACATGGTGGTTGAGTACCCACACCAATCTAGAGTATGGCGAGAATATTCGCCAGCTGGCTTCCAAGTATCCCAACGGACTCGCGCGGCTGTCGGAATTGCCGGAGGAACGTTCAGGAGAGGTCAACCGCGCTACCACTCCTCCAGATCCGGATTACATGCTTGTCTCCGCCGCCAATGAGGATGGAGGTCCCACTGGCCACGGTACAAAGTCCAAGCGGGAAACGTCCCGCGCCAGTACGCCATCAATGTTTCCAGAACTCGCTGCGTTAACGGAGGCGCAACCATGACATTTCGACGCTTCAAGGATCCCAGGGCCGTAGCTCGCTACATCGCGAGAACCACTCGCGGCGTGCCCGAATTGCCGAACCGCACGAATCGGTCCCGGGGCCCGCTGCTCATAACAGTTCCAGCCGTCTTTTTGTTGGCGGGCATGCTCTTCCTTGTTCCGTCTGTTTCGCGAGCCAACAACGGTTGGTCCATCCTCACGACCATCCTGCAGACAGCCAGCCGATTGGGTAACCAAGCGCAACTTCTTCAGCAGGGCCAGGCGCAACAGCAATCGTACAACCAGCAGGTGGTAGCGCCGCGGGGTAATCTCGAACAAACTACGTCACTGCTCCGCAGCCTGCAACAGGCCTATTCGACGGCCATGAGCGCAGTGAACGGCGTTTCGGTCCATAGTGCGTCCTTGCCGCAAACCATCGCCTTGGAAACATCCATATACGGCGGTTCAGTATCCGCAGTGCAACCAAATTACGTCAGCGTATATGGGTCTCAGCCAGCAGCCCACAATGTTCCGGCCGCGCTTGCCAATCAGTCCGACATGGCGGATGCGGCTGCAAATGAAACTTTGGCCCTGGCCGGGCGCTCCGATCAATTTGAAGCTACGCTGCTGACCGTAGCTGGGCAACTGCAACAACAAGCTGCCAACACAGCTCCTGGAACAGCAGACATGATTCAAGCACAGTCTGCTGCGATGCAACTTCACTCGCAGGCCGTGCAACACCGTTTACTGGCATCTCTGCTGCGCCAACACGCTACCCTGCTTGCCATCAAGATGTCACAGGTAAGGGAAGCCGTTCGAGGTCACGCGAGCAGTATCCAAAACATGCAACAGCTACTGAATGGAGGTCACTAATGCGTACATCTGTGTCCGCTCGCATGATTTGGACTGCCGCTGGAGCGCTCCTGTTGGCTTTGGTCCTGGAGACGCCAGCGCATGGTCAATTCGACCTGGGCGTCATCCTGGCGACACTTACCGAGTTGAATCAGACGATGAGCGTAACAGTGGGTGGACCTTTGGCCGTTACAGCCGCAACCACCCAACAGATGGGCGCGTTCCAACAGCAAACCATGTACCCGACGCCTGCGATCCAACAGGCGCTTTCCTTCGCCAGGTCGCTCATGTCGGTAATGACGACCGCCCAGAACCTGTTTCGGACACCCGTCAATAGCGCCACCTTGCCACAGACCATCGCGCTGGAGCAGCAGTTACTCAGCGCAAATTCGGGCAGTGTCGGTTCTATCCAAAGCAACTACGCCGCGGTATATGGCACCCTTCCCGCCTCGACCGCGATGCCGGCCGACAGCCGCATCGCAATGGATATGTCGGATGCCCAGGCGCAGGCGGCGATGAAGAAGGCTATTGCACTCGATGCGATCGCGAATCGCGAGGAGCAGCTTTCTCAGCAAATGATGCAACAACTGTCGTCTTCTGCACCGGGGTCAGGCTCCCTGATTTCAGCGCAAGCCGCAGCCTGGAACCTCCAAGCCAATGCGTACTCACAAGGCGCGATTGCACAACTGTTGCGGCTTGAGTCTGCATCGACAGCGTATTCCGGGTATGAGATGAAGCACATGAGTGCATCGCATCAGACCGCCAACCAAACCGTACAGACAATCCTCAGCAACTGAGTCACCGGCCGGCGCCCTCGGGCGCAGGCCAACAAGCGAGGCATGCAGTGAGTTTCTTCTTCGTGCAGGTCTGGAACCAGGCGTTGGGTAGCGTTGGCGCAGGGATGCTCGGCACCGTTCAGGGGATCGCCTTTACGATCCTTGCCACCATGTTCCTGCTTAGCATTTACGAAGGGTTTGCGCGTGGCGGGAGTGTCCGCGACGTGTTGATGAGTCTCGTGAAGTGCGCTGCGTGTGCCCTTATCCTCCAGTATTGGCAGCAGTTTTTCCAAGACATTAGCAACGGCTTTTCCCAGGTTGCCATCTCAGTAGCCGGGGGTGTCGACTTCGCTACAGCGTATCAGCAAAGTCTCAACAATATTGTTGGGCAAAACCAGTCCAATGTGATGTCGATTACAGGCATCGATTTGGCGGCATTGCTGAATGACCTTGTGATCTTCCTGACCGTCATTCTGTTTTACCTGGCAATGCTACTTCTGGAAATCATGTATACCTGCTGGGGGTTAATCCTGTTTGCTCTCGGTCCGTTTCTCGTGGCGCTTCTGCCCAGCAACGCGACCGCCTCAGCAGGAAAGTACTATCTGAAGTCCTTAGCCGAATGGGCAGCATGGCCAATTCTGTACGCGATCATGGCAAAGCTCAGCGTAAGTCTGAATGTCCTAACAGCGGGGACCTTCAATGGTGGTGGCGTCGCCGGCGGAATCGCGTCTGGCGTCAGCCAGTTACAAGCCATTGTTATCGGAATCGTTTACATCATTTTCATGATCCTGATTCCCTTCATCGCTCACGCACTAATTAAGGGCGACTTCGCCGGAGCCGTGCAGGCGCTATCGAGGGTGGCTCTCATGGCGAGGAATATAGCCGCTTTAGCCGGTGGCGGGGCAGGCACCGCGGCTGGCGCGGCTCACTTCGCGAAGGACATGGGCGCCGGCGGCAGTGGTGGACCAACAGGCGGCGGCACCGGTGGCGCCGGCGGCGGGTCTACGGGCGCAGGCAGTGTCGCTCCGCCGCCCAATACTCCTGCGGCACAAGCACCGGCTTCGTCTTCATCCGGTACAGGTGGCGGAGGGGGCGGCACACTCAATGGCGGTCCGGTGTCTGGTGGAGGAGTGACGTCGCCAGTTCCGAGCTAAACAATACGGGTCCACAACAGGAGGAACAGCCAGATGGCATCTATGTCTAAATCTCCATCGTTTTGGGAGGCCGACGGAGCACTTCGGGCCTACGCCAACAGGATGGCATTGGTAGCCTGCTTTCTGGCGGTCGCAGTCGCGGGGCTTGCGGTCGACGTGATTATCACGCGCGTGAAGCCGCCGACAGTGATCCGCATCGGCGCCGACGGACAGGCGACTGTAATCTCCCCGGAGGCGCATAGTGCCGCCGTGCCGGAGGAGTTGCAACAGGTTAGCGCCGGTGAAGCGCCAACAGACCTCGACAAGGAGCATTTCGTTGTGAGCTTCCTGAATCAGTACATGGGCTACGACGAGCACACGTTGAGCGAGAACTGGGCCGCAGCGCTGAACATGATGACGGCGAATCTGAAACAGGATGTTCTCAAAAAGATGCAGGAGGACAACACCGTAGGACAGCTCCAGGACCAGCATGCCCGGTCCGTGGTAACGATTACCGAGGCACAAGCCGACGGGTCCGACCCACTTACCTGGCACATCTACGCCACCCGCAGTGTCTCGCACCTGAGCGAGCGCCGCGAGGTTTATCAGAAGCTCGCCGAAGCCTACACGGTTCGGCTTGTGGAAGGCATACGCTCAGTCAACGACCCGAGCGGCCTGATGGTCGCCGAGTTCCACTCCCAACAAATCAGCGCGGACAACAACGCGCCCCAACCATAAGAAGGACGGTGAACGTGGACGAGAGCAACGAAAGACCGGACCCGGGAACAAGACCCGCTTCCCGCCGAACCCGCACCAGGAAGAAGACGGAAGCTGCACCAGCGGCAGTAGGCCTTGTCTATGCAATTGCTTCGGAAGAGCCTGGAGAGGGAGGTCTTCCGCAGTTTGTGAAGAGGTTCGAATTGGAGTGCGATGCCGTGTTGGAATCGCATCGCCGCAGCATCCCCTATTACCGGCTTCAGAGGTGTGTCGTGAAGGAAGACAAGACGAATGACAGTATCACACTGACCGGCGTACCGGCCCAGTAGACGCCCGCACCCGGCCCAACAGTAGCATCGGAGGCGCCCTGACCCCAGCAGGGCGCCTTCCGCGTTGGGGCACAACAGATGCGCCCTATCCTCATTTTTGTGTCCCTTACTCAGCAATTGCTGAGTTGGATGTGGAGTATAATGTGGAATAAGGTCGACATATGGAAACCGTCCAGATTGTTCTCGATAAAAAGCTTCTGAACGCCACCGATCAGGCCGCACGTCAGACGAAGCGGAATCGTTCCGCATTGGTGCGTGAAGCGCTGCGGGAACACCTCCGGAGATTAGATGTGCGCGCCTGGGAAGAACGCGACCGCGAGGGCTATTCGAAGGGGCCGCAAGCGAGCGACGAATCGCGCCTTTGGGAAGCGGAGGCGGCGTGGCCAGCAGAATAGCCCGCGGGGATGTCCGGCTTTACAGCTTTGCTCCGCCTGATAAGAAAAGGCCGGTGGTCGTACTCACTCGTGATAGCGCCATTGCTTATTTGTCGACAGTCACCGTCGCACCCATCACGTCTGCGATCCGTGGCGTGCCATCCGAGGTCGTCTTGAATGAAGAAGATGGCATGAAGGCGCCCTGCGCGGTGAACCTGCACAATGCGGTCACCATCTCCCAAGACCGCTTGGGGAACCGCGTGGCCCAACTGAGTTCTCTGCGAATGAACGAAATCTGTGCCGCTTTGCGCTTCTCTCTGGGTTGTGATCTCAGTAAATCGTAGCTGACCCGGGACGCTCTCAGACTGTTCGCATCAGCAGCGCGGTTAGTTGGTTCTACATACGAGCCCAACTTGAACGGCGCAGGCAAATTCTCGTGGGAAGCGCAATGTCCTTGCACGACGGGACACTTCTTGCGGTCGCTTCGAGGGCTCCCCGATAAAATTAAGCGGCACCAACGGTCTCAATACACAGACCTGGGGGTCAGAGACCGTCGATGCCGTTGGGCGGTCCTTTTCGGACCTGCCCATCTCTTGAATATCGTTTGGGTTTCTCTTACTCAAGTTTAACGTCCGCAGCCTTCGTCGTCGCAATAGTTTGGGGTACGTCAACTTCCCTTGTGGGAACGACAGGAGCGATTGCCACCCGGTTGTGCCCGGCACGCTTTGCCCTATACAAAGCCTTGTCCGCGGCCTGAAGCAGATTCTGTGGCGTCGTTATCGTTCCATCTGAATGAGGCATCGCCGTAGCAACACCGATGCTTGCGGTCACGGACACCGATTCTCCGGAGTCTTTGTTGGAGTGAAAGCGGAGGGCCTCAACTGCGGAACGTACTTTTTCGGCGGCTCTGACTGCACCGATGCTGTCGGTGGCGGGAAGAATGATCGCGATCTCGTCCCCTCCCCAGCGGCAGACAGTGTCTGTGGCGCGCACAGTGTCGCAGATGGCGGAAGCGACAGCAGCCAGGCATTCATCTCCCAAGAGATGCCCAAACTGGTCATTTAACGGCTTGAAACGATCAAGATCGAGTAACAGCATCGAGAGTTGCGATTCCTCTCGAACGGTGCGCTTCCATTCCCTTCTAAGAACCTGTTTACGATCTATGGACGTGGTGTGTGAGGGGTATCCAGATATGC
>CAYQOQ010000207.1:0-7039 GCA_964419175.1 uncultured Occallatibacter sp. | reverse complement strand
AGACGCTAGCTGGCGAAAAACAACAGCAGATCCTTCGACTCACCACCCCCAAGCTCCACCCCAAAGAGCAAAAGCGCTCTTTGGGGACCCCGGAAAGCGCTTGGGGCCCCGTTCGCTCAGGATGACAGGCCTCTTATTTATCAAGTATTTACACGATACCTATATGTCGATACAGCCTAGCCGCGCCTAGCTGTTTTCTTTTCACGATCCGCCACGAGCCGCAACAGATAGAAGAAGACCAGCAGGTTGGCCGCGAGCAGGCTTACGCGGATCGCCGTAACGCGGCGCACGATTTCGAAGATCTCCCAGGGCAGAAACGAGGCAGTAACGGCGAGGGTCAGGTACTCAGCCCAGATTTTTTCCAGATAGAGCCCGATTCCCTCGATCATGCTGAGGGCGGCGTAGCAAAAAGCCACCAGGCCGATGCGGAACAAGAGTGGATCGTTGAGGAACTCGGCCCTACCCAGGACAAAGGTAACCAGGCGGGATTCGGGGTTGAAGCGGAGGTGGTCGGCGAGCGTTGCCAGCTCATCTCCAACGTCTTTATGCAGCAGGTGGTGCGCGCCGAGTCCGATGGCCACGAACAACAGCGCCTGGAGCAGCTTGTAGACCGCAATGAGTACGAGTCCTTTATCGTGGCGCCGGTGTTTCGTGAAGACGTGCAAGAGAGAACGAGTCATGATCCTTGGGGAACGGGCCGGACTTTGTGCCTCTTCTTACGTTAAATGATGGGCTGTGGTTCGGGCGAATGGTGGCTGGGCGTCCTGCCGGTTCGTTGGAGCGAGTGGTGAAGGGGAATCATGACTCCCTCGGGGGCTGAAGAGGCTGTGGAAAAAGGCGCGATTTTATATGAAAGGCCCGAAAAGCATACCTCAGGGGCTAAAGCCCTATTCATTCTATTGTGCTTATACCGGGGATAAATCCCCGGCCTACCACCCGAATGAGATTTTCCTCAGCATGTAAAGCCCGTACCCTTCACCGGGAGGAGATTTTCCGCAAGCGGTAAAGCCTGTACCCTTCAAAGCTGCTCTGTACCAATGGTTGAAGTGGATCAATGGGCGCGAGCCACTTCCACAGTCGCGCCGTGGTTCCGGCTAGCGTACAGGTACCAGGCAAGCCATGCGGGCGTGGTCCAGAGATAAAACCGCGCAATGAGTGTTACTTCCGAGCAGGTTTCGGCGAGGGCGATTGCGAAGATCAGAAGAAGCGGGAGCAGCGAACGACGCGCGCTGACGGCGCGATAAACGCCGGTCAGCACAGCAGGCAGCAGCACAGTCTCGTCGTAGAAAAAGGCATAGGGCGCGCAGGCTGCGGCAACCAGAAGCACCAGCAGGCCGTGGTCCATCCAGTTCCAGCGGTCGCGCCGCGATCTGAAATACCAGATTGCCCAGATGCAGCTTAGAACGGCGGGAAGGAATTGCAGCCAGACGGCGTTGTAGTCGATAAGGAAGCGGAAGGCGCAACTGAGAGACGGGACGAATACATGGAGGATGCGGTTTGATTGCGACAACCGCGCATACTCAAACCAGACGTGGCGATCGAGGCAGAGCGTCAGGGCGCAACTGGCGATGAGCGCGGCCGCAAATCCGGCGAGGATGCGATAGGCTATTCGGCTGATGACCCACAGCAGCAGCACAACGGCGACGGCGAGAAACAGATGCGGCTTCAAGACGCAAGGCAGAAGGGCTGCGCCGGCCAACCAGGGTCTCGACTTGTGCCAGCGGAGAAACAGCACTACGCCGAGCAGCAGAAACGCGCTGATCTGGCCGGCCATCAAACAGGCAATTGCGGGAGCGAAGGCCATGCCCAGCCAGTGATAGCCGCTGGGCGGGCTGCCATGGAGGCGCCAGATGAGCAGGATCGAAGCCAGAAGGCAGCAGAGCAGAACTAGCAGCCAGAGAATGAGGCCGGTCTTTGCGCTTGTGAATCCGAGAGGGAACACGAGAAGCAGGATAAGCGGCGGGCTGAGCGTTACCTTGGGCTCGCTGCCGTCGAGTCCGGTGGCCTGCTCGATGCGCAGGATTGAGGCTACGTCGTAGGGGTTTGCACCGTGCGCCACTTGTTGAGCGGCGGCCCAATATTCGATATAGTCGCGTTCGGTAGCGCTCTTGTCGGTCAGGGTGAAGGAATAGATACCGAGAACAAAACACAATCCGGCCGCAATCATTCCAGCCGCAGCAAAGGCGCGCCAGGGCGGGGTCTTCATGCGCTCGCTCCAAACCCGCAGCTATCTTGATTAAGCCGCGATCTCCGTTTCATCTCTCGGATGGGGACGACGATAACACACTTTGCCGGGGTGCCGATGTCAGACCCTGGATCGGCGAGGCGCGGTACTATCGAAGCCATGAGCGAGCGCTTTGAGACCGAGCAGTGGGTGGGGTATCCGGTGGAGCTGGTGTTCGCGTTTTTTGCCAATCCGGCGAACCTGCCGCACCTGATGCCGCGGAAGCTGGAGACGCGGATTGAGGATGCGCGCATCGAGCCGCCTCCGCCGCGGCCCGTGGCTCAGGAGGCATCGCGGCGCTTTCTCAGCGTGGCCGCCGGCGTGGGGTCCGAGATTCTGATCAGCTTTTATCCCATCCCGTGGGTGCCGCGGCGGGTGAGCTGGCTGGCGACGATTACGGAGTTTGAGTGGAACAGCTACTTCTGCGACGCGCAGGTGCGCGGGCCGTTCACTGCGTTCCAGCATCGGCATGGAATTCAAGCGGAGTTTCGCGACGGGCAGGAGGGGACGCTGGTGAGCGACGTTGTGGAGTACGAGCTGCCGTATGGATGGCTCGGCCGCATTGGCGGCGCGCTGGTGCGGCGGCAGTTGGCCGGGTCGTTTGCGTACCGGCTAAAGCGGCTGCCGGAGATATTGGCGGCGGCGCAAAGGCAGGCGGGGCGGCGGGAGTAGCGCGTTGGCCGGCTGTGTCTCTGACAACATGAATTCGTACATTGAGTTCGTCCTTTCCCAGGTCCCAAAAGCGGGACCACCACCCCAAGGACGAAGACCTGTCCTTGGGGACCCCGGACCTGGGGCACCCAGCGTTGGTACAACTTCAAGCTGTCAGAGACCTAGTGTGGCGTTTCAGCAGTTCGTGGCATAAGCAGTAAAGAACAACTGCAGATCCTTCGACTCACCACCCCCCACGCTCTACCCCAAAGAGCAAAAGCGCACTTTGGGGACCCCGGAAAGCGCTTGGGGCCCCGTTCGCTCAAGATGACAGCCTCTCGGGGGAGTTCAGGATGACAGTCAATTTTGATATGAACTTTAGAGGCAAGACACCAGATTTCATTACTGGTTCTCGGGCAACGAGGCGGCGGGCAGGGTGAAGAGAAATTTGCTTCCCTTGCCGACTGTGCTTTCTGCCCAGATGCGTCCGCCGTGCTGCTCGACGATGCTGCGGCAGAGCGCAAGGCCGAGGCCGGTGCCGCCGAGAGCGCGCGCATCGGAAGAGTCTCCCTGCTGGAAGCGCTCGAAGATCCGCTCCAGTTTCTCCGGGGGAATGCCGCGACCCTGGTCTTCAATAACGAAGCAGACCTCGCCAAGGGTATAAGGAATGGTTGCGGAGTCCGTCGAGGGGGCGGGCTGCGCCGACAGGCGGATGGTCGTATCCTGCGGCGAAAACTTGAGGGCGTTGCTCACGAGTTCGTTGAGCACCTGCAGGATTCGATCCTCGTCCGCGAAGACCGGGGCGAGTGGCGCTTCGATGCGGAAGGCGATGCGGGACTGCGTGGCCGCGGTGTGGGCTACGTCGGCGGCGCGACGCAGCAGATCGATGGCTTCGACCGGCTGACGGTGCAGCGGTAGCCGTCCGCGCTCGACGCTGTCGAAGTCGAGAATGTCGTTGACCAGGCGAATGAGCCGGTCGCTGTTTGTAATCGCCATGTCGATCATCTGGCGTTGCTTCTCGGGCCGCTTGTCGAGCGAGCCGGACGAAATGAGCCCCAGCGAAGCACGCAGCGAAGTGAGCGGGGTGCGCAGTTCGTGGCTCACCGTGGAGATGAACTCGTCTTTCATTTTTTCCAGACGCCGCCGTTCGGAGACGTCCTGGAAGGCGACGACCATGCCGGCGATGCGGCCGGCGTCCATCAGCGGGTTGGCGCTGTACTCGACAGGGATGGCGGTGCCGTCGTGGCGCCAGAAAACCTCGTCCCTCATGCGGATGGATTCGCAACGGCGCATCGCCTGAAGAATGGGGCTTGTGGACTTGGAGTAGGGCGTGCCGTCGGCGTGGCTGTGGTGAATGATCTCGTGAATGTCGCGGCCGGTGAGCTCATTCGCCTTGTAGCCCAGCGCGTTCGCTCCGGCTTCGTTGATAAAGGTCAGCTTGCCTTCCATGTCGATGCCGTAGATGCCGTCGCCGACGGACTCGAGAATCAGTTCGCGCTGGCGGGTAGCCAGGTGGAGCGCCTCCTCGGCTTCATACTGTTCGGTTATGTCCATGCCGTGGTTGAGCACAAAAGGCCGCTCGCCGGGCAGTTGCATGCGTCGGCTGCGGAAGGCAATGCGGCGGTAGACTCCATCGCTGCGGCGCAAGGGGAGCGCGCCCTGCCACTCCTCCTGGGTTGCGAGAGTGCGCAGGCAATCCTGAAATGCGGCGGCACCGGAGGCATCCATCAGTTCAGTGACGGCGCGGCCGGTGAGGGCTTCGGCGCGGTAGCCGAGCGTCTCGGCGGTGAACGCGTTCAGCGAAGTGAGGCGGCCTTCCATCGAGCAAGTGAAGACAAAGCCCAGCGAGTTCTCGACCACCTCGCGGTAACGCTCCTCGCTGGAGAGCAGCGCCAGCTCCATCTGACGCTGATCGGTGACGTCCTGGCCGCTGATGATGAGATATTGAATTTCTCCGTTGGGCCCCTTGAGCGGCCGCAAGGTCCAACTGACGCGGCGCGTCTTGCCGGCTCCGGATGCGCCGCCGACACGCCACGCGGTCTCGTGAGGCCCGGATTCCTGTCCCGCCACGGCCTCGCGCAGCTTGCCCGCCGCCCACTCCCGTTGCGGCGGCTCGATCACTTCGTCCACAAACGGACGGCCCACGGTGTCAGCCAGGCTCAGCCCGGTCATCTGCGCGCAGGGCTGGTTCATGCGCACCAGCCGTCCGGCAGTGTCCAGCACGGCCACCAATGCGGGGATCGAATCGAGCGTTGCGGCCACAAAGCATCGTTCGATGGCGAGTGCGCGTTCGGTTCTCTGCCGGGCGCGTTGCGCTTGCTCCTGCAAGCGGATGCGGCTGTAGAGTTCGAGGCGCGTGACGGCCTGGATGGCCAGTATTTCGAGGAGCGTGACGTGTTCCTGTTTGAACTGATTTGGCTTGACTGCCAGCACGGCCAGCGTGCCCACCACCTGCTGGGCGCTGGTAATCAGCGGTGTCCCTGCGTAGGAGAGGCAGGGCTTTGCGCCCGGCAGGGAAATTCCCTGGGGAAGAAATCGCCGGTCTTCGGCGGCATTGGAAATTAAAAGAGACTCGCCTTTTTCCAGCATCCACTGGCAGGCCGTCGCGGCGCGGGGCTGTTCGATTCCTTTGAATCCGAACCGGGTCTTGAACCACAGCCGGTTGAAGTCCATCCACCCGATGTAGCCGTAGTCGGCGCCGCACAGCACGGCGGCCAGCTCTGTGAGTTCATCGAGAGCCGGGTCCGGGTTGCGGTCGAAGATATTGAACTCAGGTTGCAGGTACGTTTCCTGGTTCTCGTAGACTTTCGGGTCTTGCATAGCTGACATAAAGTACACGCACCCGAGCTAAGTATCGAGGAATGAATAAAGAATGACACTCACACAAACCGGCTACATCGGTGGAAAACAAAGTACCACCCAAGTACTTCGATTCTTCGGACGGGGGGGTACAGTTGCAGGTTACCAAGGGTATCTGCTCGACTCATTACCATCTTCGCTTCGGGCAACTCTCTCAAAGAAGTAGAGTATCTTCGCCAGTGGATTGGGGGAGAAGCCTTCAAGGCCCGGGACTAAAGCCCGCTTGTTTTGGCTTTTTTCAAGGGCCTGAAGAGGCTGCGGAAAAAGGTGCGATTTTGTATGAAAGGCCCGAAAAGCATACCTCAGGGGCTAAAGCCCTCGTTGCTTTGATTGGTCTTATACCGGGGATAAATCCCCGGCCTACCACCCGAATGAGTTTTTCCGCAGCCTGTGAAGGCCCCTGCTCCCTCCGTTTGAGGCACACCCCTCCCTCCGTTTGAGGCGCTCCCCCTCCCTCTGGTTGATTGCGCTCCTCTAAACCGATGTACGAAACCAATGTACGAACCGCTCAGGAGGTCCGTTTCCGATTTATGGGCCGGAGGGCAGCTTGCAGCAGTCGCCTGCGCCGGCCGGTTCGTTTGAGCCCGCGTCCAGAACCACCTTCCAATTGCCGTCCGGCTCTTTGCGCCACATGGTGATGTAGCGCCCGGTGACGGTGACGGCATTGCCGTTGGCGTCTTTGCTGCGGCCTTCGTAATGTCCCCAGGTGTAGCCCATGTCTCCAGATGGTCCCATCATGGCGTCGGTGGGGGTCCAGGTCAGTTGATAATCTTTCGGCGACCAGTTGGCGCCTTTGGCGATGGCCACCTTGCCGATGAGGGGCGCGGCGGCGTTGCCCAGCGCCACGCCGTCGCCTGCAAACCAATCGGCAAAGGCTGCCCCGCCGCGCGCGGCCACATCTTTGGCAAAGCGCGCCTCGAGTTCAAAAAGCAGAACCTTGCCTGGTTTTACCGTTGTGTCAGTGAGCGGGTTGGGCACATCCGACTGCGTTCCCGGTTCCGGCAACTGGGCAAAAACCGCACCAGGGGCCAGCCCTGCAATCGCCGCCGCCATCAAGCCCGCCAGCACCGTTCCGCAAAACTTGGTACTCAAGGTTCGTGGCACGTTCTTCATCCTCCCAGCAGGGATAAAAGTTCTATGGGCTCATCGTACAACGGCGGGTTCCCTGGGTGCGTACCGGGAAGGGAAGAGGCGACTTTTGAATCCGCGCTCCGCAGAGGGGGAGAAATCACTCAGAATATGTCCAGAAACTCTAATAAGAAACAAGTGCGTAAGTTGTTGAAAAACAAGTAAGCGCATGCAGGT
>CAYQOQ010000206.1:0-7074 GCA_964419175.1 uncultured Occallatibacter sp. | reverse complement strand
AGTTCTACGGACTCCCACCCATCGGACAAAAACAAAGACGTCCGATGGATGGGGCACAGTTTCATCGATCGCGGGTCGGCTTCGCCGGTGGACGACTGTTACCTGACGTCATGAGTTGATTTAGTGCCGTAAGAGCCACTTCAGTGTCGTCGAAGGGAATTGTACGCCCGTTGAGGATCTGCTCCTTCTCGTGACCCTTGCCTGCGATGAGAACTACGTCGCCCGGCGCAGCGGCTTCGAGCGCGAGATGGATGGCGGCGGTGCGGTCGGGCTCGATGGTGTAGGGCGTGCCGGTGGCTTTGAGCGCAGGTTCGATTTCGGCGAGGATGGCGAGGGGATCTTCTGTGCGCGGATTGTCGCTGGTGGCCACGACAAAGCTGCTGCCTTCGCCTGCGGCCTGACCCATCTTGGGGCGCTTGGTGCGGTCGCGGTCGCCGCCACAGCCGAAGAGCGTGATGACGCGCTTGCCCGACTGCGCTGTTATCTGGTGGGCTAGCGCGGTCAGATTGCGCAGGGCGTCGTCGGTGTGCGCGTAGTCTACGATGACCGTGAAGGGCTGGCCGGCATCGACGGACTGGAAGCGGCCGGGGACGGGCTTGAGTGTGGGGATGGCGGCGACGAGATCGGCGAAGGGAACGCCGCGCGCATGGGCCGCGGTGAAGGCGGCCAGCATGTTGAGAATGTTGACTTCGCCGGCGAGACGCGAGGCGACCTGGGCAGTGCCAGCGGGGGTTTCGAGATTGATAAGTGCGCCGGAGGGCGTGAGCGAGTAGCTTGCGGCACGCCAGTCGCCTGTGCCGATGCCGTAGGTCCAGACTTCCGCGCCTGCACGGAGCGAGGCGGTGGCGAGGCGGTTTGCGTACTCGTCGTGGGCGTTGATGACGGCGATGCGGGGGGCGGGGTAGACCGTGCCGTCGAAGAGCAGACGCTTGGCGGCGAAATACTTCTCCATGGTCAGGTGATAGTCGAGATGATCGCGGGTGAGATTGGTGAAGACGGCGACGTCGAAGTTGATGCCCGCGGCGCGGCCCTGATCGAGGCCGTGGCTTGAGACTTCCGTGACCAGCTCGGTTGCGCCGAGGGTGACGCCTTCGGCCATCAGCTCGAAGAGGTCGCGCGATTCGGGTGTGGTGTGGACCGAGGGACGGATTTCGCCGGCGACGTGATACTCGATGGTGCCGATGAGAACGGTTTTGCGGGCGGCGGCGTTGAGGAGCGCTTCAGTGAGGAAGGCCGTGGTGGTTTTGCCGTTGGTGCCGGTGATGCCGGTGGAGGCTAGGGTGCGCTCGGGATGTCCGAAGAAGGCGGCGGCGGCTTGTGCGAGGGCGCGGCGGCCGTGTTCGACTTCGAGGATGGGCAGGCCGGCTTCAAAGACGAGCAGGTGGTCGAATTTGGGGGCGGAGTCGGTGATGATGCCGAGAGCGCCAGAGGCGATGGCTTTTTCGACGTAGCGGTTGCCGTCGGTGGAGCCGCCTTTCATGGCGACAAAGACGGAGCCGGGGCGGACACGGCGGGAATCGTATTCGACGCCGGTGACGGGGGCATCGGAGCTGCCGCCGGCGCCAATGGCGATGATTTCGTTTGTGAGTTCTTTCCAATTCATATCGAAGTCTATTGTAGTTTGTTGGGGGAGGAGAGCGGAGTTCGCGGAGTTAGGGGTGGAGCGGCTGGGGAACAGGGAATGGAAAAGCTGGCTGGTTGAGTGCTTGTTTTCCCACCCAAACCGCAAAAGACGCGGTTTGGATGGGGCACGCGGCGGCATCTCCTTACGAGCGAAAAAGCAACCGCGGGTCCTTCGACTCGCTGTGCTCGCTCAGGATGACAGATCGTTTTTGACAGGAACATTTGGGGCAGGATACGAAAATACTTTTGCCTATTTCCCGCAGCGGACTACGATTTTTGTTCCGGGAAGGACCATTGCGCCGGGGTCGGGGGCTTGCTGGCGCGAGGTGCCGGTGCCGACGATTTGCACTTCAAGACCGGCGGCGGCGGCTTGCTCGATCACCTTTCGCACGGGCAGGCCGAGGAGCGAGGGGACGCGGATACGGGCGCCGTCGGAGATGGTGACGGTTTTCATAGGCTGCGGGGGTGCAGCAGTTTGCTGTGCGGCGGGCGGCGCGGGCTTTGCGCCCGCGGCCGGGCTTGGCGGTTGATTAGCGGGCTGGCTGGCTGCGGCGCTCTGACTCGATCCGGAGCGCAGCGGGTCGTCGCTGGGCAGATCGTTGGCGGCGTCGTAGAGGGCTTTGATGTCGTCTTCGTTCTGTGCGGAGTCGTCTTCAGTGATGGGCTTGGTGGATTTGGAAGCAGCGCTGGACGGGCGCAGATCGATGTCGTGCGGCACGCCGAGATACTCGAGTACCTGCTGCGCGACCTCGGCGAAGACCGGCGCGGAGACGCTGGCGCCGTAGTAAGCGCCCTTGGGCGAATCCAGGATGACGGCCACGGCGATGACGGGGTTGTTGACCGGCGCAAAACCCGCGAAGGAGGCGATGTGCATCGACTTCGAGTAGGTGTGGGTGGCGGGATCGATCTTTTGCGCGGTACCGGTTTTGCCGCCGGAGGAGTAGCCGTTGAGTTGCGCCGATTTGCCGGTGCCGAACACCACCACGCCCTCCATCATCTTGCGCATCTGGGCCGCGGTGAGCGTGGAGATGACGCGGTGCGCGCCGGAGGGAAGGGGATTAGGCACGTCGCCGCCGGGCCGGAAGGGCGAAGCCTGGATTGCAGCAGACTTTTGATTCGGGTCCGCGGAGTCAATCTGATTTGGAAAGAGTACGTGTGGCGGCAGGTAGACGCCGCCATTGGCGATGGTAGAGACCATGGTGGCCAGTTGCACCGGCGTGACGGCGACCTCCTGGCCGATGGCAATGGAGCCGATGGAGGAGCCGCCCCAGCGCTTGACCGGTTGCAGCAGTCCGCGCGTTTCGCCGGGCAACTCGATGCCGGAACGGGAACCGAAGCCGAATTCGCGAATGTATTGATAGAAGCGGTCGGGGCCGACCTTGAGCGCGAGCTTGACGGCGGCTACGTCGCTGGATACCTCCAGCGCCTGATGGACCGGAACCACTCCGTAGTGTTCGCCTTGATTGTCGTGAATGACGCGGCCGGCAAGGGTGATCTTGCCGCCCTGGCAATCGATCGGGTCGTCGGGAGAGGCGACGTGCTGGTCAAGCGCCGAGGAGTAGGTAACCAGCTTGAAGACCGAGCCGGGCTCGTAGACGTCACTGACGGCGTGGTTGCGCAGCAGTTCGGGCGTGGTGTGGCGAAAGTTGTTGGGGTTGAATGTGGGGCGAATGGCGAGGGCCAGAATCTGGCCGGTATGCACGTCCTGCACAACAACCGTGCCGTTGAGCGCCTGGGTCTTTTCCATGGTGTGGTCGAGAGCACGCTCGGCTAGAAACTGGATGTTTGCGTCGATGGTAAGAACGAGATTGCGGCCCGGTTCGGGTTCGTGCTCGCTTGAACCCAGGATCTTGCGGCGCGCGTCCATGGCGGTGTACATCTCGCCGGGCACGCCGTGCAGTTGCTCGTCGAATTTGTCTTCGAGGCCGCCGAGGCCATTGTCGTCCACGCCCACGTAGCCGAGCACCTGCGCGGCAATCTGATTGTCAGGGTAGAAGCGCTGGAACTCCTTCTGGTAGTAGATGCCCTTCATGTTGAGGGCGTGCACGCGCGCGGAGACGTCGGGTGAAACACGGCGCGCGATCCAGGCAAAGTTGCGTCCCGCAGCGAGGCGGGCGGCGATTTCGGTTTCGATGGTGCGGTTGTCCTCGGGGTCGGTGTGGACCAGGGTGGCGAGCGTGTGCGCGGCGGCCTTCTTGTCGTCGATCTCCGAGGGGTCGGCGTAGATCGAGTCCACCTGCACGGTCATGGCGAGTTCGTGGAGATTGCGGTCGTAGAGCACGCCGCGGCGGGGCGCCACCTCAAAGGTGCGCTGCTGCTGCTTTTCAGCGCGCTCGACATAGGCCTTGTGCTGGACGATCTGGAGCATGAAGAGGCGCGCGGCGATGGCGCAGGCCCAGAGCAGGAAAAAGAGACAGATGATCCAAAAGCGCGTCCTCTGCAGGGGGATGACGCGGGGCGGATTGTTGCGGTTGTGGATGGATCGAACGGCTGCCTGCATGGAAAAACCTAGCTTTTAGCTCTCAGCTTTCAGCTCTCAGCTTGGCAATGGAGCTGTTGGCCCTATGCGGTTGCGGGAAAGCGGCTGAGTTTTTTCAGACCCCGAAAGCATACCGCAGGGGCTAAAGAGGCTGCGGAAAAAGGCCTAATTTTGGATGAAAGTCCCGAAAAGCATACCCCAGGGGCTGAAGCCCACGCTGATTCGATTGACTTTAAACCGGGGATAAATCCCCGGCCTACCGCCCGGAGGAGTTTTTCCGCAGCCTGTAAAGCCCTCATTCATTTTCAAGCATATACGGCACGGCTGAAGCCGTGCCCTTTCAAAACATCGACTCAAACAGAGACTCCCGCAACTGGTCTCTGACCGAATGATTTCGCACCTTATGGTTTATGCGATCCCAGGTCCCAAAATCGGGATTTGGGGCACCCGCAGTTGGTACAACAACAAACGGTTATAGACCTGGCGGCTGTTCTTCGTTACTGCGCGGCCTGCGTGGGCGGAGCCATGCGCGCCTCGACTGGAGCGGAGGAATCGAGCCGGGCGCTGGGATGGATCACCTGTCCGGGCTGCGGCGCGGCAAGACCCAACTGACGGGCCATCATGTCGATGCGTCCGGGCTGTGTGAGCTCGGCCTGGGAGAGGCGCAACTGGCGGTTCTCTTCGCGCAACTGGTCCAGCGTCTGCTTTTCCTGCTCGACGCGGTAGCCGCTCTCAATGGCGTAGAAGTGCTGCATGGCGTAGATCATCAGCAGGGAAAAGAGAACGGCCATTGCGGCGGAGAACAGACGCATCTCGCGCGTACGCACAGGGTCGGAGGCCTTGACCAGCCGGGAGTTGTCAATGTGGCGCGCGAAGTAGAACTCAGGCGTGCGCACGCGACGGCGGCGCTGCGCCTGCTGTGCCAGCAACTGGGCATTGTGCTCGGCAACCCGCGCGCTCCAACCGCGTCCGGCTTCGAAATAGGTTGTTGTGCATGCCGCCATGGTGGTTCTCCCTAGCCTTCGGTTCTTTGCTGTTTACTTTCTTTCCGCCGCTCTGAGTTTTGCGCTGCGGGAGCGGGGGTTGCGATCGGTTTCTTCTTCGCCGGCGGTGACCGGCTTCTTGGTTAATACTTCCCAGATTCCTTTTTGCGCTCCGTCCCGCAGGCTGTCTTTTGCGATGCGGTCTTCAAGAGAATGAAAGCTGATAACGGCGAGCCTTGCGGAGGGCTTAAGCAATGCTGGTGCGGCCTGGAGCAAGTCTCTGATTTCGTCCAACTCGCGATTTACATAGATACGGAGAGCTTGAAAGGTTCTGGTGGCCGGGTGAATGGGGCCATGCTTCTTGTCGTGTTTCATTGGCGGGACGGCCGAGGCTACAATGCGGGCCAATTGCCCCGTAGTTGTAACCGGCCGTCCACGCACAATTGCTCTGGCGACTGTCCGCGACCTCCTTTCCTCACCGTACTCGTAAATGAGATTTGCCAGCTCGCGCTCGCTTATCTCATTCACCACTTGTGCGGCAGTAGGCCCGGTGCGCGTATCCATACGCATATCCAGCGGCCCATCCGCCTGAAAACTAAATCCCCGCTGCGCCTCGTCGAACTGCAGGCTGCTGACGCCAAAGTCGGCCAGTAAACCATCGAGCGTTGCCGGCTTGACGTGCTCCGTAATGGAACTGAAGGCTTCGCCGATAAGCGTGATAGCCGGAGCCTGGCTGCCCATCTCGTTCGAAACCCTGGCCAGCCGAACCTTTGCCAGCGCGAGAGCCATGGGGTCTCGATCGAATCCGATCAGGTGTCCTTGAGGGCCCAGCTTCCGGAGAATCCCTTCAGCATGGCCACCGAGGCCCACCGTGCAGTCCACATACGTCCCTTCCGGGCGCACACGGAGAAAATCAATCGCTTCATGAAAAAGAACCGGCACATGGCGTTCATTCGTATTCGTCATGCGCTCCCCCTGGGGGGTATTAACTTTCCACCCGCCGCTTGAGAATCGGAGCGAGCGACTTGCGATCTTCGAGGGTCAAAGGTTTAGCCGCCAAACTCTCTTCAAGCTGCTTGAGGTTGTTGACCTCGAGGTATTCGATCTTTCCCCGGACGGAAACTTCGGCATCGAGCTTGGCGGCCGTCCGCAAAATCTGTGGCAACACGACCCGTGCCTGGGTGTCCATCTTTACCTGCTGGCCGTAATAGCTGGTCAGGTTGAGGTATTTGTCCACGGCGTCGTCCATGGTGCTGAATTCAGAGAGCCGTGCTTCCTGTTTTTCCCACTCGGGCAAAGGCCAGATTTGTGCGCTCACGCCATCGGTCGAAGTGATGTAGAACTGGGAGACCTGGGCCTCGTCGAGCAGTTCTTTGAACGGCCCTGGAAGCTTCAGCCTTCCTGCGTCATCGATCTTCGCCGTATAATTGCCGCGAAACGCTGCCATGCCAGTTTGCCTCCCGCGGCTTGCCTGTTGATGCCCTGCCGCGGCTTTGTTTCAGTCGTTCCGTCCTTCATTGGTTTGCGAGGCTGATACCCTCGCATAGAAAAAGCCGGGAAGGGCGGATGGAGAAGAAGGAATGCGAGTAAACTTTGATTTGGATCGGGAGCTTACCAAGTGACTCCGTAAGGCTCCAATTCACTCCGTTCGACTCCATATCGTCGATAGTACCCCTGTTCCATCCTTCCGCCAAGAGGAAAATGGTTTAAAAGTGCCTATTGGAGTGGGGTAGTGTGGAAAACTCGCCTAATAGATTAAGAAATCAAGATGGACACAATATGTTGTGTTGATGGCTTCGGTTCGAGTACTGGACAGGCGCGGCGCGGCGTGTTAGGGGAATAAAAAGCGAAAGTGCAAGATAAAAGCGCCGCCGAATCACTGGAATCGAAACCGCTCTAGTGTCCTGAGTCTGAAATTCATGAAATAGTTCTTTGGTTTTGTGTAGTGAGGAGCTAAAGACAACAGCAGATCCTTCACTCCGCTTACCC
>CAYQOQ010000205.1:0-7119 GCA_964419175.1 uncultured Occallatibacter sp. | reverse complement strand
TCTTCTTCGCCCTCGACAGCCGCCGCTACTTCCACGCCGCCTGGCACATCTTCGTCCTCGCCGGCAGCGCCGCCCACTACGTCGCCATCCTCTACTACGTTCTCCCGCCCGCACACAGTTAGCGCTCGGGCAGCGGCTTACTGATCCCTGTCTTCACCCATTTTGCCGATTCGTCAGCGGCCTGGTCGAGAACAGCCCGTAGGCATGGTTCACCGCCACAACCCACGGTACGGCGACGGAGAACGCAAACCGCGCCAGCACCGCCTTCACGCCAAACCCGCGCAGATACTGCCAGTCGCGGTGGTAGGCGTACCACGACTCCACCGCCGCCATCACCAGCAGAGGAACCACCGTCCAGCGCAGGCAGGCCAGCGCCAGCACCTCCAGCAGGCACCGCGCCGCGTTGCGAAACAGCCGCGTCATCCGTACCCGCGCCATCCCGTCGCTCGCCGCATACCGCGCCATCTGTTGGCAGGCCGACCGAAAGCTGTTCCGCGGGCAGTAGAGAGCCTTGGCGTTCGCGACGAAGGCCGGTGTCGTCAGCCGCCGCGCGTCGAAGTCGAACAGCGTGTCTTCGCCGATCAGAACCTCTTCAGGGAATCCGCCAATTTGCTCCCACAGGTCTTTCGTGAACGCCATCGACCGCGCCGTGCACGACTTCGTAGGCTCGTCCAGCCCCAGCTTGATGCTGAAGAAAGGCGCCGAAGCCACATCCCACAGCGTGTGATCCTCTGGGTCCAGACACGAGCCCCCCAGCGCATACTCGGCCTTCCCAGCAACCAGCGGCGCAGTCAGGTTCTTGAGCCAGTCTGGCCGGTAGGTGCAGCCCGCGTCCGCCGTCGCAATCGTTTCCATCTGCGCCGCCACAATCGCCACATTCCGCCCCCGCGAAATCGGCCCGGCGCAGTATTTCAGACTGCACGTCTCATCCCGGATCGCCACCAGCCGTGGATCTTTCTCCTGCATCCCCGCCAGCCACTCCCAGGTCCCGTCCGTCGACCCCCCGTCCACCACGACCACCTCAGCCGCCGGCGGCTCCTGCCCCAACAAGCTTGTGACGCCTCTGCCGATGTCCTCAATCTCGTTCAAAACCGTCGCGACGATACTCACCGGCTGGCTCACTTGTTGGCTGACTTGCTGCATGGAGAAAGTATAGCGAGGCCGCCGCCGCACCGAATGCGCTCGAAGCTCATTGACCCCAACCCCGATTTAACGATAGAATCATAGAGTTTGGCGATGCACTCTCTTTTGGGAGTGCGGGATTCTGTTGGGTTCACCGCCAGGATGGCGTGTGTGCGGCCCAGGTCCCGGTGCAGTTACTGTCTGTATCCGCCCCACTCGAGCACACGGATTTTGATTGTATGCGCCCCGTTTAAATGCCGAGGCGCTGGAGGATTTTTTATGTACGCAGTCATTCGCACCGGCGGCAAGCAGTACCGCGTCGCTCCCGGCGACGTTGTCAAGATCGAGAGCGTTGCATCGGACGACAGCCAGACCGTCGAGTTCAGTGACGTCCTCGCCATCTCCGGTGAGCCCGGAACCGTTGCCAAGCCCTCCACCGCCAAGGTGACCGCGGAAGTGCTCGGCGAAGGCCGCGGCAGCAAGATTCTCGTCTTCCACCTCAAGCGGAAAAAGCAGTACAAAAAGCTGCAGGGTCACCGCCAGAACTTCACCGAGGTGCGCATTAAGGCCATCGAAGCCGACGGCGTCACATACACCGCAGCCAAGTAGCTGCACCGGTTCAATATTCAGAAGAGTTCAAGATTCAGAAGGGAATACGGCAATGGCACATAAAAAGGGTGGAGGCAGCTCCACAAACGGACGCGATTCCAATGCACAGCGCTTGGGCGTAAAAGCCTTTGGCGGTCAACTCGTTACCGGTGGCTCCATCATCATGCGCCAGCGCGGTACTCGCATCAAGCCCGGCGTCAACGTCGGCATCGGCTCCGATGACACGCTCTTTGCCAAGGTCACTGGACGCGTCAAGTTTGCCGATCGTGGCGGTCGTGGGCGTTTCGCATCCATCGAGCCCGTCGCCGCCGAGTAACTTTGGCCCGCTGAAAACTGCAAAGGCCGCGGCATTGCCGCGGCCTTTGTTATGTTCTATTTTCTGTTCCTTGATTCCTATACCCTGTCGTTACAGCTCCGACTCCCGTCCCTTTAGGTTCCTCGTCAGTACCTTCTCCACTACCTTCTCCACGTCGGTCAGGAAGAAGCTGGTGGCAGGTTGCTGCACCGCAATCTGGGTTCCGGTGTGGCCCAGTGCTGAAGCAATCTCATTCCAACGAAAGATTGTTGAACTCGCCGGCATCATCAGGGGCTTGCGGACAGCCTCAGGCAGCGCGCAGTAAGCTACCCAGACTCCAAGAGAGACCAGAACGGCTGACTCATAGACGAACTGCAATGGAGCAGTCAACGAAGAGTGGCGCGACATGAGCGAAATAACCACGAAATCGTTGGAAGCCATCAGACCGAAGCCCAGGGCAATCCCGAAGGCCATGTCGCGTACCGAGAGGCGCAACGCATTCATGCTAAGACAAAGGAAGGCCAGCAGAAAAAGCTCCAGCAGGCTGACCGAGCGCATTAACCCTCTCGCGATGTCTGGAATGATAAGTATGCCCCGGTGCACGAAGGATACCGAGGAGAAGGTCAATACCACCGAGACCAGGACCGCCCAGCGGAAGATCACGATCCCAATCTTCATCAGTCCGGGCAGTCCAGAGAGCGCCGAGCGGAAGACCTCAATGCACACCATTAAGAGAAGCACAGCACTGGCGATATACACCAGCCAGTACGTGAAGAAATAAACTTGGAAATAACTGCGACCCCAAGGCAGGGATTGAATATAGTAGGTAACCAGCAGCAACGGTGCGGAGACGACACGCAACGCCAAGTAGGTCCCCATCGCTGGGAAACGGCGATAAAACCCTCGCTTCCAGAACAGCAAGCCAAGCACAGCCCAAAGGCCGAACTCAGCTACGTTCATGGTCGACATTGCGAGTTGAGTAGTCATACCGGCTGGCTTGCCATCCTTAGATCTCTCTCAGAATAGCGCCAATCCCCCAAGCACTCAACCCGCAAAGCGGATTCGTTTCTGACACTTTCGTGCTATGTCTCGTTACTTGACGGATGGCCCAGATGGTGAGTCCGGGGGGCACGAGATGCCAGGTCCACAGAGCGGGATAGGGAAGGCGGCGGTGGCAGACTGATGGCTCGGCATGGCGTGTGTGGTGGCGGACGACAACGATGCGGCAGCGGCACCGGCAAGGACAACGCAAACTGCAAAAGCGCGAATGATGAGTTTCATAATTGGTAACCCCTTTTAGAATCAGATTGACAGGATGTTGTCCCTATCTAGACGGAAATCCTAATGCAACAATCGATACAAGTCCATCTTTTTCATATATATATACAGACAGTAATTATGCGAGTTACCGAAGTCACCTAATTCGCCTCGGTTTTAGCGCCTGAATCCCCCGTTTCAGCCCCCTTTTATGGTCCCTTTTGCACCGTTCCCGCATGCTAAAATAGAGCAAGACAGAAGAGTTTTGAAACCCCTCGTTTTTCAGACGGTTAAACCCCATTTTTCTGCCCGATTTGCGTTCTCGTGGCACCCCTCCCAACCGGGGCGCGCGGCAAAAGCACCACAGATGGAATCCTATGGCGACCAAGACAATTGCAATCGAAGTACCCGATGAGTCCCCTCTCCCCGGTACCAATGGTGATAACGGCAGCTATACCGGCGAAAACATAAAAATCCTCGAAGGCCTCGAGGCGGTGCGTCTTCGCCCCGCCATGTACATTGGCTCAACCGGCGAGATGGGGCTTCATCATCTGGTCTACGAAGTAGTCGATAATTCCGTAGACGAAGCCCTGGCCGGCTATTGCAGAAAAATCGATGTCGT
The DNA here is from genome assembly GCA_964419175.1 of uncultured Occallatibacter sp. Classification (GTDB taxonomy): domain Bacteria; phylum Acidobacteriota; class Terriglobia; order Terriglobales; family Acidobacteriaceae; genus Telmatobacter. Next base: position 3,214 of record CAYQOQ010000205.1, on the reverse strand, counting down.
CATCCATGTAGATAACTCCGTCACCGTCGTCGACGACGGCCGTGGCATCCCCGTGGATCTGATGGACGTGGGCAACGGCAAGATGATGTCGGCGGTGCAGGTGGTACTCACCAAACTCCATGCGGGCGGCAAATTCGACGCTTCCACCTACAAAGTTTCCGGCGGTCTCCACGGTGTCGGCGTTAGTTGCGTCAATGCCCTCTCGCAGGAGTTCAACGTCGAAATCTGGCGCGACGGCCACACCTGGGAGATGGACTTCAGCTGCGGTGAGCCCACGAGCGACCTGCGCATGGCGGGTAACAGCAAGCGGCGTGGAACCAAGGTGCATTTCCTGCCCGACAAGTCGATCTTTACCGCTACCGAGTTCAACTACGATACCTTGGCCCAGAGATTGCGCGAGATGGCCTTTCTCAACAAGGGGCTGGAAATCACGCTCACCGATGAGCGCACGGCCGATGCCAAGACCGGCGAAGCTCGCCGCGCCGAGTTTAAGTACGCCGGCGGCATCGCCGAGTTCGTGAAGCATCTCAACCGCGGTAAGACCGTTCTCCACGACAAGCCGATCGTGATGGAAGCCGCGCGCGACGGCGTTGAGATGGACATTGCGCTGCAGTACAACGACAGCTACTCCGAGACCGTCTTCAGCTTTGCCAACAACATCAACACGGTCGACGGTGGCACACATCTTTCCGGCTTCCGCAGTTCGCTCACTCGTACCATCAACGCCATTGGCCAGCAGCTCGGACTCTTCAAGGATCTCAAGGACAGCCTGAGCGGCGACGATGTGCGCGAGGGTCTCGTCGCCGTCATCAGCGTCAAGCTGCCGCAGCCACAGTTCGAGGGGCAGACCAAGGGAAAGCTCAACTCCGACATCGCCGGTACCGTGCAGTCGTTTGTGAATGAGCGCCTGGGCGCCTATCTCGAGCAGAATCCGCCCGTCGCCAAGCGCATCATCAACAAGGCCATCGATGCAGCGCGCGCACGTGAGGCCGCTCGCAAGGCGCGCGATCTTACCCGCCGCAAAGGTGCTCTGGACGGTGGCGGCCTGCCCGGCAAGCTCGCCGACTGTTCCGAACGCAATCCAGAACGCTGCGAAATCTATCTCGTCGAGGGCGAATCGGCCGGTGGCACCGCCAAGCAGGGCCGCGATCGCCGCTTCCAGGCCATCCTGCCCCTCCGGGGCAAGATCCTCAACGTCGAAAAGGCGCGCTACGACAAGATGCTCGGCCACGAGGAAATCCGCGCCATGATCACTGCCTTCGGCTGCGGTATCGGCAAGGACGACTTCGATGTCTCCAAACTGCGCTACGGCAAGATCATCCTCATGACCGATGCCGACGTCGACGGCTCGCACATCCGCACATTACTGCTTACCTTCTTCTTCCGCCACATGACGGAACTGATCAAGCGCGGCAATGTGTGTATCGCGCAACCCCCGCTCTACAAGATCAAGAAGGGTCGCTTCGAACAGTACATCAAGGACGACCGAGAGTTTGTCCGTGTCATGGTCAACCGCGCCTCCGAGGGCTTGGTGGTCCGCCATGGCGAGGCCGCCAGCCGCATCGAGGGCGCTGACCTCATGCGCTTCATGGCCACGCTCAACGAGTACCTGGGCTTCGTCGAAAAAGTCGACCGGCGCATCCGCAACGAAAAGCTGACGGAGCTGCTTGCCCGCGCCGAGCTCATTCATCGCGCCGACTTTGCCTCGAAGGCTGAGAGCGAAGTGCCTGAAAAGATCGCCCTCCTGAGTGCCGAGCTCATCGAAATGTCTGAAGAGTTCCAGATCAATGTTCACGATCCGGTCGAGGACGAAGAGCATCACACCTGGTCCCTCTGCTTTACCGATGCGCAGGGCGCCACGCGCTGCATCGATTGGACTCTCGCCTCCAGCCCCGAGTTCCGCCAGATGATGGTCAAGTACTCACTCATTAGGGAATTCCTTGAGCCGCCTTTCCTCATCGAGTTTGCGGTAAAGGCCACCGCGGCCGGCTCTGCTGACGCAGCTCCAGAAGACTCCGAAGAGGAAGGCGAGACCGATGTCGAGGTCAAGCAGGCCCGCCGTACCGCCCGCGCCTCCCGCGAGCCGGTCGAAAAAGCCACTGCGCGCGAACTCTTCGCCTATATCGTTGAACAGGGCAAGAAGGACTACCAGGTTCAGCGGTACAAGGGCCTCGGCGAGATGACCTCCACGCAGCTCTGGGAAACCACCATGGATCCCGAGCGGCGCACACTTCTTCAGGTCAAGCTTGAAGACCTCACGGAGACCGATGCCATCTTCACCACCCTCATGGGCGAAGATGTGGAGTCGCGCAGAAAATTCATCGAGGACAATGCGCTCGACGTCAAGAATCTCGACATCTAACCTAAGAGGGCTTCTGGTAGTGCATCTGTAGCCGCACATCTGCGCCGCCGAAGCCCACACATTCCCCAGGGAGTCGACAAATGAATTCCTGCCGCAGCGTTGTTCCTCTTGCTGTACTCGCAGTCGCATGCACGATTGCCTCCGCGCAAACAACTGCAGAAAACCAGCTGGCAACCGCGCGTGTCTTCTCTTACGAAGAGATGAAGACTAGAACCATGCCGAATGGCGCCGAAGGCCGCAGCGTCTTCAGTGGCACAATCGCCACGGGCGAAGCCGTTGGTGCGCATGAGTCGATGCAGCCGTCAGGAACTGTGCCTCCCGCCCTTCACAATATCCAGCACTCGGAGTTCATCGTCGTGCAGCAGGGGACGTTGGAGTTCGATCACGATGGCAAAGCCGAGCGCGCTAGCCCTGGCAGCATCATCTACGTCCCAATCGGCACCATGCACGCCATCAAGAACGTAGGCGACTGCCCCGCAAAATATGTAGTCATACAGGTCGGGGGCGACACAAAAAAGTAGCGGAACCCTGCGCGCCTTATCGTCGAGAAATACCGGGGATAATGATTGCAGAGAGATTGCAAGCGCAGCTGTCTTTCTATTCCCTGATCCCTGCCTCTACGCCCCCCATACCTTTCCCCGCCCGTTACTCTTCACAAGGTACATGCGCATGTCGGCAGCGCCAATGATCGCATGTACGGTGGCGCCATCGGCGGGTGCGGTTGCCAGTCCCACGCTGGCTCGTACATTCAGTTCAAACCCGTTCTTCATCTGGAGGCTTGTTGTCATCAGCGAATCAACCTAAAAACAGCAGTTGCTGGTTAGTAGGGTGGATGTTTGGAGGAGTTTTCGG
>CAYQOQ010000204.1:0-7121 GCA_964419175.1 uncultured Occallatibacter sp. | reverse complement strand
GCGGCTGCCCGGCGCAGTGCACCTTCTGCCTGTGGCCGCAGACGCTGAGCGGACATGCGTGGCGCAAGCGTTCCACGGACGATGTGGCCGCTGAGCTGGCCTGGGCCAAACAGAACTTCCCTGAGGTGAAGGAATTCTTCTTTGACGACGATACCTTCAACATCCAGAAGGCGCGCACCATCGAGTTGTGCGAAAAGCTGAAGCCGCTGGGCCTCACCTGGAGCTGCACTTCGCGCGTGACTACCGACTACGACACGCTGAAGGCGATGAAGGACTCAGGTTGCCGCCTGCTTATCGTGGGCTTCGAGTCCGGCGATCCGCAGATTCTGAAAAACATCAAGAAAGGCGCAACTGTTGAGAGGGCGCGCGCTTTTGCGAAAGACTGCCACGACCTCGGCCTGACGGTTCACGGCGACTTCATTCTCGGCCTGCCCGGCGAGACCAAGGAGTCGATCCGCAACACGATCAACTTTGCCAAAACCCTCGATTGCGAAACCATCCAGGTCAGCATCGCGCACGCTTTTCCTGGCACGGAGTTTTACGAGTTCGCGGCCAAGAACGGATTCATCACCAACGAGAAGATGGAAGACGGCGGCGGCCACCAGATGGCGCACATCGAGTATCCGGGCCTGCCCGTCGACTACGTGATGGAGATGGTGCACCGCTTCTACGACGAGTACTATTTCCGTCCCAAGGCGGCTTTCCGCGTGGTGTGGAAGGCGGTCGTGAATCGCGATCTGCCACGTCTCTATGTTGAAGCAAAGTCGTTCATGAAGCTGCGCGCTCAGCGCAACAAAGCGGTCAAAGTATCGCGCAGCCAGAAGGTCGACCCGAACAAGCCGGTAAAAGCAGGAGCATAGCTTAACCCGATTACTTGAATCGAGGGCGGCGCGATCGCGGTTTTCCAGTTTGCATAGGGCTGAGCCAATGCAGCAAAGTGGCTTTTTCATCAAGAAAAAGTCACCCAGCATATCGCTCATGAAGGCATAGAAACTGGGAAATCGCTTCGCGTCCGCCCTCAGTTTCTTTAGGCCTTCTACATCGAAACTGCAAGACACTGGACTGATGGCTCAACATAAACTTTTGCCGCGGCAATACCTGATCCTGGGACTGGTGGCCGTGAGCGCTCCTCTCGGCGATACCTGCCTCTCGCGTGGCATGACGCATCTGCCGGCTATCACCCTCGCCCATCCCGCTACGCTCATCGCGGCTGTTTTTACTCCATGGATCGCCGTAGGGATCGCGTTGCTGATTGGATTCTTCGCAAGCTACCTGACGGCGCTGTCGTGGGCCGACCTGACTTTCGTTCTGCCGGCCACAGCCTTCGGCAACGTGATCGTGGCGCTGCTGTCGCGCTTTTGGCTCAACGAGGCCATTTCGCCCGAACGCTGGGCGGGAATTGTGCTGATTACGGTCGGCGTTGGATTTGTGGCCAACGGACCTTCGCTCACCGAACGGCCCGCGCCTGCTGCGGAGTTGCCGGCTGTAACGGAACAGGAAGAGGAGCCGGTGCGATGACGATTCCAGGCACTGCTGCGCCGATCGGCCTCTGGGCTGCTGCTGCCATGATTGCGGCAATTGTTATCAGCTCAACCGCAGGCGAGGTGCTGACGGCCGCGGCCATGAAGTCCATCGGCGACCTGGACGAAATTCGCGCTCACTCCGGAATGAAGGGCGCTATTCTCGCCGTTGTTACGTGTCCGCTGTTCTATGGCGGTGTGTGCTTTCTGGCGCTTTCCTTTTTCTCGCTCCTGTTCGCGCTGAACCACCTGAACCTGAGCCTGGTAGCACCGGCATCGGCTTCCCTGACACTGGTCACCAACGCAATCGCTGGCAAGATGTTCCTGAAGGAAAACGTGGATCGCCGCCGCTGGGCGTCGGCGATCCTGGTTTGCATTGGGGTGTATATGCTGGCGCATTGAAGAGGCAGTGATCTCGTAATGGCTCTTGCTATCCTCGATTCCCTGCCCCAATCAACCGCATCAAGCCTTGAGGCTTCAGATCGGGATTGAGGAATGTACGCGGCTCGCCAACGGTGAGGCAGAGAGCTTCGGCTGCGAGATGGCCGGAACGCGCGGCGCTCTCCATCGTCGAAGGCCAGCCGGTTGCGGTCCAGTCGCCGGCTAGGAAGCAGTTGGGCCACGGAGAGACAGCGGTGGGCCGCGCGGCGTCGATGCCGGGAGGAACGCCGAAGGTGGCGCGAACTTCCTTGACCAGCGCAACCTTTTCGAGCTTCGCCTCTTTCACGATTGGGAAAAACTCCGCCAGTTCGGCAATCGCCTGTTGGATGGCTGCTTCTCTCGGCAATGCAGCAAACGCGCGCGTGGCGCTGACAACCAGTTCGATGTAGTGTCCCTTGCGGCCTCGCTGCAGCCGCGACTGGTTGTACATCCAATGAATCTCACGGTCCAGAAGCACTGCATGGTCCAGGTCGGTAATCGCGCGGTCGAACCATAGATGCACACTACAGATGGGCCAGTGCTCGTGCTGCTCAATCTGGTGCGCAAGTTCCTGCTTGCCGTCAGCTGCGGGCAGATGCGGCAACAACTGCGCGGTCGCCTCGAACGGCAATGCGACAACAAGAAATTCGGAACTCAATTCTCCTGTGCGCGTGCGGAGGTGCCACTGGGCGCGGCTCTCGTCCCAGGCCGCGCCTTCGAGAAAAGTGCTGAGATGGACGCTGCCACCGCGCTGCTCAATGTGAGGGGATACGCCGGCATAGAGTTCGCTCAGCGGCACAGTACTCATGCCCATGCTGCCCGCGAAGGCTGAGTTCATGAACAGCTCGCGAATTACTTTGGCCGCGTAGGGCATGGCGATGAAGTCGATGTCAGCATTGAGCGCACTGGCGATGACGAGACGCCAGAAGCGTTCTAGCGCACCCCTGGTCTGGCCATTGCGCCTGAGCCATGCGCCCAGGGATTCGGTTGAGTCGGCAGGGACCGGGCGCATCAAGGCGGCGAACGCGCGGGCGAGAGCAAACTTGTCGGCGAGCGTGAAGGCATGCGCAGAAAGCAGCTTCGGCAGGCCATGCAACGGCGCAGGGAGCCAGCTTGGCCCGAGCTGCGAGCGGCGGCCTCCGGGCTCAATCATCGTCATCTCGCTGGTCCAGTAGATGCGGTCGGCGACGCCGATGCGCTTATAGAATCCGACAAGGTTCGTGCAGCAGCCAAAGAGCACATGCTGGCAGTTGTCGATAACCTCACCGACACCGGGGTGCAAGTAGGAACTTGCCCTGCCGCCCAGGTAGCCGCGGCGCTCGGCGAGTTGCACGCGCAGGCCTGCCTCTGCCAAGGCGCAGGCCGCGCTCATGCCAGCCACGCCGCCGCCGATGACGGTGACGGTCTTCTGCCCGATGTTTGGAGATTCGATCAACGAAGGCCCTTCACGGTTGACGAGTACGGCTTCGGCTGAAGGGTACGGGCTTCAGCCCGTACATTTATAGCATCAAGATCGCCGGGCTTTAGCCCCTGAGGGAATTTTCCCTGCGGAAACCCTATGAACTCATAGAGAGCAACATCGATTACCAGCCTTGCATCGATGGGATTTTGGCGAATGTAATCCAAATGTCTCTTCCAATCCTCATCACCTCGAACTCGGTGATCGGTAAAGCCTGTCTGCCAAATGTCTCCAGTTTATTTCAACTCCCTTTTGGCGCGAAAGGAGAAGCCACCTTTGATCAGTTGAACCGATTTCTCAATCGTGTCGAATGGAGTGATGAGTAGATGCAGATGGTCTGGCATCACCACAAAGGCATGGAGCCTATATCCCGTTCCGTCATAGCGGTAAAGCGTGGAAAGCATTAACCGTGCCCATCGCTCGTGTCGAAGGAAGGGTTTGCGGCCCTGAGTCTGTGTGGAGACAAAGTATGAGGATTGATTACCTCGAATTTCTTCTCGCTTAGGACGCACCCTATTCCCTCAGGGGCTAAAGCCCACACCTTTCAGTGATTGTGATGTACGGGCTAAAGCCCGTACCCTTCAGCTTCAGCCTAGCCTCCGCCTCATGCAAACAGCCGCGCCCAAGTCATGCGGGTTAGGCCTACGGCCAGAATAGCGAGCTTTTGCCGGAGAGGCACACTGGCGCGTTGCGAAAACACATCGTAGTCCGCACGCTCGATGCGCTTGAGCAGCGCATGGTAGACGGCGACCAGCACCTTCATTGCGGGGCGGCTCTCCGGGTCGATAAACGGGAGCAGAGCCTCGGCGGAACGGTAGTAGTACTCCGCGCGCTGGGCGATGGCTTCAAGCAGTGCGCGTTCGTTCGCGGTGGGCGGCGAGCCGTCGGCTCGATGGAGCAACGATTCGAGCGTGACGCCGTGGGCCGCGAGGTCTTCAAGGGGAAGATAGACGCGGTTGCGGGCAGCGTCTTCGGCTACGTCGCGGAGGATGTTGGTCAACTGAAAGGCGATGCCGGTTTCTTCGGCGAATTTCTCGGCGCGCGCGTCTTTGTAGCCGAAGATGTGTATGCAGACCAGGCCCACGACCGAAGCCACCAGGTAGCAATAGCGGTAGAGATCGTCAAAGGTTGCGTAGGTGTCGGGCGCGCCGGTATCAGCGCGATCGAGGTCCATGGTGACGCCGGCAACCAGTTCATCGAGCAGACTGAGAGGAATGGCAAAGCGCGTTGTCGCATCGCGCACGGCGAGAAATACGGGATCTTCAGTTGATGCGCCCGCACACACAGCGCGCCATGCGGTGAGCCACTCGTCGAGGTTTTCGCGGCGCGCGGCAACGGAACAGCTTTCGTCGTCGGCAAGATCGTCGGCGCGGCGCATGAAAGCGTAGATGGCGCAGATGGCGTTGCGGCGCTCAGTGGGCAGGGCGATGAAGGCGTAGTAGAAGTTCTTAGCTTCACGCCTGGCGATCGACCGGCATTCAGCGTAGGCGCGGTCGAGCGTGATTCCGTCGGATGCAGGTTCTTGAGTCAAGCCGCCTTCTTTGCCGCACCCGTGCCGAGGCGGAGAAATGGAAGCGCCTTACCGCTGAGTGCGCGCAGGGCAAGTGCAAATTTGGTACGCTTCGAGATGGCCGGACGCGCGCTGAGCACGTCGTAATCTCGGCGCTCAATAGCGCGTAGAATCTCAAGACCGCCGCGGCTGAAAAGATCGAGATCGAGCGCGAGATCGCGGTTGACCATGCCAATCAGGGCCAGTCCCTGCTCGAAGAGCGAACGCGCGTAGTCCACTTCATGGCGGAGCAGCGCGCGGAACTCAGGCGTGGCAACTCCGCTGGCGATGGTTTCATCGCTGACGCCAAAGCGCCGCATGTCGTCCTGGGGAATGTAGACGCGGTCCTTGGCGATGTCTACGCTCACGTCTTGCCAAAAATTGGCAAGTTGCAGCGCGGAACAGGTTGCGTCGGACAAACGGAATTTTTCTTCGATGGTCTCGGGGGTAACTTCGCCGCAGGCGTAGAGCACGAGGCGGCCAACAGGATTGGCCGAGTAGCGGCAGTAACCCAGCACCTCGCTCATTGAGGCGTAACGGGTCACGGTTTGGTCCTGACGGAATGCTTTCAGCAGATCGGCAAAGGGCTCCTTGGGAATGGAGCAGGCGTGGATGGTTTCGCTGAGCGCGACAAACACCGGATGACGCGCGCGGCCTTCATAGCAGGCATCGAGTTCGCGGCCCCACAGATCGAGCAGCGCCAGGGCCTGCGCCGTCGAACCTACCTCGTCGCCAAGATCGTCGGAGACGCGGCAATAGGCATAGATGGAGTGGAAGTGGGGGCGCAGAGCCTTGGGCAGAAACCACGAGGCGACGTGGAAGTTCTCATAGTGCGTCTCGGAAAGCCGTTGGCACCAGGCACGAGCCTCTTCGAGCGTAGGCGCAACATCGGGAATGCGATAGGAAGCCGGCAGCGCAGCCCAGCCGCGCGCAAGCAACTCCTCTAGATCGGATTGGCCGCCCGTGGCCAGCACTTCCCTCTCCAGAGCGTTCTCGTCCGGTTGCACAGTTGCGGGGATCATCGGTTCGTCTCAGGGCACAATGGCGGTCTTGATCTCGCTGCTGCGATTCATCAGCTTCTCAAAGACGCGGTTGAGTTCGTAAAGGTGAGCATGGCCGGTGATAAAAGCTCCTGCCTGGAAGCGTCCGCCAGCAATCAGCGCCAGCGCCTCGCGGCAGATGGCCGGAGTGTGATGGAAGGTGGCGCGCAGGGTGATGTCGCTATAGTGGATGCGGTTGGTGTCGAGCGTGACATGCGTGTCGGCGGCGCAGCCACCAAAGAAATTCACCGTGCCGCCCTTGCGGACCAGCTCGACGGCTTCCTGCCAGGCCTCGGGCACGCCGACGGCTTCAATCGCTATATCGACGCCGCGATCCTTCGGGGTGAGCGCGCGGGTTTCGCGGATGGCCTTGCGAATGCTGGTTGTCTGTACAACGTGGGCCGCGCCAAGCTGCCGCGCCGCCTCCACCTGGCCGTCGTGCTTGACGATGGCGATGACTTCATAGCCTGCCAGTGCGGCTACATGCAGAATCATGAGCCCCAGCGGGCCGCCGCCGATCACGGCTACGGTATCGCCGGTGCGGGGATGGGAGTCCACAAAGCCGTGGACCGCGCAGGCCAGCGGCTCGGTCAGCGCTGCGTGTTCCAGGGGTACGTGTTCGGGGACATGCAATGTGTTCTTGGCGACAATGCGGGCGGGGATGCGGATGAACTCGGCATAAGCACCGTTGTTGAAGAGCAGATCGTCGCAGAGATTTTCCTGACCGCGGGAGCAGAAGTAACACACGCCGCACGGCGCGGAGTTGAGCGCCACCACGCGATCGCCCGAAGCAAACCCCTCGACGCCTTCGCCTGCCTGGACCACCGTCCCGGCCAACTCATGACCGAACAGGGCGGGCGGTACGATCATGCGGGCATGGTATCCACGGCGAAAGACCTTGAGGTCGGTACCGCACGTAAGCGCTGCGCCTACTTGGACTATCAGCTCTCCCGGACGTGCCTCCGGAACTGGAACCTGCTCGATTCGGATATCTTCACGACCGTGGAGAACTGCGGCCTGCATGGTGCTGCGCCCGTGGAGAAACGTGTGCTCGACGGTCCTGCGCCCTAGACTGACAGCGGATTCGACCGTCTGGCGGCCTTTGTCGACCACGGTATCGACGGTATTCAGGC
>CAYQOQ010000203.1:0-7177 GCA_964419175.1 uncultured Occallatibacter sp. | reverse complement strand
TCCCATCGCGGGTCGGCTTCGCCGGTGGACGACTGTTACAAAGCCTTGAGGTTTTATGCCAAGCAGGCGTTTTTTCGCAGCCTGTAAATCCCTCGTTGATTTGATTGCATTTATGGCACGACTGAAGCCGTGCCCTTGCAAAACAGCGCTGCAACAAGAGTTTTTCAGCAAGCTTCGAAGTCGTGCCCTGACACTTAATCGGGCATCGCTTGAATTTATCCGTAGGCGGCGAAGACCGTCCCCTTCAAGCTGATTCACAACTCGAGAGATTTCGACCTGTAGCACGAGATCGCGTCGGGAGTCTTTTCCCTGTAAGGCTCAGTGTGCTTGAATAAGAGCGCCGAAGGGATTCCCGATGCGCTTCGTTCCCGCAATGTTGCTGTGCCTGCTGGTTGCCGCGCCCTTGAGTGCGCAAAAGCAGAAGCGCGAGCCGCTAACCGAAGCGCAGGTGGAAAAGATCGCCGAGGCCGGCATCGATCCGAATGCGCGCATCGCTCTCTATACCCAATACCTGAACGAACATGCCGAGGCCATCAAGGCTCTGAGCAAGCGGGCCAGTTCGGAGGCGCGCAGCAGCCGGATGAGCGATGCGCTGGAGGATTTTACCGCGCTGATGGATGAGCTTGGGGACAACCTGGACATGTATTCGGACCGCAAGGCCGATATTCGGAAGTCGCTGGAGGCGTTGACCGAAGCCACTCCGCGCTGGCAGGGGATTTTGCGGGCGCTTGCCGGCGAAGCGGGCTTCAGTTTGGCGCGCAAGGAGGCCATTGAGAGCGGCGAGGATTTGTCCGATCAGGCCAAGCGGCTGCTTCAGGAGCAGAAGGACTATTTCAAACAGCATCCGGATGAGGTGGGGCAGGATCGGTGGGAGCCGAAGTGAGAAAGCAGCTTTCAGCTATCAGTTCTCAGCTTTTAGCTTTTGGCTCTCATCTGTTGCGCTTGACGGCTGCCCCTCGGGCTCGCGCGGGACGGCGCCTCCCCTTTTTCCTCGAATCAATTGCTTCGCGAGTGCTACGGAGAGGCGGGGAGCGGCACGATCCGAAGCAGGGGCTGCGAGCTGGAAGGTGCAAGCTGTACCCTAAAGTAGTGAGCGCGGAATTTGTTTCGATCTTTGAGCAGGAGTATCGGGCGTTGCGGCCCAGGGCGCCGATGCCTCCGATTACGGTGCGATTCCGCCGCTTTACTTCGCTGAATACCACCATCCGGCTGCGCGAGGGACAGATTTTTGTCAGCCTCTCCGACCTTCTGGAGGGGGCGCCGGAGACGGTGATTCGCGCTATTGCGCACATTCTGCTGGCCAAACTCTACAAGAAGCCAATCGAAGCGGCGCACAACCTGCGCTACAAACGATTTGCGTCCTCGGCCTCCGTCACGCGGCAAACCGAGCTGGTTCGCCACACGCGTGGGACGAAACGCTACTTCGGGCCGGAAGGCCGTTTCTATAACCTGGATGAGGTCTTCGACACGCTGAACGTGCGCTTTTTTGGCGGGCTGCTAGGGCGCCCGGAACTGACATGGAGCGAGCACCACGCCAAACGTTCGCTGGGGCACTACGACGCCGCACTCAACACGATTGTGGTGAGCCGCGTGTTTGACCGGCCGTCGAGTCCCCGGTATGCGATCGAATACCTGCTGTACCACGAGATGCTGCACTTGAAGCACCCGGTGCGGATGAACGGGTCGCGGCGGTGCGTGCACTCGCGGGAGTTCAAGGCGGAGGAAGCACGCTTTCCGCAGCTTGCCGAGGCTATGTCGTTTATCAAGCGGCTTTAGCTACAAATCGCGTTTGTCCCTATCTCGTGCCAAAGTCATCGTGCTAGACTGCACGCGCATCTTTCTCTGCAGGTTTCCAGGCCGTTTGTGAGAGGCGGTCCGGGGTATGGTTGTCCGCAGAGATAGGAACAGTTCAGAGGTGACGATGAAAAACCTGCGGTCCGATACTCCGCGATCCGGTTCCATACCATCCAACTCAACAACCTCTTCTCCCTTTACACGGCGGGCGTTTGTCAAGGCGGCCGGAGCGGTAGCCATGGTGTCCGGCAGCGCCTGGGGGCAGGCGCGCCCTTCGGCGTCGAACCGCATCACGCTGGGAGTGATCGGCTGGGGCATGATGGGACCGAGCAACACGAAGGTCTTCCTGGAACAGGCCGATTGCCAGGTGGTGGCCGCCTGCGACCTGGACAAAAATCATCTGCAGGCTGCCGTCGACACCGTAAATACGCGCTATGGGAATACGGATTGCAAGGCGTATCACGACTATCGCGAACTGCTGGCGCGGGACGATATCGACGCGGTGATGATTGCTGTGCCGGATCACTGGCATGCGCTGGTGGCCACGGCGGCGGCGAGCCGCAAGAAAGATATCTACGGCGAGAAGCCGCTGGCTCGGACGGTAGCGGAACAGCAGGCCATCGTCAAAGCCGTGGAGAAAAACAGGATTATCTGGCAGTCGGGGGCGTGGCAGCGGTCGCTGCCCTCGTTCCACAAGGCGGCGGAGATTGTCCGCAACGGGCTTATCGGAAGGGTTGTGCATGTCGAGGTCGGGCTTCCGGGCGGGCATCATGACTTTGCGGGTACGGAGCCTGCCTTGCTGGGCAAGCTGGCTTCGCTTCCTGAGAAAATCGCCGACCCTGCCCTGATCGTTCCGGGAACCTCGGCGTGGGATCTGGCCGTTACGGAGCCACCGGCGGAGCTGGACTTTGCAACCTGGATTGGGCCGTCGAAGATGGAGCCTTACATTGAGGCGCGGGTTCACAAAAACTGGCGCTGGAACTACAACACCGGCGGCGGGCAATTGCTGGACTGGATCGGTCACCATGGCGACATCGCACATTGGGGCCTGGGCTTCGACCTTTCCGGACCGTCGGAGATTGAGGGGCATGGTGAGTTCCCGGCGACAAATGCGTTGTGGAATACCGCCTCGACCTACCGGATTGAATGCAAATACCGGAAGGAAGTGACGGGGTATGCGGGTGACGTTTCTTTAACCATTGCTGGAGGTCATCCGGCTATTGCCATGGGAACAAAGTGGATCGGGACTGAGGGATGGGTATGGGTTGATCGCGACGGGTTCGACGCGTCGAACCAGGAATGGATCAAGCCCAAGTCGCTTCCCGAGGAGTTGCGCAAGGTAAAGCTGTACGAGTCTGCCGAGCATCGGCGCAACTTTCTCGACTGCGTGAAGTCGCGCAAGGCGACGATTACGCCGGTTCAGACGGCACATCACTCCACGCTTCCGGGCCACCTGGGACTGATTTCAATGATGGTGGGACGAAAGATCCACTGGGATGTGGCCGGCGAGAAGATTCTCTGCGATAGCGAGGCCAGTGCACTGCTGTCGCGGCCGTATCGGACTCCCTACACGCTGGCCTGAGACGGCTCGCGCCCTGAGATTGCTGAGAACCGGCGAGGGCCTAGCTCTTTTTTGAGGTCACGGCAGAGAACGCCGCGACCGCCCGGATGACACGCTTACTGCCGCAATTCGGGCGGAGCAGTGAGTGATAAGATTTCTAGAATATGTATTTTGCAATTGAAAACTTCAACCAAAAAATAGGAATTGAAGTCGGCACGCTCCTGGGGGTTTGAGGCTGGAAACAGGCACCTTGGCGCTGGAGCTATTCAAGGCCTCTCACCGGAATGCCTCAGCGACAGGTAAATGCAGAGGATGGTAGCTGTTAACCCATCGGGCACGGGTTTGCTGAACGTATCGAAGAGAGTTGTGAGGCTGTCGTTAACTAAGAGTATCGTTTAGCAAGGTATATCTGTCCCGTTTGCGAAAATATTGGCCATGATCTTCAAGACGCGATCCCTTGTGGTGATCACTTCGCTTCTTCTGCCGCTGGCTCTGCATCCGCAGGCGAGTGCGCCGACGGGCGTGTTGCGTGGCGAGGTGGTGGATCCCAGTGGAGCGGTTGTGCCCAAGGCGCAGATCAGGCTTCTGCATCGCAACGAGGTTCTGGAGACGCGATCCGACGCGGACGGACACTATTCCATCCGCACACTGGCTCCCGGCACCTATACGGTTCGAGTCGCCGCAAAGGGATTTGCACCGCTGACGCTTCATGGAGTTTCCCTGCGGGCCGGGCGCGTGAAGGAGTTGAACCTTCCGCTGCAGATTGCCGCCAACTTTGAAGAAGTAAGGGTTGTTGACCGTGTTGCGGGCGTCGGTGTGGGAAGCGAACAGAATTCGAGCGCCATGGTTTTCAGAGGCAGAGACCTGGATGCGCTTTCGGACGATCCCAACACTCTGGAAAGCGAACTGCAGCAACTGGCGGCGGCGGCGGCCGGGCCGAACGGCGGACAGATCTATATCGATGGATTCGCGGGGGGACAGCTTCCTCCGAAATCTTCGATTCTGGAGATCCGCGTCAATCAAAACCCGTTTTCATCCGAGTACGACCGCGTGGGGTACGGGCGGGTTGAGGTGATTACCAAGCCCGGCTCGGAAAAGCTGCACGGCAGCCTGTCAGGCTACGGCAACACGTCGGCAACGAACACGGGGAACCCGATGATCCGGGAGCAGCCGGAGTACGATCTTTACTCCTACTCCGGCAATATCTCAGGGCCGCTGGGGAAACATGCCTCGTACTTTATCAGCGGCTTCGATCTGACAACGCAGAATCAGAGCATTGTGGATGCCGTGAATCCGCAGAATACGGCGACGAACATTACGCAGGCGATCTACACGCCTTCGAGCAAGGTAATCCTGAATCCGCGCCTGGATGTGCAGATCGGTAATCACACGCTTTCGTTCCGCGATTACTTCTACCGGGACACGGTGACGGGCAGCGGGGTGGGCGCGCTGAGCCTGGCCAAGCAGGCGGTCAATATCAACGACAAGGAAAACACCTTCCAGGCGGCCGACACGATTGTCGTCAACCCGCGGCTCGTGAGCGAGGCGCATTTCCGATGGCGGCGGGTGCGGAACAAGCAGACATCCGCTTACTCGACGCCGGCCGTGACTGTGTCAGGCGCGTTTACCGATGGAGGCAACAGCGCCGGGGTGGTCCAGGACCACCAGGACATCTTCGAGTTGCAGGATTACTCGACGGCGATGGCTGGGAACCATACGCTGCGGTTCGGTGCACGGATGAGGGCCTTCCGGGACGCGAACTACTCGACGGCCGGGAGCAACGGGACGTACACCTTCAACTCGATTGGCGACTACCAGGCAAAGCAGCCGGCGCAGTATTCGGCTACGGTGATCAGCAACGCACGGGCACATGCACTTGTGCTGGATGGTTCGGCGTTTTTCCAGGACGACTGGCGGGTGAAGCCTAACCTGATGATCGGTCTGGGAGTGCGCTTCGAGGATCAGAACTGGATCCACGACCATACGAATTGGGCGCCACGGCTGGCATTGGCCTGGAGCCCCGGCCGCCTGCATGGCAACGCACCGGCAAAGACCGTTATTCGAGCAGGATACGGCTGGTTCTTCAACCGATTTACAGTTCCTAACTTCTTCAGTTCGACGGCGGGAGTGCCGTACGTGATCCAGGCCATTCACGATAACGGCGTCAACCAGCAGAGCTATGTGGTCAATAATCCGAAGTTCTACGATCCCACGGCTGCGGCGCCGCCGAGCACGATTACCTCGTCGGCCACGTCAGTTCCCTCTTTTCACTCGATCGATCCGCACTTCAAGGCGGCTCTGGACATGCAGGCGGGCGCGGGCGTCGACCACCAGTTCACGCGGGCGTTCACGGCGAACGCGACTTATCTCTACACGCAGGGCGTGCATCAATACCTTTCGAACAACGTGACGGCGCCGGCATTCAACGCCGCAACGTACACCGTCACGGGCACAGCGCCGGCGGCTTATAACTATCAGTTCCAGTCGGGCGGGGTTTACAAGCAAAGCCAACTTACGTTCTCGGGGACTATTCAAACGGCGCGCTTTGTTCTGAACGGCTCGTACACGTTCAACCAGGCGAAGAGCGATACGCAGGGAGTAACTTCGTTTGTCTCAGTGGCGCAGAATCCGGGCCTCGATTACGGCCGCGCCAGCTTCGGCGTACGTCACCGCGTAAGCGCGCTGGGCAGCTATACGATGCCGTACGGAATCGTAGTGGCTTCGCTGCTGGAGGCACAATCGGGCACGCCGTATAACCTGACCATCGGCAAGGATCTGACGGGCAACAGCCTGTTCAACGCGCGGCCCGGTTACGGAAGTTGCGGCGCGGCTGGCGTGATTGCCACTCGGTATGGGTGCCTTGATCCCAACCCCGCGGGCAAGGGAGAGCGGATTGTGCCGTTCGGCGCCGGTATGGGGCCTGCGAATGTGCTCTTCGATATGCGCGCCAGCAAGGTGATCGGCGTGGGGCCGAGGATCAAGACTGTATCCTCAGACCGGACGATGGAGGGCAGCAAAGGAAACGAGCTAAGCAGCAGCGGAGCGGCGGTCCGCCTGGACGAAGGCTCCCCGCGCAGGTATAGCCTGACGCTGGCCGTGAGCGCGTCGAACCTGCTGAACATTGTGAACTGGAGCACGCCGAACGGGGTTCTGCTGTCGCCGATCTTCGGCAAATCGCAGTCGCTGGCGGATGGGGCGTTTGCCAACCCGACCTCTGGCAATCGCGCGATTGTATTTCAGGCGCGGTTCTCGTTTTAGGCTGTATCGACATCTAGGGCGGACAGAGCGATCCCAAAAGAGCTGAAAACGCTAGCAGGCGAAAAACAACAGCAGATCCTTCGACTCACCACCCCCACGCTCCACCCCAAAGAGCAAAAGCGCTCTTTGGGGACCCCGGAAAGCGCTTGGGGCCCCGTTCGCTCAGGATGACAGGCCTCTTATTTATCAAGTATTTACACGATACCTATATGTCGATACAGCCTAGGACGGTCGCTTCGTTTGACGTGGAGGCGGTTGGATCGATTCCACAAGGTCCAGGCACCGAACCTCGAGCCTAACAAGAAACAAAAATGCAAGTTCAACAAAACGCGATGTCGTCATGAAGTTCTACGGACTCCCACCCATCGAACAAAAACAAAGACGTCCGATGGATGGGGCACAGTTTCATTCCCGTGGGTCGGTGAAGCCGGTGGGAGACTGATAAGGCTGCGGAAAAAGGGCTGGATTCGGCTTTTGGACGTGGAGGAATTTTGCAGGGGATAATAAATGTATGCGTATGGCCAAGCACACGGTTGACGAGGCGCAGTGTTCGGTTTTATAGGT
>CAYQOQ010000202.1:0-7249 GCA_964419175.1 uncultured Occallatibacter sp. | reverse complement strand
GCGATTCTGCTCGACAGCTTCTACGGACGTCCGTTCGTCGAACTGACCGAGCGGCAGGAGACCGAGGCCCCGACGCCCGTTGCCAAGACGGCCCACAAGGCCAAGGTGGAGGCCACTGTGCATGTGAATGTACAGGAGCCCGTCCGGTCCAAGTAAACCTCTCGCGGGAGGGAAGGCAGGCCTGCAAGGTTTGCCTGGCTTCCCTCCCCCGGAGCGCTTTTCAAGCGTTCACCGGAAAGACGACTGGGGACGCGAACGCCCCTCGCGCGATTTGTCGCCGGCAGCGTTGCAGTGGGCGCACCGGCACTCAAAAGACCAGGAAAGACGCTCTCCATGGGGCGGAGCCTGTGTCTTTCCATGTGGGACGATGTCCCGTAAAGTGACCTATGTCACTGTGATCTAAATCACTACGAATGAACATGAGAGAGGAATCCGGAATGCGGCGCCTGGATGAGAACGCACGGTTGGCGACAGGAGGAGAACAGTGAGCGTCTCTTCTGAGACTTTGGTGTTGTGGGCGCTCCTGCCGCTGCTGGCCGGCGTGCTTCTTCAACTGCTTGCCGCAAGGTTCCTTTCCGCGCATGCAAAGGGTGTTCTGGCGCTGCTCTGCTGCCTGCCCAGCCTGGCGGCGGTTGCAGCTACGTTCGTCCGCGTGCATCTGGGCGGCTCCGTCGATTTCAACGCCATGCCGTGGGACGGACCGCTGGCGCTGGTCTTTCATGTGGATGCGCTCAGCCTGATGTTTGCGGCCATGGGCACCGGCCTGGGCGCGATCGTGCTGCTCTACTCCATCGGCTACATGGCCCACGACCGCGCCGCGACACGCTTTTATGCCTTCATGCTCACCTTCATCTGCGGCATGGTGGGCCTGGTCTATAGCGCCAACCTGTTCTTCCTGTATCTCTGCTGGGAAGCGATGGGCCTTTGCTCCTTCAGCCTGGTCGGCTTCTGGTACGAGAAAAAAGAGGCGGTCGCCGGCGCGCGCAAGGTGCTGCTGATGACCCATCTGGCCGGTTACGGCCTGCTGGCCGCCATCCTGCTGATCTATTCCCGCACCGGCAGCGCGCTGTGGACCGATCCGGCCGTGGCCCACGCTTTCACCGCCGGCGTCTACACGCTGATGCTGGTGGCCCTGCTGGCCAAGAGTGTCCAGTTCCCGCTGCACACCTGGATTCCCGAAGCCATGAACGCGCCGACGCCGGTCAGTGCGCTGCTTCATGCCGCCTGCTACGTCAAGGCCGGCGTCTACTTGGCGGCCCGCATGCACTCGTTTAATCAGTGGCCGGCCTCCTGGAGCCTGATCATGATGTGGGTCGGGACGGTCACCATGGTGGTCGGCGTGGCCTACGCCATGGTGCAGCACGACCTGAAGCGCATGTTGGCCTTCCACACCGTTAGCCAGATCGGCTACATCATCACCGGCTTCGGGCTGGGCACGCCGCTGGGCATCGCCGCAGGCCTCCTGCACTGCCTGAACCACAGCCTCTTCAAGGGCGGGTTGTTTCTCGCCGCCGGCTCCGTGCAGCACGCCACGGGCACCCGCGACATGAACCAGCTTGGCGGACTGGCGCGCCGTATGCCGCGCACCTCCGTGGTCTGGCTGATCAGCGTCGGCAGCATGATGGGCGTTCCCTTCATGAGCGGTTTTGCCAGCAAATGGCTGCTCTACACCGCGGCCCTCCAAGCCGGGCAGGTGGTGCCGGCGCTGGTTGCCTGGGTGGTCAGCGTGGGCACGGTCTTCTCCTGCGTCAAGGCCACCAGTTGCGTCTTTCTCGGCCCCACCACGCCGCAGTCCGAGGGCGCGCATGAAGCGCCTCCCACCATGGTTTGGGCGCTCGGGCTGTTCGCACTGGGCAGCGTGGTTCTCGGGCTCGCTCCGCAACTGGCCGTAAACTACATCATCAATCCCATCCTGCCGTTGCTGGGCATGGCCGCGGTGCAGGTGTCCTGGTTTGGGCTGACGCCGGCCGCCGGTTCCTGGTGGACCACGGGCGGGCTAATGCTGGGGCTGGTTTCGGCAGGGGCCGGCGTTCTCTTTTATATGTTGGCCGGTTCTTCCAGGGCGCGCGTTCTGGCGGTAGAGCAGGGGGTCTTCCTGGCGGGAGCCACCGGCGGCGGAGGCGTGGGCGTCTTCACCGGCGGCGAAGCGATTCCCGGACCCAGCCGCCTCCCGGCGAGCGAGTTCTCGGTAATTCTCAAGAAGCATTGGGCGCCTTTTTATCGCAACACAGATGTGGACCGCGTTTACCTCGGCGTGTGGCGCGGCTTGCAGGCCATCTCTTCCACGCTCGGCCGCGTCATGGCCTGGGCAGAGAAATCCGCGATCGCCTGGACCGTTCTGCTGTTCGCAGCCGTATTCGCTGCTGTGCGCGGCCTTCCGCTCGTTATTGTCAGTGCGGCACATCCAAGCGTCGAAACTCTGCCGCCGCTCCTGGGCCTCGGCTGTGCGCTGGCATTGGTTGCGCTGCTGACGGCCGCAAGCGCGCAGAAGGCGGGTCGCTCGCTGATTCCACTGCTTGCTTTGTGCGGAGCCTCTGCTGTGGCCGCCGCGTTTGTGTCGCAGCCCAGGTCGCGGCTGGCCCTGCTGGAGCTTGCTTCCGTGCTCGCTCTGGCGCTGGTATGGCGCACGGCCACACGCCGCGCCGCCTGGATCTACGCAGTGGTCGTGGCTCTCTCGGCCGCCAGCCTGGTCGCCGGACAATTCAGTCTCCAGTCCGGCTCCGACGATTGGGCGCGAGCGCTGCTGCTCGCGGGTTTCGTACTCAAGCTGGCCATTGTTCCGCTGCTGCTCTGGCTGCCGGTGGTCGCCGCCGCCGCTCCGGCGCTGGTCGTCGGACTCATCATCGCCGTGGTCGACATCGCGGCCTTCGGCGAGCTCTATCTGATGGCGCAGGCGCATCCGGAGTTTCTCGTCCCGCACGCCTTCTGGATTGCCGCCGCGCTCGCCTCCTCGCTTCTGGCTTCGCTGCTGATGCTGACCCAGCGCAATCTCAAACGGCTGCTGGCTCTTTCCACCATCGAGGACATGGGCTTCCTGCTTCTTGGTGTCGTTGCGGCCACCGAACTCGGGCTGCGCGGCGCAATCTTCGCCGCCACAGTCCACGCCGTGGCCAAGGCGCTTCTGTTCATCTCGCTCAGCGCTCCGGAGGCCGACGGGGCCCTCAACGACGATACGCGCGGCCTGGCCACACGCTATCCCTTCAGCGCCGCCGGGTTCTTGGCCGGTATGCTGGCCATGCTCGGCGTGCCCCCGATGCTGGGTTTCGCCGGACGCTGGAGGCTCTATCAGACAGCCGCGGAGATGAACCACTGGCTTCTCGCCGGCTTCATTGTCTCTTCGATGTTTGTGCTGGTCGCCTACGTGCTTTGTTTGACTCGCTGCTGGTGGGGACCCGGCCCGCAGCCTGATCCGGACGAAGCCCCATCCGCCGCTGCTGAATCCTGGCCTCTGCGGCTGGCAATCGTGACCTTGATCGTCGTTTTGTTGGCGGGCGGTCTCTGGCCCAATCTACTGCTCGCCCAGGCGGGAGGAGTTCAATGAGCATTCTTGAGAAGCTGATGCACAAGAGCCGTTGCAAGAGTCCGTCGCTGTTTCACCTGAACACTGGCAGTTGCAATGGCTGCGACATCGAGCTGGTCACCTGCCTGTCGCCGCGTTACGACGTGGAGCAGCTCGGCATTCACCTCGAGGGCAGCCCGCGCCACGCCGACATCCTCTGCGTCACCGGCCCTGTGACCCGCGCCACGCTCGAAGCCGTCAAGACGGTCTACGCGCAGGTCTGCGAACCCAAGGCCGTGGTCGCGCTGGGCTCCTGCCCGGCCTCCTGCAACGTCTTCGCCGGCAGCCCGGTGATCGAAGGACCGCTCAGCAAGCACATTCCTGTCGATGTCTATGTGCCCGGCTGCCCACCGCATCCGGACGCCATCATCAACGGCATCGCCCGCGCAGCGCAGATTCTTGCCGAACGCGGAGTGCGCGAAGAGGCCAAAGGAGAACCCCAGAAATGAACCTGTCGGGACTGATTCACCTCTTCGTCTTTCCGGGACTTCTGTTTGCCGTTCCAGCCGCATGGTTCTTCGTCTGGGGCGAGCACAAGGCCGCGGCCCGCATGCAGCGGCGCATCGGACCGCCGCTGCTGCAGCCCTTTTATGAATTCGTGAAACTGTTGGGCAAGCGCACGCCCTCGCGGCGCGGCATTGAGGCTGACCTGCTCCGCCTTTATCCGGCGCTCTCGGCGCTGTCTCTGCTAGGCGCCCTGGCTCTGCTGCCCGTCTTTCCCGCAGGCCTCAGCTTCTCCGGCGACGGAATTCTTCTGGTCGCGCTGCTTGAACTGCCGTCCATCTGCTTCATCCTCGCGGGCTTCACCTCCGGCTCCATCTATGGCGAAATCGGCGCCATCCGCGAAGCCATCCTGAGCGTCGCCAACAACCTCGTCTTCCTGCTCGCCATCGTCACCGTCGCGGTCACCAGGCAGACCTTCCGCCTCGCCGATCTTGCTGGCCCAACAACGAATCCCGGCCACTGGCTCGGCGTAGTGGGCATCCTGCTCTGCATCCCCGCCAAGCTGCGGCTCAATCCCTTTTCCACTTCCAGCGCCGAGCAGGAAATCTACTCCGGCCCGCTCACAGAGTATGCTGGCGCGGCGCTCGGGATGTGGAAACTGGCCCACGGTCTGGAGTGGGTCGCGCTTACCGGCTTGGTCACTACGCTGGTGCTGCCCGCCGGCGGTCCATGGGTTCTGCACGCTCTCCTCTTCGTGGCGGTCTCCTTCGTGCAGGTGTTGCTCCTCTCAGCCGTTGCAGCCGGCACGGCGCGCTTCACGCTGGACCGGTCCATCCGATTTTACTGGCGGTGGGCGGCCATTCTCGCCGTTCTCGCCATCTCCTCCGCCATTTACATGAGGTTCCGCTCATGAATATTTTTCGGCTCATCTTCGAGAACCTTCGCCATGGCACGGTGTCTTTCCCTTTGCCGCACAACCACGAATGCACCAGCAGCGAGTATCGCGGGCTGATTCACAACGATGCCACGCGCTGCGTCGGGTGTGGTAGCTGCGCTTACGTTTGCCCCACCGGCGCCATTGAAGTCACCCGCAGCGGCGACACGTACCGCTGGACCTACGACCCCGGCAAGTGCACCTTCTGCGCGCGCTGCATCGACCGCTGCCGGCCCAAAACATTAACCCAGGAGTCGATGCTGCCGCCGCTTTATAGCACCGAGGGCGAGCTCAAGCAGGTTCTCGACATGGTCAGGAAAAAGCCCGTGCGCCCGGCAGCCGCGGCGGCAGCAAAACCGGAACCGGCCGTTTAGCCGGAGAAATAAGAGGATCCTATGGCGACCGAAACAATTGGCTTCGAAAAAACGCTTCAGGAACTTGGCCTTGGCGAAGGCTGGAAATGGGACAAGGGTTCCTGGTGGCTCACGCTGCCGGATCAAGCGGATGTGCGCGCAACCGCCGAGCACATGGTTCAGTTGCAAGCCCGCTTCGTCGCCATCACGGCCATCGAGCGCCCGGACAAGGAAATTCGCCTCGATTACCAGTGGGACCTGGACGGCAAGCTGCTCAGCTTTGTCAGCGCCACGTCGGCGCGGCAAATCCCCACCATTGCCGACCTGTGCCCCGCGGCCGATTGGGTGGAGCGCGAAACGCATGAATACTTTTCAGTCGAATTCACCGGCCGCGAAACAACCAAGCCGCTCATGACCCGCGCCGGTGATCCGCTGGGCATCAACTTGCACAAGGAGGTTGCGCAATGAGCTTCCGCATCCCAATCGGCCCTTACCATCCCGCGCTCGAAGAGCCCTACAAACTGGAACTGATTTGCGACGGCGAGACGGTGCAGGATGCCGTAATGAACGTCGGCTTCAACTTTCGCGGCATCGAGTACCTTGCCGAACGCCGCAATTATCTCCAGGGAATTACGCTGGTGGAGCGCGTTTGCGGCATCTGCTCCAATGTCCACTCCCTCTCGTTCTGCCAGGCCGTGGAGCAGTTGAACGGAGCCGAGCCTCCCGAGCGCGCCCTCTATATTCGCGTCATCCTCTCCGAACTGGAGCGGCTGCATTCGCATTTTCTGTGGTCCGGCATCGCCGCCAAGCTCATCGGATTCAAAACCATCTTCATGGCTTGCTTTACGTTCCGCGAAAAAGTCATGGATGCTCTCTCGGCCATCTCCGGCAACCGCGTGAACTACGGCATGAACCGCGTGGGCGGCGTCAACCGCGACATTGCCGATCCCCAGGCGGTTCTGAACATTCTTGGCGAGATGGAACGCGGAATCACCAGCACCATCATTCCGATTTTCCTCAACGACAAAACTGTCGCATCGCGCTGCAAGGGCGTCGGCATTCTGACCAAGGAACACGCCAAGGCGATGGGCGCGGTGGGTCCGCTGGCGCGCGCATCCGGCATCGGCCAGGATATGCGTCGCGCAGTTCCCTACGCGGCTTACGACCGATTCCAATTCAATGTTCCGGTCGAAACCGCCGGCGATGTGCAGGCGCGTCTTGTGGTCCATGCACTGGAAATGATCGAGAGCTGCAACATCCTGCGCCAGGCGCTCACCACGCTGCCCGAGGGACCGTTTCACACAACGCCGCCAACGGCCGCGCGCTTCAAGGTGCCCGCGGGAACGGCAATCAGCCGCGTCGAGGCGCCTCGCGGCGAGGTGCTCTATCAAATCACTTCCAACGGAACGGATATTCCCGAGCGCGTCCGCGTGCGCACGCCCACGTTCATGAATATGGCCACGGTGCGCTTTGCGGTTCTCGGGCAGGAGCTTGCCGACTCGCCCTTGATTCAGGCGTCGTGCGATCCGTGCTATTCCTGCACCGATCGTTGACGTGGTGTCCGGAAAGTCCGGAGTGTTTTTACAAGCGTTCCTCATTCTGAATGAGGGTACGGTGCGGAACCGCATTGTCGACCTGTGTCTGGCACCACGGGCGGACAATGCGGCACACGCCACATTTTTCTGCTTCTATGACTGGCTGCATAAGCACCGTCCAGATTGCCGGGGATATGTCCCTCAGGGGGCTTTGCCTAAAAACTCCGACTTTTTGGGCAAGACGAAGAGTTTTTGGGCAGGAAGTTGAATTTTTGGGCAGACCGACGACTTTTTGGGCAAGATCTGGACTTTTTGGGCAAGCGCAGAATTCCGGACGGATTTGCCTACCACCTGGAGACTTGGCGGGGTTGACTAAAGGGAGAGGAGATCCCCCGGCTCTGCCGGGGTGGCAGTAGCAGTTTGA
>CAYQOQ010000201.1:0-7269 GCA_964419175.1 uncultured Occallatibacter sp. | reverse complement strand
CCCCACCAAGCTTTGTAGTAATAGAAGACGTCTTTCGGGAATCCACAGGTGTCCAGAATGCCGCACTGCGAGCTGATCGCAACATGGTCATAGGGGTTTGGTTCACCACGATAATCAAAACCGGCCCACGAGAAACCACCGGAAAGAAACGAACGTTGATCAAAAATCTTCCACCATATCTCGATCCCTGTCGGGCGATCGGGAGATTTTGCCTCAAATGGGCTTACATACCCCCGTTCTGGATTTGTTATATAAATTCCGCGCGCACCACGGGCGCTCGCTTGCTCCGTGCCAATGGTTGGTAGACTCGGAAACTGATTATGGAACTTGTCGATATCTGCCGATGGATCAGGTGATCCGGATTTCTCACCAGGTCGCCCACCATTCAGATAATTGAACCCCTGGACGTCCACGACATCAGACACACCTCCTTTTACCCAGCTGCCATTCATCGCGGCTGTAACGGGCCTGGTTGGATCGAGCTTTTTAGCAAGGCGCTTCATGCTGGAAACAATCCGGGCACCGGTTGGGGTTCCCTGGTAGAAGTATTCTTCATTCGCCAACGACCAGATCACGATACTAGGGTGATTCCGGTCACGCAGAATCATGCGCTCAAGCTCGCTAAGTCCTTCAGCGGATGAACCCATCGTGCGGGTCTCGGACATTACCATCATTCCGAGACGGTCGCAAGCGTCCAATACCTCCGGTGCTACCGGATTGTGAGCTGTCCGCCAGGCATTCGAACCCATCTCCTTCAGGGCTGCGACGCGGTCATAATGGATAGAATCGGGAACAGCAATACCCACTCCCGCGTGGTCCTGATGATTGCATGTGCCTTTAATCTTGACCGGTCTTTCATTCAGGAAAAAGCCATGATCAGGGTCGAACCGTATTGAACGGATTCCAAATGTCGTGCCCCCATGGTCGGTCACCATTCCAGCACTCTCAATATGCGTGACTACACGATACACATTAGGCCGCTCGATCGACCAGAGTTCAGGCTGCGCGATAGACACCTGAGTCTTCAATGTCAGACTTTCCCAGGCTGGGATCTCAAAAGACTTTGCCGACACCGTGGCAACCAGCTTCCCGTTAGGATCCAGAATCTGCGAGATAAGGCGGCCGACGGCCCCTGTCCCACTTTCGTTTAATACCTCCGTCTCAATAGAAACAAGCGCATCCGTTTTCCGAATCTTGCTTTGTACATAAGTACCCCACTTGGCAATGTGAAGAGGATTGGTCTTCGTGAGCCAAGTATGCCGGTAGATACCCGCGCCTTCGTAATACCATCCTTCATTCAGCGTGGCATCTACTCGAACCGTCACCACATTCTTACCGCCGTACTTGACATAGTCCGTCACGTCGAAGCTGAACGGCGCGTAACCGCTAAGGTTCCTTCCTAGATAGAAACCATTAATGAATACGGTCGAATCGCGAAATACTCCGTCGAAATCGATGGAAATGCGCAGCCCTTCATCCTCTGCGGGAATATCGAACGTGCGGTTGTACCAGCCGACACTCGTTTCCGGATAGTCTCGTCCCAAGGGCTTTCCGCCATGAGCAGCGTGAACAGAGGCATTGGGCCCCTCGGCCACAACAAACGGCAACTCGACTGCCCAATCGTGTGGAAGATCTACGAAGCGCCAAGCGCTGTCATCAAAACTGTGCTGCAGCGGTGGATCTGATTCATTGTGTAGCCAATCTTGACCGGCTTTTGCAAATGTCCCTTCGCGAACAGGCTCGCCAAAGCGAAAGTCTTTCACGGCATCGTTTGAGTTTCCAAGATGAAAGCGCCAGCCGAAATCGAGTAACAACCGTTTATGCTGTGAGACCAGTTCCTGAAATCCTTCGTTCGCGTTCAACACCCTCGTAGGCGTTTGAGCAGTCACCGTTGCTGCCCCCGCGTCAGGCAGGTAGAAAGCACTCTGGGTGCCTATGAGCCCGGCGGAAGCAGCAAGGCCAGTTTTCAACAGACTACGGCGTGTCAAATGTGTCATTGCTTTACCCAACTCCTCCGATGTTCTATCGCTACAACAATCACAAGTCTTCCTTTTGCTTCAGCGCCCATAGTCTCGGCGGTGATAGCACGATCTAAGACTATTTAGCGTTTCAGCATCAGTTGCTACGCCCAAGTTAATCCTTGACCACACACACTACCTACCAATCAAGGCAGGTACCGAGAACGAGATTCGGAGGATAGAACCACAAAGTGCGGCCCTATCCTCCAGAGTGATTGCATTTGGTACAACAATCGTCTGACAGGCGACATAACAGTGCGCGTTATGTCACTCACCAGCCGAAGTGGCTACGATTCCACGGTTAGTTGAATCACGCGTCCTAAGTACTAGTAGCTGTACTTTAGTGCGAATTGGAAGAATCGTGAGTCCGGCGCGTTGTTCTGAGTAAAACGATAATTCCCCGCACTAATCAACGCGCCACCTACTCCGTCATTACCAACTGGTTGCCCAAACGTCGGGCTGTTGAACAGGTTGAATACATCTACACGGAATTGCAGACGCTCCTCACGAAAGGTTGCAAAGCTTTTAAACAAAGACATGTTGATCTGGGAGTAACCAGGACCAACAAGATTGTCTGCATTGTCTCCTAGATAGGGTGCAACTGCGGCTGCAGTCGAGAGTACGCCTGTTACTGCGGTTCCAGGTAACGGATTCTTGAAGGCACATGGGTTGAACCAATTGGTGACATTTCGCACCGAAGTGGGACATGTCGCGTTGGCTGCCCAATTAAGGCTTGGATCTGGAGTGCCGCCACCCTTGAATGGGTCGCCTATGCGGATAGCGCGCTGTGAAAGATTATTCACGCCGCTGAAGTTTGCTGTACCGACTGTAAATGGTTCTCCCGCTTGCGCCTGGTACACGAGGCTTTCTTGCCACCCGCCCACAAGATAATCAAGGGCTGTATTCTGATTGAAAAGGCGCTGGCCTTTACCAAGAGGCAGAATGTAACTCTCCGTGAAGGTAAACCTCTGACGAACATCCTCATTACCGGTGGCATAGCCCTTGCGAGTTCCAAATATGACATAGTTTGGAGTGCCTGGACCTCCGGAATAGTTATCGTTACTCTCGATTGATGAGGTTGCATCCTCCAACGCGTGTGACCATGTATACGTACCGAGGAAACTCAGGTTATCGGAATAGTGCTTTTCAGCTTTAGCCTGTAAAGAGTTGTAACTTGTTATTCCGTCATTCAATTGATAGCGTGGGCTGAAGTTAGAGAACGGATTCTGTGAGCTTCCAGTACCGCAAGGCTTGTTCGTTGGTGTTCCTCCGACCCCAAGACTGTTGCAGTACGGAGTGACTACGGGTGGACCATTAACCCCGTTTGGATAGTCCAACATGTGACGGCCAAAGGCACCTACATAGGCTACGTCGGCAACAAGATTCCAGGGAAGAGCTCTCTGGACGGCCAAGTTGAGCTGCTCCGCATAGGAGGTACGCATATTCTGCTGTACGCCGTTCAGTCCGAGGTTCTTCACGTAGCCTAGCAAGCCGCCATTGGAAAGGAAGCTGCTAAACCCGGTTGCGAGATTCATTCCGTCTGTCGGGCAACCGTCAGCGTATGTACACGACACATTCCCTGGGTTATAGATATTTGCGGTAACAATGAATGGGTAGTTTTGGCCCAGGTTTGGGGCGCCCCCTGAGCTCTCCATCCCGCCATAGTATATTCCTGCTCCCGCGCGCACAACTGTCTTGTCGTCGAGTTCGTAGGAAAGGCCAACACGGGGCGCCCAATCAAACCTCTGATAATTTATCAGATATGGATTGTCGCTGTACTGGAGAGAGATATTGTTCGATGCAAGAACGCTGAGGAATGCCGCAGGAATTGTCACCCCCTTGCTCTTTGAGGGGATGAGGTAGGTACCCGTGGCGCTTGCCTTCCCCTGATTGCCGACGGTCGGATCAAAGGTTGTCGGTCCAGTCGGCATGAATTCCGCCTGGAGGCCATGAGCCTCATAATAAGGCGTCTGGTTTTCAAGACGAAGTCCGAGGTTCACAGTCAATTTTCGAGTTGCTTTCCAGTCGTCCTGGATATAGACTGCACGGTCCCAGCGAACGTCATTCATGACAGTAAATGAAGAGATACCCCCACTAGCCTGTTCGTCGCCAATGAAGTCGGCAGCGCCAAAGCCTGTGTTGGAGATGCCGTAAGCGCTTGATATCGAGCCGTTGTACGTGTACGCTCCGCGGGGATCCGGCGTTTGCAAAGTGGCAAAACGGATTTCTTGAAAACTAAAGCCAGCCCTGAGCGAGTGCTTTCCGATAACCTTGGTGATGTTATCCAACACCTCTGGTACATTTTCGTGTTCTTGTTCGGGCACGTAGCCAGGAGTGCCGAAACCTGAAATACCACTGATGCTTACGTAAGGAAGACCACTCGGAACGCCGCCGATGCCCATCGATGCTGGCACGCCCGAATCGTTAGAGACCGCTTGAACTTTACCGAACTGCCCGTAGTTGTAGCCAAGGCGGAACTCGTTCAAAAAGCTTGCAGAAAATGCGTGCGTCTCACTGAAAGCGAAGTTTTCTCCGATGTTAGAGTGATACCCATCAGTGCTGGATGAACCGCCCCCAAGTTGCATGCCTAGCGGCGGAGGATAGAACTGAAACTCATGGCCATAACTATATCGTACGAACGTTTGGTCCTTAGAACTAATGTTGTAGTCTATACGAGCGTCAAACTGTGAAGTAATATCAACCGTGTTGACGGGCTGCGTATAGTTGTTATTTAGAAGTCCGCCGGAGGTATTAGTGCGGTTCGGCAAGGGATACAGGTTAAGTACCTTTTGTGCGACAGCATTGATTTGTCCTGGGCAAACAACGTTCAATGTATCCACACCATTTGTAGATGTATTAGCGCAGTGCATCTGATAGGGGCTTGCCGTTGCAAGGGTGCTGCCGGGAACCGTCGGTGAAGGACCGCCTCCGGATTGGTAGTTATAAAGATAAATCGGCGAACCGCCAGTTTGACTGGAGCTCAGCAACTCACTGAAGTTGCCTTGGCGCTCCAACACCGACGGCACCGTGATGATCTCGTTCTTGCCGTTAATAATCCGATCCCCTTGGGCGTCGCCAAAGAAGAACAGCCGGTTTTTAAGGATCGGACCTCCAAGCGTACCGCCAAACAGATTCTGACGATACTCCGCGATCTTTGTGGTCGGCGTGTCCCAGTATTGTTTGGTATTGAAGGCATCGTTGCGCGCATACTCCCAGAGTGAGCCGTGGAAGTTGTTGGTTCCTGACTTAATACTCGCATTTACGACCCCACCAGCGGAGTGGCCAAATTCGGCGCTGTAGTCGCCTGTCTGAATCTTGAATTCCTGCAACGCATCCGGAGGAGGCTGTACGTTATACGTTGCGTTATTCATGTAATCGACGGTATATGCATTATTGTCGACGCCATCCAGAACGAAGTTGTTCTGATTCCAGCGCTGACCGTTGGCGCTAAAGTCACCGGTTCCGGCGCCGCGAGCGCCTACTGGTGGAGCGACGCCGCTAGCCAATTGCGCGATGAAAACCCAATTGCGTCCGTTCAAAGGTGTATTATTGATGGCTTGTGCGTCAACAACCTGCCCAGTGGATGCTTCCTCTGTTTGTAAAGCCGGAGGGGCCGTGCTCACTGTGATCGTCTGCGTTGTTGAGCCTGGCTTGAGCGTAAGGTTTACATTCAAGCGCTGCTGCAAGCTTAGATGCAAGTTTTCCTGTTTCTGAGTTTCAAAGTTTGCAGCCGTTGCCGAGATGGTGTAGTTGCCGATCTTGACAGGGGAAAATACATAAATACCACTTCCGTTGGTTTGCGTTTGCAATGCCAAACCTTGGTCAGTATTCGTCAACGTCACTTGAGCGCCTTGCACAACAGCGCCTGTGGTGTCCTGTATGACGCCTGTAATTGATCCCTGATCCTGCTGCGCGATCGCGCTTCCCCCTGCAACTGCCAAAAATGCTAGCAGCAGAATGAAGCACAACACCACTCTGGACCCACCTTCACTACCCTTTTGATGGTACGGAATATGGAGGGGGCGTCTATCCTGATGCCTCTCGAAAGGCCAAGAAATATTTTTGATACTCATTCCAATCTCTCCTTTACCGCGGCGGGCTGTCGCCACTTGTTCATTGAAGCCTCAAGATTGTTTCGCGCGTATGCACTTTCGGCAATCCACCCAGCATGTATGGTGCCAAGCGGCAGTCGATGCATCGCAGTCCTTAATGACAACGCTGTCTTGCAGTGTGGTTATCGATGTCTCTGAGCAACAAAAGAACCCTACGCTCATAATGACAGCGCTGTCAAGAAGGAATTTATGGGAAACTTCACCGCTTTTGGGATGTAGGCAGCGGCGCTCGACACCCATCTTCTACGTTTCCTTAATCCACATGAGTGAGCAATCTAGCCTGCATTATTAGTGAACACATAGTGAACGGTGTTTTGGGCGGTACGAGATCGCCGAAAATGCAGTCGGCGTGGTGATGTCTCGCTTCTGGAAGTAGCAATGAGCCGGGTTTGCATTTGGCGGCGACGTGGCGGCGGTTTCTGGACAGGGTTTTCCCGTGCTGTGGCTTTCGTCATGGCAATCGGGATGTCTTTCGGTGGAGCGATGCCGTTCTACCCAGGCGATGCTCCCAGTTCCAGCGCCATGTGCCGGAAGGTCGTCAGAAACGGGAACGATTGCGGCAGGTGTACAACCATGCGCCGCACTGAGACCATCACCCGCGCCCCCAGTTTCAGGAAGCGTTCCCGCAGAGTCCAGACTTGCGCCCGAGCGCAATTGGTGCCAGCAGCAGCCAGGCGCAGTTCCTGCATCAGCACATAGGCAGCGGCAGTCAGCAGCACACGGAACTGGTTGGCCCAAAAGCAGCTGCAACTGGTGCGGTCGATTTCCATCGCGTGCAGTTCTTTGATCCGGTTCTCGATTTCGCCGCGCTGGCAGTACGCCTCTTCGTAAAGCCATTGCGGAGTCTGCTTCATATTCGTGATCACGAAACGCGGGTTATCCTTCGGCGCTTTATCTTCGGCGCGCACGACTTCGGCTTTGATAATGACGCGGCGCTCTTGCTTCCAACTGCCGGCCGCATAGCGGGCTTCGCCGTAGACGTGCTCAGTCCGATCGGTGAGCCCGGCCAGTAGGCGGGCAACCTGCATGTCCTCTTCCGCTTTGCGGTTCAACACCGCGTTGCTGGCCATCGCCACCACATATTCGTATGCGTATGGCCAAGCACACGGTTGACGAGGCGCGGTGTTCGGTTTTATAGG
>CAYQOQ010000200.1:0-7327 GCA_964419175.1 uncultured Occallatibacter sp. | reverse complement strand
CAGCCTTCGCAGGAACCTTGAACCACTATACGAGCAGCGGAGTCCAGCGCATCAAGGAGCGGAGCCAGGCCCTTGAGGAGGCATGCAAGCCGCTCAGCAAGGTGACTGGCGCTATCGCATTGGATCTGAAAACGCTCCGGAGATACGTGAGCCCGATCTATAGGCTGCGGGTGGCGATATCTCGAGGTAAGGGGCAATAAGCTCGGGTCCGTCAGCACCCCCTGAACTCTAGCTGAGGCAGCTAATATAGACTCGAATCATGACGACCTCCACCCTAAACTCCCTAGCCCGCGCCTCTTCCGCCTACCTGCGATCCGCCATGCGCCAACCCATTCACTGGAATGAGTGGGGCGACGAGGCCTTCGCCACCGCGCGCCGCGAGAACAAGCCCATGCTGCTCGACATTGGCGCGGTGTGGTGCCACTGGTGCCATGTGATGGACCGCGAGTCCTACGAGGATGCGGAAGTCGCGAAGATCATTAACGAACATTTTGTGGCCGTGAAAGTGGATCGCGACGAGCGGCCGGATGTGGACGCGCGCTATCAGGCAGCGGTGTCCGCGATTACGGGGCAGGGCGGGTGGCCGCTGACGGCGTTTCTGACTCCGGACGGGCGGCCGTATTTTGGCGGCACGTATATTCCGCGCGAGGAGCGCTATGGACGGCCCGGCATCCGGCAGGTGCTGCTGGCGATGGCGCAGGTTTGGCACGAGCGGCGGGATGAGGCTCTGGAGACGGCTGGAAGCGTGATGTCGGCCATCGAGCACAACGAGAGCTTCAGTGGGGGCGGCGGGGACCTGTCGCTGGTGCTGGTGGACAAGATTGCCGCGTCGGCTCTGGCCAAGTTCGATCCGCGCTACGGCGGGTTTGGATCGCAGCCGAAGTTTCCTCATTCGTCCTCGCTGGATCTGCTGCTGGAGGTGGCGATGAGCCGCGATCCGGAGAAGCCGGAAACGGCGCGGGCGCGGGAGGCGTTTACGGTGACGCTGGAAAAGATGGCGCGGGGCGGCGTCTACGACCAGCTTGCCGGAGGATTTCATCGCTACAGCGTGGATGAGCGCTGGGTGGTTCCGCACTTTGAAAAGATGCTGTACGACAATACCGAACTGCTGCGCAATTACGTGCATGGGTTCCAGAGTTTTGTGCGCGAGGACTTCAAGGAGACGGCGCGGGAGATTGTGGGCTGGCTGGACGGGACGATGACGGATCGAGAACGCGGCGGGTTCTATGCCTCGCAGGACGCGGACGTGGGGCTGGACGACGACGGGGACTACTTTACGTGGACTCTGGACGAGGCGAAGGCGGTGCTGGAGGGGCCTGAGCTCGCGTTTGCGGCGGACTATTGGGATATTAGCGAGCTGGGCGATATGCACCACAATTCGGCAAAGAATGTGCTGCATGTGAATTCGACTCTAGAGGAGAGAGCGGCGCAGGGAGCAAACCTGGAACAACTGCGCGGGCTGCGTGACGCGGCGCGGCAGAAGTTGCTGGCGGCGCGGAGCCTGCGGCCGACGCCGTTTATCGACAAGACGCTCTATACCGGCTGGAATGCAATGGCGGTGACGGCGTATCTGGAGACGGCTCGGGTGCTGCGGATGGATTCGGTGCGGGAGTTTGCGCTGCTTACACTGAACCGGCTGCTGAACGAGGCGTGGGACGGAGCAGGGACGCTGAACCATGTGATTGCATATCCGGAAGAGGCGGGGGCAGGAACGGCGGCAGAGAAGGCTCCGGGGACGCTGGATGACTATGCGTTCACGGTGCACGCCTGCATCGATGCGTGGTTTGCGGGCGGGAATATGAATTTTTATCGCGCTGCCGTGATAGTGGCTGACGCGATGATTGCGCGCTTTTATGATTCGACCGCTGGGGCGTTCTACGATGCGGCGGCGAGCGAGAAGGGACAGATTCCGTTGGGGGCGCTGGGGGCGCGAAGGAAACCGCTGCAGGATTCGCCGACGCCGGCGGGGAATCCGACGGCTGCTTCGGCGCTGCTGCGGCTTGAGGCGCTGAGCGGGCGGCAGGAGTATCGCGAGATTGCGGAAGATACGCTGGGCTGCTTCGCGGGAATTGTGGAGCACTTCGGGTTGTATGCGGGGAGCTATGGACTGGCACTGGAAAGGCTGCTGCAGGATCCGGTGCAGGTGGTGGTGGTGGGTTCAGGAGCCGCGGCGGCGCGCCTGGAGGCGACGGCGGTGGCGCGCTTTGCGGTGAACAAGACGGTGATGCGGATTGCGCCGGATCGGCTGGTGGCCGGGGGGATTCCGGAGGCGCTGGAGGAGACGCTGTTGCAGGTTCTGAAGCCAGAGGGAGCCGCGGCGTGGGCGCTGGTTTGCCAAGGGCGGACTTGCCTGCCGCCGATTACCGATGCGGAGGGGTTGCTGAAGGCGCTGGAGGGGGCGGGGTAGCGACTGTTGGGCTGCGATTCTATCCCACCCTAACCGCAAAAGGCGCGGTAAGGATGGGGCACCCGGCGTAGCGTGCAGGTTGGCGGAGTTAGAGGCGGGTCGGGGATGATTCGGGTTTTTCCTGCGCCGGGTTTGGCTTTCAGTTCCAAATAAGTAGGGTGGCAACCTGCAACCATGGTTGCCGCCCGGAAGTGGAGCTTTGATAAATCTTCAGGAGACATTCACAGAGTACTTGCGGGTCCGGGGCGTGTCTTGGCCTATCCGGCTGATTTTTGGGTCCATCAATGGATGGAGATAGAACCCGTCATTTCTCCGGAAGCATGGTGGCCGCTATCACGTTGCTCTCCGATTGCCATGTCTCGCTGGGTTATTTCGCTCGATAGCGCGGCTTGACGCTTTAGTTGCCGCTGAAGGGATTGGTCTCCTCGGGTTTGCGCAGAGTGGGGTCGGCTTCGGCCGTCTCCGTGAGGATTGGTTCGGCGGGGACGCTTGTGCTCTGCTCCGCAAAGGGGTTGACGACTCTGTAGGGGTTGCCGGGCAGCAGATGGTGTTGTTCAAGGGCGAGGCGGACGCGGCGGCGGAACTCGCGGATGGGGCCGTACTGCTTGGTGGCCAGGGTCTTGAAGACGACCGGGAAGATAAGCTCGGAGCCTTTGATGGCGTCCACGCCGAGAATCTGCGGATCGGCGACGAACAACTGGCGGAACTCGTCGCTGTTGCGGATTTCAGAGGCAATCGCGGTCAACAGCTTGAGGACTTCGTCGGGGTTGGCGGAAAAGTCGACGCTGACGTTGACGGTGGCGATGGAGTATCCGATGCTGAGGTTGGCGACGGTGGTGATCTGCGAGTTGGGGACGACGTAAAGGGTGCCGTCGGCGTCGCGAACGGTGGTTTTGCGCAGGGTCATTGCTTCCACGACGCCGGAGAGGCCGGCGATGCGGACGGTGTCGCCGACGTTAAACTGGTCTTCGATGAGGATGAGGATGCCGTTGAGCATGTCCTTGACGATGTTTTGGGCGGCCAGGCCGATGGCGACTCCGGCGATGCCGGCTGAGGCCAGCAAGGGGCCGAAGTTGACGCCGATGGCGTCGAGGAACTGCATTCCGGCGATGAGGCCGATGATGGCCAGGCCGGTGGTGCGGATGACTCCGGCAAGGGTTTTGACCTGCGCGATGCGCGCCGCGCCTACGGCGTGCTGCTCGGCGATGTGCGTCATGCGGTGCGTGATGGCGCGCAACAGGCGGCTCAGGATAAAGGCGACGAGCGCCACCACGATCAGGTGGGGCAGTTTGGTGCGGATGAACTCCTGGGTATCGTCGGCCCACTCGTCGAGTACGCGGCCCAGGAAACGGCCTTCGGCAAACAGGCCGGTTCTTACCGCCAACAAGTAAGGAAACATGAACATGCCAAATCTCCTTCTTCTAGACTAGACTGTGCGGGGGAAGAGCCGGAATTTTCCCCGGCTATCCCGGCAGACTCCTGGCGCGAAGTGGAGGTTGTCTATGGAAGCACAACCCATCGGTACAACAAGGAAAGCCGGCCGCCTGCGGAACAGGGTTCTGTGGCTCTGGCCGGTCGCGGGGCTGTTTGCGATCGCACTGACAGTTCGGCCCGGAGTGCGCGAAGGTTTTGGGCAAACGCCGCCGCAGCAACAGGCTACGGTGTCGCAGAATGTGGCGAACGCGGCGGAAACACCGGCGCCGGCACCCCAGACGAAACAGGACATCCATGCTTCGGCGATCGACGAGCGGAAGAAGCAGATTGCCGACGAGAGCGCGAGCCTGTTGAGTTTGGCCAACAGCCTGAAGGCCGAGGTGGACAAGTCGACCAAGGATACGCTGTCGGTGACTGTGGTTCGCAAGGCGGGCGAGATCGAGCAACTGGCGCATAAGATGAGGACGAAATGACGATGGCCGTGGAGGAATATGCAATGGGTGGGCCACGGGTGGGATTCAAATGGACTTTGGCGGTGAGGTGGGGGACCGCCGCGACTTCGGTTCTCGGGCTGGCGCTGCTTCTGGCGCTGCCGTGCGGCGGACAGAGTGTGTCCAGCGGCGGGCAGTCCACGATGCCAACGCCGACGGCGGATATGGACGAGAACCTGGCCGGCGATTTGCGGGATCCGCTGTTTGCGGAGAGGCGGTTGCGGCAACTTAGCATCGCACGGCACAAGTCGATGGTGGACGATACAGGCAAGCTGCTCAAGCTGGTGACCGAACTGAATGCCGAGATCAGCAGTACGAAACCCAGCGAGCTGACTCCGGAGCAACTGCGCAAGGTCGCGGAGATTGAAAAGCTGGCGCGCGGCGTGAAGGATAAGATGAGAATTTCGTTGACGACTACGCCGATTTTTGTGGACTCGACGCCGACTCCTCCTTTTTCGCGCCGTTAGGCGTTGGCGAGTGTTGTGCGTCAAGGGGAAAGCGGCGGCTGTTTTGGGCGCGGCTGCATGAGCAAGGAATTGCAGGCGCTGAGTTGTTACAATCAAAGAGGCTTCCCCTGCAAGACGAAAACTGGGAGTGACAAGAATGGGACTGGCAGTTACCGGTGCTCGCGTTCCCGCTTCGGCTGACACATCAAGCAGTTTGAGTGCGCAGCAGTTGGTTGAGATGTATCGGCTGATGTATCTGTCTCGCCGTCTGGACGACCGCGAGATCATGCTCAAGCGGCAGCAGAAGATCTTTTTCCAGATCTCGGCAGCCGGCCATGAAGCGCTGCAGGTGGGCGCGGGCTTGGCGCTGCGGCCGGGATACGATTGGTTCTTCCCTTACTATCGCGACCGCGCACTGTGCCTGGCGCTGGGATTCACACCAAATGACATGATGCTGCAGGCGGTGGGCGCGGGCACCGATCCGTCGAGCGGCGGGCGGCAGATGCCGACGCACTGGAGCAGCCGCGCGCTGCACCTGGTGAGCACTTCTTCTTCAACGACGACACAGCTTCTTCATGCAGTGGGTTGCGCGGGGGCGGGGCGGTACTTCAGCCGGCATCCTGAGGCGGCGGCGAAGCCTGGGTACTCTGGCGCGGCGAAAGACTACCGCGCTTTTCACGATGTAGCCTTCCACGGCGACGAAGTGGTTTTGACGTGCCTGGGCGAGGGATCGACGTCGCAGGGTGAGTTCTGGGAAGCCTTGAACACGGCCTCAAACCAGAAGCTGCCGGTGATTTTTTGCGTGGAAGACAATGGCTACGCGATCAGCGTTCCGGTTGAGGTGAATACGCCGGGCGGGAATATTTCAAAGCTGGTTGCGAACTTTCCCAACTTCTTTTTTGCGGAGATTGACGGGACCGATCCGGAGGTTTGCCTGCGGACGTTCCAGGCAGCGGCGGAGCATTGCCGGGCCGGGCGGGGGCCGGCGTTTGTGCATGGGCATTGCATGCGGGCTTATTCGCACTCGCTTTCAGACGACGATAAACTCTATCGCTTGGCCGCCGAGCGCGAGGCCGATTCGCTGCGCGACCCGATCGCGAAGATGCAGATGCGCCTGCTGCGCGAGGGAATCTTAACTGAAGAGCAGATCAACGAGCTTGAGAAGGCGCAGGAACATGTGGCTGCCGAGGCTGCCGAACTCGCGCTACAGGCGCCGTTGCCGACAGTGGAAGGGATTACCAGTCACGTCTACTCCGAAGATCTGGATGCGACGGGCTCGGTGTTCGACAACGAACACGCGCAGGCTCCGGGTGTAGCGGGCGGGGGCAAGGAAGGGAGCGCCAAGGGGAGCGATCCGCGCACCATGGCGGACCTGATCAACGCGTGCCTGCACGATGAGATGCGGCGCGATCCGCGCATTGTGGTGTATGGCGAGGATGTGGCCGACGCGAGCCGCGAAGAGGCGCTGGCGGTTGTGAAGGGGAAGGGCGGCGTCTTCAAGCTGACGGCCGGGCTGCAAAAGGAGTTCGGCTCGGATCGGGTGTTCAATTCGCCGCTGGCCGAGGCCAACATTGTGGGCAGGGCCGTGGGTTATGCGGTGCGCGGGATGAAGCCGGTGGTGGAGATTCAGTTCTTCGACTACATTTGGCCGGCCGTACACCAGATACGCAACGAGCTGTCGCTGATGCGCTGGCGGTCGAATGGCGGCTGGGCTGCGCCGGCCGTGATCCGCGTGCCGATTGGCGGCTACCTGACGGGCGGCGCCGTTTATCACTCGCAAAGCGGCGAGAGCATTTTTACGCACATTCCAGGGCTGCGCGTGGTGATGCCTTCGAATGCGCTGGATGCGAACGGGCTACTGCGCACGGCGATTCGCTGCGACGATCCGGTGCTGTTCCTGGAGCACAAGCGGCTCTATCGCGAGCCGTTTGGACGCGCGCCTTATCCGGGACCTGAGTTTTCGATTCCGTTTGGGAAAGCGAAGATTGTGCGGCCGGGCACGCAGATGACGCTGGTGACCTACGGCGCAGTGGTGCCGCGGGCGCTGCAGGCGGCGGAGCGGGCGCAGCGCGAGCATGGGATCGATGTGGAGATTATCGATTTGCGGACGCTGAATCCGTACGACTGGGAGGCGATTGCGACATCGGTGCGGAAGACCAGCCGGGTGATTGTGGCTCATGAAGATATGTTGAGCTGGGGCTACGGCGCGGAGATCGCGGCGCGGATTGCGGATGAGCTGTTTGAGGATTTGGATGCGCCGGTGAAGCGGGTGGGATCGATGGATACGTTTGTGGCGTACCAGCCGTTGCTGGAGGATGCGATTCTTCCGCAGCCGGAGACGATACTGAAGGCGATTGTGGGGCTGAAGGCGTATTAGCGGTTTTAGCGCGGGATTTTGCGTGTTGCGGCTGAGTGTCGTCGTATCCCACCCTTGGCTGTATCTACCTATAGGGCG
Source organism: uncultured Occallatibacter sp. (assembly GCA_964419175.1). Classification (GTDB taxonomy): domain Bacteria; phylum Acidobacteriota; class Terriglobia; order Terriglobales; family Acidobacteriaceae; genus Telmatobacter. The sequence goes on along the minus strand of CAYQOQ010000200.1, from coordinate 94 downwards.
GACAGAGCGATCCCAAAAGAGCTGAAGACGCTAGCTGGCGAAAAACAACAGCAGATCCTTCGACTCACCACCCCCAAGCTGAAAAGCGCTTGGG
>CAYQOQ010000199.1:0-7338 GCA_964419175.1 uncultured Occallatibacter sp. | reverse complement strand
TCGGCAAGAAGACGGACCCCTGCAATCAAGTGAGAATGACACCACTGTAGCACTGTGCGCGGCCCACGGGGCGCCGCTCAATTGGCCGCAAGCGACAGTGCGGCGGTCAGCGTCCAGCCGTTGGTCTTCCCCGTGTAGCTGGCGGTCAGGGAATGTGTCCCGTGGGCCAATTTTGCCGCACATGCGTAGCTTTGCTGGGTCGTCTGGCTGGCGGTGCAGAGCTGCGTCTTGCCGTCGAAGATGGTCCACGTTCCCGCCAGGTTGGTCGCCCCCGGCGCAGTGAGCGTGGCCGTCAACTCTAAGCTCTGGTTAGCCTTGGGAGCGCTTACGCTCGAGGCCAGCGCCAGCGTCGGCTGCGTAATGGTATAGGCGGCTGAGGCAACGGCGGAGTTGGTAAACTGGCTCGCCGTGGCAATCGCATCAACAGTGGTGGTGGAACTGACGGCGATGGGTCCGGTGTATTTGACCGACGCGGTGGTGGGCGTGGAGCCGTTGATGGTGTAGTAGATGGTGGCCGCGGCGGTGGTGCTGGCCAGCGACACACTCTGCGTCCCGGTGTATTTACCGGCGCCGGGCGAAAACGTGGGCGCCGCGGCGGGAGTTTTGATCACGTAGGCTGCCTTGGCAACCGAGGAGTTTGTATAGCCGGTGGCGACGGCAATGGCGGAAACGGTCATCGACGACTTGATCGCGAGCGCGTTTGAATAAAGGCTGGATGCGGTGGTCGGCGTGGAGCCGTCGAGCGTGTAGTAGATCTTCGATCCGCTGGTGGTCGAGCTGAGCGTCACGGTTTGGGCAGCCGTGTAGGTTCCGGCAGCGGGCGAGAACGCCGGTGCCACCGCGGTGGTGGCAGACCCTGTAAAGGCGTAAGCGGCCGATGTGGCTGGAGCGTAAAGACTGTCGCCGGCGTACGCAGCGGTCAGGTTGATCGTTCCCGTGGTTGAGAGCGAAATGTCCTTGAGCACAGCGCCCTGGATGCGGCCGGTCTGGAGCACGTAGAGAGCGCTGGATTCGTAGAGGACCGAGACAATTTCCGGCGTGCCGTCGGCGTTCAGGTCGGCCACCACGCTGGCGGCCGGCTCCGAGCCGCTGGTGGTCGAGTAGCCCGGCAGGGGCAGAAAGGTGCCGTCGCCATTGCCTTCGAAAAGGCTCAGTCCGTTGCCCGTCAGGTCGGTCACCACCAGGTCGGGAATGCCGTCCAGATTCAGATCGCCGGTAGTGACGGCGATGGGGCCGTCGCCCGCCGCGTAAAGTTCGATGGGCAGAAAGGTTCCGTCGCCATTGCCCAGCAGAACGCCCACCGCGTTGGCTCCGTAGCAGGCCACCACCAGGTCGAGGTTGCCGTCCCCGTCCAGGTCCTCCACGGCTACCGATTCCGGCTTGGTCCCCGTGCCGGTGGCGATGCTTTTGTAGGTCGCGAAGGTTCCGTCGCCGTTGCCCAGGCTGATGTCCACTGTGTTGGCCGAGGTGGTCACCGCCAGGTCGAGCGTTCCGTCGTTGTTGAAGTCGCCCGCGGCAATCCATGTCGGGCCTTGGCTGGAACCAAGCAGCTTGTACGGCTGGAAGGTTCCGTCGCCGTTGCCCAGCAGAATGCTAGCCCCGACGGAGTTGTTGGCGGTGGCAATGTCCAGCCGGCCGTCGTGGTTGAAGTCGGCCACGGTGAGGGCCACGGGGTAATAAAGTGCGGAGCCGGCGGTGGCCACGGTGCGCGCCGCCTGAAAGGTCCCATCGCCGTTGCCCATCAGCAGGACAACAGCGGCCTGGTTGCCCAGCGCGATGGCCAGGTCCAGCTTGCCGTCACCGTTGAAGTCGCCCACGGCCACAGCCAGCGGCTTACTCCCCGTTCCGGTCGAGTAATTCACCGCCGCAGCAAAGGTTCCGTCGCCCTTGCCCAGGAAAACGGCCACCACCCCGGTTGCCGAGTCGGGGGCCACCAGGTCGAGAATGCCGTCGCCGTTAAAGTCGCCCATCGCCAGATCGTTGGGTCCGCTTTTCGTGCCGGTCGAGATGAGCCCGAAAGGCTGGTAGCCGCCAAGCGGCGTTGCGGCCAGTGCCACGCTGCCCAGGGTACGGTTGTCGGTGGTGTCGGTAAACACCAGGCTTCCGGTGGGCGAGGCGACCGCATGGCTGGCCAGCGAGGCGCCCACCGCGTACACGCCCTTGCTGCCGGTTGCGCTGGTCAGCGTGGCCTTGGTGGTGTAGTTCGAGTAGCCTTCGACGGTCAGGCTCTGCGGCGCTGAACTGGAGGCCGCATACGGCGTCGTTCCTTGAAAGCTGGCCACGATCGAGTAAGTCCCCGCGGGCAGCAGCAGCGTCCGCGTCGCCGACCCCTGCGAGTTCAGGACAGTGGAAGCCAGAACGGCCGGACCCGTGCAGGCCGCGTAGGACGCGTTGCAGAACAGCAGAATGCCGGGCGCGACCGCCGTTGCGCCGGAAGCAACGTGTGCGGTCAGCGTGACCGCCGTTCCTGCGTTCACCGAGGACGCCGAAAGGGTAAGCGTCGTGGTGGTTGCGTTGGTGGTGGCGGCGTTGGGCCGCAAGCCGCCGGGGAAGAAGTGAATGGGAAGGGGGGACGGGTGAGTTACAAGCGGGGAAGGCTGCTCCATCGTCGGCCTTTGTCCCAGGCCGAAGGCCGGTCCTGCCGCGGAAAATCCAAAGCTGAACGGGGTGAGAACCGCAAGCCAAAGCGGGAGGACGAAAGACGTTCTGAAAATGCGGACGTGCATGGCGTAGAACGAGCCTCTGCCCGCAGTCTAGGGCGCGGTGGGGCAGGGACTTGAGAGGAAAATGCTTGAATTTGCGGGAGTTGGGGCGATTCGGGAATAGTCGAATCGCCGTTCCCAAAAAGAAACCGGGGTGCGCGATGCAGATTAGCCCATCCGCAGCACCGCAGGACGAAAGCCCGGTTGCAGGCCGCGGTACCTACAGCCGGGCAGCGTATTCATGCGTCCCAGCTCTTTAGACAACGCAGCCGTTCCGACACCGCGCCCCTCACAGAATTCGCGGTTTCGCATTCCGATTCTCGCAACCGACCTTGAAATGGTCAGGCCACCCCCAGCAGAGGTTTGGCCTGCAAACGCACCTTCAGCACATTATTAGACTTGCGGCGTCTATACTGAAGTTGATCGCTCTTTCTGCCGATGAACGAAATAGTCCTGAATGCCGCGGGGAGGATGCCCCCGACCTCAATCCCATTACGAACCCGGTCAAACCAGGAGATCGAGAATAGTCAGTTGTGGTATCTCTCTGCGTTTGAATGGGGACAACTTGAGGACGCCAAGGCCTATCCGGGAGTACGCAGGGTGAACGGCGCATGTCCCGTTTACAATTGCCACGGATTGACCTTTGGAAGCCGACGCACCTCTGTATACACCAGCCCACTGTTCATTTTGGACGAGGATGGCTTTCAAGAGGTTCCCGAGCGTGATGCCCAAGTTGGCGACATTGTGGTATATTTCGATTCCCAAGGCTCGGAATCGCATTCCGGGATCGTGATTGGCGAGGAAAATCTGGCGCTAGGTGATCTTCGATCCACCAAACGAGGCAAACTGCCAATGATTTGGAGCAAATGGGGTAAGGGATGTGAGGTTGTCCACCTCATAGGGAATTGTCCCTACGACGCAAATACGGCTAGGTTTTTCAGGCTGACCTGGAGGGAAAATGAGCAACATTGACTCTGTAGACCTGACCCAATCAGCAAAGAGTGCCGTTTTGTATGCGAACACTCCCTCGTATTTGCTTGAAAAGTTGAAGAGGGACGCAGCAATTCAGGTTCTCCTGCACAATGCTTCACCTCAGGAGCTTTTGGATCTGCTCAAACATGCCGGCCCAGCTGCGAGTGCGCTCGAGGTTGCACGAAAATATGTGGTTCTCATAGCTCTTGCAGCAAGCAACCTTCCTGATAAATGGACCGCCCTTTCGGGGTTGAATCTCTCCGATCTGGAATGGGGCGAACTTATCCTGAGAATGGCCAAGGCACAAGAAGTGCCGACCCATCAAGCGTTTGCAGCGATGAGCGACGTCAACAGCCTCAATGAGTTCAAGTGGAACCAGCGCGAGTTGATTGGCCGGTGAGCAAACCAGCATGAAAGTTCAGTTCTCCGTTTGCGCGCAAAGTGTCTCAATAGACCAGCTAACTTCTCGGCTGAGCATTTTCAATGTTCTCGATCAAATCACTGTGCCAGCGTTTCCAGTGTTTATTTCTGAGTTGACATTTGTTGCTCTCCTCAGAAGGGAGCACGAGGAGGAAACCGAACAGTTCAAGTGTCAACTTTCCGTCATGCAGAATGGCAAACAGGGCGCGACCGCGGATAGCGCTGTTCGCTTTGGGGGAGCGTCTGTGGCCCGGCTGATATTCAATTTTTCAGGCTTGGCGATCCAGTCACCCGGTGACGTCGATTTCAATCTCACCCTGCCAAGTGGAGAGGTACATACTCTCGCAATCCCGATCAATCAGGTTTCTTTGGCGGCGGGTCCTGACACTCAAAATTCCCCTGCAGAGCCCCAAGCGAAGGCTTGACCCCCTCTTCTCCAACCACGAATACTCTGCAGATTCAAATCCCTTCGCCCATCGAAACATATTGCCGCAGCCGTTCCAGCTCCTCGCGGTAGGCTTCGCGCTCTGCTGCCTCTGTGGCGAAGGGTTCGGCGGGTTGCGCCTGGCCGCCAAGCAGCCGTTCCAGTTCCTCCACGCGGGCTGAGAGGGCGATGAGCGCGTCGGAGAGCGGGTCCTTCACGTCGTGGGGATCGGTGATGAGCACGCGCTCCCCGTTGCGATAGACGATGTGCGCGGGAACGCCGACCACGGTGGAGTTGGGAGGCACATCGGAGAGCACGACGGAACCTGCGCCCACGCGCGAGTTTTCGCCCACGGTGATGTTGCCCAGCAAATTGGCGTTGTTGCCGATGAAGACGCGGTCGCAGACCGTGGGGTGGCGTTTGCCGTGGCCCTTCCCGGTGCCGCCCAGGGTCACGCCCTGGTACATGGTCACGTCGCTGCCCACAATGGCGGTTTCGCCGATCACCACTCCGGTTGCGTGGTCGATGAACAGCCGCCGCCCCAACTCTGCGCCGGGATGAATATCGACGCCGGTGAAGAAGCGGGCGACCTGTGAGACCAGCCGCGCCAGCAGCAGCAGCCGCGCGCGCCACAGGGCGTGCGAGATGCGTTGAATCCACACCGCCCACAGTCCCGGATAGCAGAGCAGAACTTCCAGCCGCGAACGCGCAGCCGGATCGCGCTCCATCACGGAGTCGATGTCATCGCGGATGTGGGCAAACAGGGACATTTTGGGCAAGTAAACAGTCAGGCTTCCGAACCCGCTTGAATCAAACCCCGAAGGGGAGGGGCTTCAGCCCATCCCCTTCAAGGCAAAAGAGAAACGGCCCCACTCGAGCTTACACTGCGATGGCTTCGGTGGGCAGCGCCAGGGCCTTCTGACGGAGCGATTCGAACAGCGGCGAGGAGAGATAGCGCTCGCCGAAGTCGGGCAGAATGGCCACGATGAGCTTGCCCGCATTCTCCGGCCGGGCAGCCACCTTCAGCGCCGCCGCCACCGCAGCGCCGGAGCTGATGCCCACAAACAAGCCCTCTTTCAGCGGCAGTTCGCGTGCGGCGTTGATGGCTTCGTCGTTGGTGATCTGAATGACCTCATCGACCAGGCTGGTGTCCAGCACGCCGGGGACGAATCCCGGTCCGATGCCCTGAATCTTGTGCGGTCCGGGCTTGCCGCCGGAGAGCACGGGGCTGTCGGTCGGCTCCACGGCGATGGCCTTGAACGACGGCTTCAGCGGCTTGATGTAGCGAGCCACGCCGGTGATGGTGCCGCCGGTGCCGGTGCCGCTGATGAGAAAGTCCACCTTGCCGTCGGTGTCGTCCCAGATTTCGGGGCCGGTAGTGGCCTGGTGAATGGCCGGGTTGGCGGGGTTGTTGAACTGCTGCGGGATGAAGCCGTTCGGAGTCTTGGCCAGAATCTCCTCGGCCTTGGCCACGGCGCCCTTCATGCCGTTGGGGCCGGGGGTCAGCACGATCTCGGCGCCGAAGGCCAGCAACAGCACACGGCGCTCCAGGCTCATCGTCTCGGGCAGGGTGAGAATCAGCCGGTAGCCCTTCACTGCGGCAACAAAAGCCAGCGCAATGCCGGTGTTGCCGCTGGTCGGCTCAATCAGCACGGTCTTGCCGGGGGTAATCTTGCCGGCTTTCTCGGCGGCCTCAATGAGCGCCAAGCCGAGGCGGTCTTTTACGCTGGCCACAGGGTTCCGGCTCTCCAGTTTGACCACAACCGTTGCGGGCAGCCCAGCCGCCACTTTGTTCAGCCGCACCAACGGGGTCCGGCCAATGAGTTCAGTTACATCCGCGGCGATATGCGCCATGATGATCTTCTCTTTCCGGGATATTCTCCCAAAGCGTTTTCTTCAGATTTTTGGGTGATGGTAGTGCTGTCAGGCGGGAAAAGACACGCGCGAACAGGGCGCACGTCTGCATCGCGGTTGACACCAAGGCGGTGTTAGCGACATCGACGCATACCGCTAGCGTAGTACCGAATGGCGGCCCATGGCAAGGGAGAACCACGTCAAATTCATGGCCTTGCCACGACGCAGCCGCATTGAAGGCGGTGCGAACGCACTGGATGAGGGCTCCCCGCGCCCCTCACCCCGTGTTCCTCAGCCCCGCCGAAATGCCGCTGATGGTCGCCGCAATCGCGCGGTTCACCTCCGGCGTGTCTTCTCCGGCGCGCTTGCGGCGCAGCATATCCACCTGGATCAGGTGCATGGGATCGACGTAGGGATTGCGCAGCTTGATGGAGCGGCCCAGCACCTGGTTGGTTTCCAGCAGTTCCTTCTGCCCGGTCACCGCCAGCACCGCGCGCACCGTGCGGTGGAACTCGGCCTCGAACATGTCGTAAGTCCGCTCGCGCAGCAGCCGGTCCTCCACCAGTTCGGAGTAGAGCCGCGCGGTCGCCAGGTCCACCTTGCCCAGCGCCATTTCCACGTTGCGCAGCAGGTCGATGAACAGCGGAAACTCCTGCGCCATGGTCTGCAAGAGGGCGAGCGAACCGGGTGCGCCGGGCTTGCTCAAGAACTGCTCCAGAGCAAAGCCCACGCCAAACCACGCCGGAACCAGCAGCCTTGATTGCGTCCAGCCGAAAACCCACGGAATGGCGCGCAGATCCGTGAGCTTGGGAGAAGCATTTCGCCGCGCCGGCCGCGAGCCGATCTTGGCCTGTTCCAGCTCGCCCACCGGCGTGGACTGCTCAAAGTAAGTCACCACCCCCGGATCGTCGAGAATGTGTTTGCGGTAGTACTCGAACGCAATCGCCGAGAGCTCGTCGAGCGCCG